>NZ_NGFP01000193.1 GCF_002149035.1 Streptosporangium minutum
ACCACGCGTCTCTCAGCCCCGGCCACGAGCGGGTCCCTCCGCATCTGGTCAGGACGGCGCAGGAGGGACCACGCGTCTCTCAGCCCCGGCCACGAGCGGGTCCCTCCGCATCTGGTCAGGACGGCGCAGGAGGGCCTGCCCGCCCGGCAGGACGCGCCGAAGCGTGTCCTGGTCATCGGCGCGGGCATGGCGGGGCTGGTCGCGGCCTACGAGCTGATGCGCCAGGGGCACGACCCCGTCGTGCTGGAGGCGCAGCAGCGCGTGGGCGGCCGCGTCCACACCCTGCGTGGCTTCGCTGAGGGCCTGTACGCCGAGGCCGGGGCCATGCGCATCCCCCGCGTCCACGACCTGACGCTGGCCTACTGCCGCGAGTTCGGGCTCGGCCTGCGCCCGTTCGTCATGGGCAACCCCAAGACCCTCGCCTTCATCCAGGGCAGGCGCATGACGATGGAGGACCTGAACGCCGATCCGGGCCTGGTGGACTTCGAGCTGGCCGAGCACGAACGCGGCAGGACCTACGAGGAGCTGTGGAACGCGGCCACCGCGGAGGTCCGGGAGCGCTACTCGGACGAGGGAGGCGCCGCCCTCGACCGTCTCTGCGCCGAATACGACCATCACTCGATCCGCAGCTTCCTGCGCGAGCGCGGCTTCTCCCCGGGGGCCGTCGAACTCTACGGGATCATGAGCTTCCGGGAGGCGAACCTCAACGCCGCGGTGATCGAGCAGTTCCGGGAGATCATCGGCCGGGCGTTCGAGGACATGCAGGAGATCGTCGGCGGGACCGACCGGCTGCCCCTCGCCTTCTACGAGCGGCTCAAGGAGCGCGTCCGCTTCGGCCACGAGGTGCACGCGATCGAGCAGGACGACCACTCGGTCACCCTGCACGTCAGGACCGCCGCGGGCCGTACCGAGATAACGGGCGACTACGCCGTGTGCACCATGCCCTTCTCCGTGCTCCGCGACATCGAGGTACGGCCCGCGTTCACCCGGCGCAAGCAGCGGGCGATCAGGGAGCTCAACTACAACGCCTCGACCAAGATCTTGTTTCAGGTGCGCGAGCGGTTCTGGGAGCGCACCGACGGGATCGTCGGCGGGACCACCGTGACCGACCTGCCCGTCCGCCGGATCTGCTACCCCTCCCACTCCGACCCCGACGAGCGCAGGGGCGTCCTGCTCGCCAGCTACACCTGGGGCCAGGACGCGCTGCGGTGGGGCGCCATGAGCAGGGAGAAGCGGATCCAGCAGGCCGTGGAGGACGTCGCGAAGGTCCACCCGGAGATCGTCGACGCCTTCGAGTTCGGGGTGAGCCACGCCTGGTACGAGGACCCCTTCGCGGCCGGTGCGTTCGCCCTCTTCGAGCCGCACCAGCAGACGACCCTGCACGAGGCGATCATCCAGCCGGAGGGCCGCGTCCACTTCGCCGGAGAGCACTGCTCCCTCTGGCACGCCTGGATCGAAGGCGCACTGGAGTCGGGGCTGCGCGCCGCCGCCGCCATCCACGACGGCCCGTCCTGAGACTTTCGCCGGGGGCGGTGGAATCGATCAACGAGGCGTGATGTTCGATTGGTCCGTAGGCATACCGCTGATCGTGGAGGTCCCTGTGGGCAAGCTGAACGACGATGCGAAAGAACTGCTCAGCCAGCCGATTCACGCCTGGGTGACGACCGTACGGCCGGACGGATCGCTGCACAGCACCGTCGTGTGGGTGGACGTCGACGGAGACGACGTCATCTTCAACACGGCCGTCGGCCGCGCCAAGGAGCGCCACCTGCGCAACGACCCCCGGGTGTCGGTGAGCGTCCTGGACCCCAAGGACGCTTTCCACCTCGTCAGCGTCTCGGGCACCGGGGAGCTGGAGCTCGAAGGCGCGGACGCCGTCATCGACGGCCTGGCGAAGAAGTACCTCGGGGTGGACAGCTACCCCTACCGGCAGCCGGGCGAGCAGCGCATCACGGTCCGGGTGAGGCCCGACCAGGTGATCTACAACCCGGGAAGCTGAACGGCGTTGTCCGGCACGGCCCGGCCGCGAGTAGTCTGCTGCGACTGACACGCGACGGACATGGAGGCGTTCCACATGGAAGCAAGCGGCGAGGGCACGGCACGGCCGATCACGTTCGTCGGCGAACCGGTGCTGCACCGCCCGTGTGAGACCGTGACCCGCTTCGACGACGATCTCGCCACGCTGGTCGCGGACATGTTCGCGAGCATGTACGCCGCCGAGGGCGTGGGCCTGGCGGCCAACCAGATCGGGGTCGGCCTGCGCGTGTTCGTCTACGACTGCCCGGACGAGACCGAGGAGTACCGCAAGGGTGTCGTGGTCAACCCGACCCTGGTGATGCCCGGACCGGACGAGGAGCACCTGGACGACTACGCCGAGGGCTGCCTGTCGGTGCCGGGGCAGCGGGCGTCGCTGGCCAGGCCTGACCGCGCCGTGGTGCACGGGTTCGACGTGACCGGAGCACCCGTCACGGTGGAGGGCACCGGCCTGCTGGCCCGCTGCCTGCAGCACGAGACCGACCACCTGGAGGGGCGCCTCTACATCGACCGGCTCCCGGCCGAGCGGCGCGAGCAGGTTCTGGCGGCCTACGAGCAGGAGCGCGGCCAGGCGGCCGTGGCCGGCTGAGCACCGGCGGGCCCGGGGGAGGGGATCCTCCGCCGGGCCCGCCGCCCGGCTACCATGTCGCCCGGTACCACGACATCGGGGAAGGGCTGGGTGTTGAAGGATCTCGGAGACGGGTTCCGCGCCTTCTGGCGGGAGCGTCACCTGTCCACGCTGACCACCGTGCGGGCTGACGGCACGCCGCACGTCGTCCCCGTGGGGGTGACGCTGGACGCCGACTCCGGGATCGCGCGGGTGATCACCTCGGGCGGCTCGCACAAGGTCCGCCACGTGCGCGCGGCAGGGGAAGAGGGCGCGGCGGTCGCCGTCTGCCAGGTGGACGGGCGCCGCTGGTCGACCCTGGAGGGGCGCGCGGTGATCCGGGAGGACCCCGGGTCGGTCGCCGACGCCGAGCGCCGCTACGCCGAGCGCTACCGGCGGCCCCGTGAGAATCCGGCCCGCGTCGTGATCGAGATCCGGGTCGGCCGGGTGCTGGGCAATGTCTGACCTCGTCATGGTGGTCGGCATCGGCGCCGACGGCTGGGCGGGCCTGTCGGCGGCGGCGCGACGCGAGCTGCACGCCGCGGAGGTCCTGATGGGCAGCGCCCGGCAGCTGGCGCTGGTCCCCGAGCCGAGCGCCGAGCGCGTGGCCTGGCCCTCGCCGATGCTCCCGGCCCTGCCCGCGCTGCTCGCCTCCCACCAGGGGCGCCGGGTGTGCGTGCTGGCCAGCGGCGACCCCATGTTCCACGGCATCGGCACGACGTTGGTCCGGCTGCTCGGCCCGGACCGGGTCCGGGTGCTGCCTCATCCGTCGTCGGCCTCGCTGGCCTGCGCCAGGCTCGGCTGGGCCGTCGACCAGGTCGAGGTGGTCAGCGTCGTGACGCGGCCGGTCGAGTCGGTGCACGCCGCGGTCCACCAGGGCCGCCGGGTGCTGGTCCTCAGCGCCGACGGCCACACTCCGGCGCGGGTCGCCGCGTTGCTCGCCGCGCGCGGGTACGGCGGGAGCCCCATGACGGTCCTGGAGCGGCTCGGCGGCGCCGAGGAGCGTGTGATCCACGGTACGGCGGGCGGCTGGTCCCTGCCGGTGGCCCATGACCTCAACGTGGTCGCGGTGGAGTGCCGCGCCGACGCCGGGACCGTGCCCCTGCCCTGCGTCCCGGGCCTGCCGGACGAGGCCTTCGAGCACGACGGCCAGCTCACCAAGAGCGAGGTGCGCGCGGTGACCCTCTCCCGGCTCGCCCCCGTCCCCGGCGAGCTGCTGTGGGACGTCGGCGCGGGGGCGGGCAGCATCGCGATCGAGTGGATGCGCGCTCATCCGGCCAACCGGGCGGTGGCGGTGGACAGCCACCCCGAGCGGGCCGCGCGGATCTCCCGCAACGCCGCGGGGCTCGGCGTGCCCGGCCTGACCGTGGTGACCGGGCCGGCTCCCGCGGCGCTCGCCGGGCTGGAGCCGCCCGACGCCGTCTTCATCGGTGGCGGGGTGACCGTCCCCGGGGTGGTGGAGGGGTGCTGGGAGGCGCTGCGGCCCGGCGGCAGGCTGGTCGCCAACGCGGTCACCGTGGAGTCCGAGGCCGTCCTGGCCTCCTGGCACGGCGAACTCGGCGGCGACCTGGTCCGGCTGGCGGTCAGCAGGGCGGCACCGGTCGGCGGCTTCACCGGCTGGCGGCCGATGATGCCCGTGACGACCTGGACGGCGATCAAGCCGGTGGAGGGTGAGCGATGACGGTGCGTTTCATCGGGGCGGGACCCGGCGCCGCCGACCTGATCACCCTCCGGGGGCAGCGGGCGGTCGCGTCCTCGCCGGTGTGCCTGTACGCCGGGTCCCTGGTCCCGGCCGAGCTGCTGGAGTGCTGCCCGCGTGGGGCACGGCTGGTGGACACCGCCAGGATGGCCCTGGAGGAGATCGTGGCGGAGATGCTCGCCGCTCACCGAGCCGGCCACGACGTGGCCCGGTTGCACTCCGGCGACCCGTCGGTGTTCAGCGCGATGGCCGAGCAGATGCGGCGGCTGGACGCGGCCGGGGTGCCCTACGAGGTGATCCCCGGCGTGCCCGCGTTCGCCGCCGCCGCGGCGTCGCTGAAGCGGGAGCTCACCGTCCCAGGGGTGGGCCAGACGATCGTGCTGACCCGGACCTCGGTCCGCGCCACCCCCATGCCCGACGGAGAGGACCTGGACACGCTGGGGCGCAGCCGGGCCACGATGGTCCTCCACCTGGCCGTGCAGCGCGTCGAGGCGGTCGCCGCGGAGCTGGTCCCCAACTACGGCGCCGACTGCCCGGTGGCCGTGGTGGCGCGGGCCAGCCGGGACGACGAGGTGATCCTGCGCGGCACCCTGGCCGACATCGCCGGAAAGGTCCATGCCGCCGGGGTCGTCCGCACCGCGGTGATCGTGGTCGGCCGCGTGCTGACCGCTTCGGAGTTCCCCGACAGCCACCTGTACTCGGCCGCCCGCTGCCGTGACTGACCCCGGCGCCCCGCGCCGGGACCTGCCGTTCCTCCGCGCCCGGACACCGGCTCCGGCCCGGCCGGTCCGCGCGGCCGACGGTCACCGGGCTGGGTCGGTCCGCGTGACCGGTGACCGCGTGACCGGTGACCGCGTGGCCGGTGACCGCGTGGCCGGTTCAGCCGGCGCGGCCGGTTCAGCCGGCGCGGCCGACGATCACCCCCGCGCGGTCGATGACCACCACGTCCACCGCCACGGGCGCCTCGCGCAGCACGCCGACGGCCGTCAGGCGGGCGCGCTCGGCGACCAGGTCGCCCAGCGGCAGCCCCGCCTCCTGGCAGAGCCGGAGCGCGTGCAGGGCCGTGTTGGCCTCCAGCACCCGCCCGGCCAGCGCCTCGTCCCCGCCCGCCGAGCGGACGATCTCGGCGAGCATGCCGGGATCGACCTGCGAGCGGCCCGAGTGAAGGTCCAGATGGCCGTCGGCGAGCTTGGAGAGCTTGCCGATGCCGCCGGCGACGGTCAGCCGCGGCACGGGATGCCTGCGCAGATATTTCAGCACGGCTCCCGCGAAGTCGCCCATGTCGAGCAGCGCGTCCTCCGGCAGCCCGTACAGCTCGGCCGCCACCTTCTCCGAGGTGCTCCCGGTGCATCCGGCGACGTGCAGGCGGCCAGCCGCCCTGGCCACGTCGACGCCACGCCGGATGCTGTCGATCCAGGCCGAACACGAGTACGGCACCACGACGCCGGTCGTGCCGAGGATGGACAGCCCGCCCAGGATCCCCAGCCGGGGGTTCCAGGTCTTCCTCGCCAGCTCCTCGCCGTGCTCCACCGAGATCTCCACGATCACGTCACCGGTCCCGCCGTGCCGGGCGGCCACCTCGGCGATGTGCTCGCGCATCATCCGCCGGGGGACCGGGTTGATCGCCGGTTCGCCCACGTCCAGCGGGAGCCCCGGTTTGGTGACGGTGCCGACCCCGGGTCCCGCCGCGAACGCCACGCCGCCGCCGGGGACGCCGTGCCGTACCGTCGCGGAGATCAGTGCCCCGTGCGTCACGTCGGGGTCGTCGCCGGCGTCCTTGACCACCGCGGCCATGGCCGTACCGCCGGTCAGCGACTCCCTGGCCAGCGCGAACGCCGGACGCCGCCCCTTGGGCAGCGTGATCTCCACCGGGTCGGGGAAGCCGCCGGTCAGCAGCGCGGTGTAGGCGGCGGTGGTGGCCGCGGTCGCGCACGCGCCGGTGGTCCATCCGTGGCGTAGGGGCGTGCTCATGGTTCAAGCATCGATCGGTACGGCGGGGCGACGCCCCGCGACGGAGGAAAGGTGACGGAGTGGTGAACATCCTGGTGCTGGGAGGTACGGACGAGGCCAGGCGGCTGGCCGCCGCGCTCGCCGGACGCGCCGGGACACATGTGGTGTCCTCGCTGGCGGGGCGGGTGCGCGACCCCAAACTGCCGGTGGGCGAGGTGCACGAGGGCGGCTTCGGCGGGCCCGGCGGGCTTGAGGCGTGGATCGGCGAGCGCCGGATCGACGTCGTCGTGGACGCCACGCACCCGTTCGCCGCCCGGATGACCGCCTCGGCGGTCGAGGCGACCGGCCGGGCGGGGGTGCCGCTGCTGATCCTGCGGCGGCCGGGCTGGCAGGCCGCCCCCGGCGACGACTGGCGCTGGGTGCCGTCGCTCGCCGCGGCCGCCGAACTCCTGCCCGCGCTGGGGGAGCGGGTGTTCCTGACCACCGGCCGCCGGAGCCTGCCGGTCTTCGCCGGACTCGACGGTCTGTGGTTCCTCGCCCGCTCGGTGGACCCGCCGGAGCCGCCCGCCCCGCGCCGTCTGGAGGTGCTGCTCAGCCGGGGCCCGTTCACCGTGCAGGGCGAGCTGGCGCTCATGCGGCACTACCGCGTGGACATGCTGGTCACGAAGGACAGCGGCGGAGAGATGACCACGGCCAAGCTGCTCGCGGCCCGCGACCTCGGACTCCCGGTCGTGATCGTACGGCGGCCGCCGCATCCCGGGGGAGTCCCCTCGGTGGGGACGGTGGAGGAGGCGCTCACCTGGCTGGAGAGCGCGGTGGGTCACGTCAGGTGAGGTCGAGCCGGCCGGGAGGTGTGCCCGGCCGGGGGTGTCGGGCCCGGTCGAGCCGGCGGGGAGGCGCGCCCGGCCGAGGGCGTCAGGGCCGGTCGAGCGGGCCGTGAGATGTGCCCGGCCGGAGGGCCCCGGCAGGGCGGGCCCGCCCTGCCGGGGCCGAGGGAGGCCGGTCACGCGGGATAGCGGCGGGGGGTGAACACCACCTGGCCGCCGTCGCCACGCTTGACCGCCCGGGTGGTCGAGGAACCCACCAGCAGCAGGCAGCGCATGTCGACCATGGCGGGGTCGAGCTCGGCCAGGGTGGTGACGGTCATGCTCTCCCCCGCCCCGCCGACGTCCCGGCCGATGACGACGGGAGTCTCCGGAGCGCGGTGCTCCAGCAGCAGGTCCCGGGCGGCGGCCACCTGCCACGTGCGGCTCTTCGAGGCGGGGTTGTAGATCGCCAGCACCAGGTCGGCCCTCGCGGCGGCGGTGATCCGCCCGGCGACGACCTCCCATGGCTTGAGCAGATCCGACAGCGACAGCACGCAGTAGTCGTGGCCGAGCGGGGCGCCCGCCCGGCTCGCCACCGCGTGCGCGGCGGTCAGGCCGGGCAGCACCCGCACCGGGACGTCGGCGAACCGGGGCTCGCAGGCCACCTCCAGCACCGCGCTGGCCATCGCGAACACCCCCGGATCGCCCGAGGACACCACGGCCACCCGGGATCCGCCGGCGGCCAGCTCCAGCGCGTGCGCGGCCCGCTCGGCCTCCACCCGGTTGTCGGTGGGGTGGCGGCGCTGGCGCGGGTTCGGCGGGACCCGGTCCAGGTAGGGGCCGTACCCGACGAGCTCGTCGGCGCCCGCCAGCGCGTCCTGCGCCTCCGGGGTCAGCCACGGCCGTCCGGCCGGGCCGAGACCGACCACGACCACCTCGCCGGGACCGCCGGCCGGGGTCGCGGGCTCCGCCTCCCGGACCGGCCCGGCCTGCGCGGCGTTCACCGGGCTCGGGATCAGCGCCAGCGAGAAGTACGGCACGCTGTCCGGGTCCACCTCGGCGAGCGGAGCCAGGCGCTGGCCGCCGGTGGTGGCGCGTTCCACGTACCAGGCCTCGTCGAGACGGCCGGCCCGGTCCAGCGCGTCGCGCACCTTGGCGAACGTCCGGCCGAGCTTGAGGATCGCCGCCGAGTCGGCGGAGGCCAGGCGCTCGGCGAGAACCTCGGCGGGGAGCGTCCCGGGCAGCACGGTCAGCGTCTCGTCCCGCTCGACCAGCGGCCGCCCGAGGACCGCCGCGGCGCCGCTCACGGAGGTCACGCCGGGGACCACCTCGGTGACGTAGCGGTGGGACAGGCGCTTGTGCATGTGCATGTAGGAGCCGTAGAAGAGCGGGTCGCCCTCGCACAGCACCACCACGTCGCGCCCGGCGTCCAGGTGGGCGGCCAGCCGCAGCGCGCACTCGGCGTAGAAGTCGTCGATGGCGCCCTGGTAACCGCCGGGGTGATCGGTGGTCTCCGTGGTGAGCGGGTAGATCAGGGCTTCCTCGATCTGGCCCTCACGCAGGTACGGCGCGGCCACCGAGCGGGCGATGCTCCGGCCGTGGCGGGCGCTGTGGAAAGCGATCACGTCCGCCTCGCCGAGGAGGCGGGCGGCCTTGACGGTCACCAGCTCCGGATCCCCGGGCCCGAGCCCCACGCCCCAGAGCCGTCCAGTCGCCATGTCGTTCACTCGTCCTCACTCGCGATGGCGTTGACCGCGGCGGCGGTCATCGCGCTTCCACCCCGGCGCCCGTGCACGACCAGGTACTCCAGGCCCGCCGGATGCTCGGCGAGGGCCTGCTTGGACTCGGCGGCGCCGATGAAGCCGACCGGGATCCCGAGCACGGCGGCCGGCCGTCCGGCGCCCTCCTCGACCATCTCCAGCAGCCGGAACAGCGCGGTCGGCGCGTTGCCGATCGCGACCACGGAGCCCTCCAGCCGGTCGCGCCACAGCTCCAGCGCGGCGGCGCTGCGGGTGGTGCCCAGCCGTCCGGCGAGCTCCGGCACGCCCGGCTCGCCCAGCGTGCAGATCACCTCGTTGCCGGCGGGCAGGCGGCGGCGGGTCACCCCGGAGGCGACCATCATCGCGTCGCACAGCACCGGCGCACCCGCGCGCAGGGCGGCGCGCGCCGACGCCACGACACCGGGCGACCACCCGAGGTCGGTCACCAGGTCGACCATCCCGCAGGCATGGATCATGCGGACCGCCACCTGGGCGACGTCCGGGGGCAGGCCGCTCAGATCGGTCTCGGTGCGGATGGTGGCGAAGGAGCGGCGGTAGATCTCCGCGCCGTCGCGGACGTAGTCGATCACGTTTCCCCTCTGGCGGCCGCCACCGCGGCCGTGGTCTCTTCGATGTCCGCACAGGTCAGGCTCCGGCCGTCCAGGTCGACGCGGTAGCCGTCGCCGGTGGCGACCACGTCCGCGACCCGCCCTCCGGGGCGGCCGCAGCGCCTCTCGCAGCCCGCCCAGTGCACGGGGAGCGTACCGGTGCGCGGTGAATCCGCCACATGCGGGGCGGCGGCCGGCGGCGTGCCGCCCTCCGGCTCCGTCCGGCCGCCGGGCCCGGTCGCGCCCGGGGCGTCGCCCTCGATCGGCGCCCCGGGGCCGGCCCCGGTGGCGGAGGCGGTCCTGCCGCCCCGGCGGGAGAGGGTGGCGCGGGCCGCGTCGGACCGCACGTCGGCCAGGGACTTGGCGCAGCCGGGGCGTCCGGTGCAGGCCGTCACGCCGATCCACGGGGAGCCGGGGTCGGTGACCAGGCCGGCCTCCGCCAGCCGGGCGACCGCCCGCGGCAGTTCGGCGCGGTCCAGACCGGGCAGGACCACACCCCGCCACGGTGTCAGCCGTACCTCGCCGTGGGAGGCCAGGCCGGCGAGGAGTTCGGCCTGGGCGGAGGTCAGCCGTCCCAGCGGCACCGCGACGCCGAGAGCCACCCGGCCGCCGGGCTGGTCGACGGCGCCCACCGGCCCTCCCGCCGCGGACGGCCGCCCGGCCCGGTACGGCTCCGCGGGCGGGCGGAGCCGTACCGGGCCGGCGGAACCGGTGTCCAGCGCGGCGCGGACCCGGGCCGCGACCAGCTCCGCGCCGTCGCTCAGCTCGCTGATCCGCCAGGCGTGCGTCTCCTGGGCGGCCAGCTCGGCCAGGAAGGCCTCGGCGGCGGCGAGCAGCGCGGTGACCGCGGAGGTCACGGGCACGCGCAGGCCGCTGTCGGCGCCCGCGAGGACCAGGACGGCCTCGCCCGCCCCGGTCGGCAGGATCCCGGCGTCGGGACCGAGCCAGGCCACGTCGCCCCGGCCGTCGTCGAGGGCGAACAGGAAACGTCCCGGCAGGCCGGCGAGGGCGGGCCGGGCGCACAGCCGGCGGTCCAGGTCGGCGACCAGCGGGCCGACGTCGAGCACCCCTCTCGCGTCGCAACCGGTCAGCGGGGAGGCGAGGACGTTGCGGATCCGCTCGTGGGTGGGCGAGGGCAGCAGCCCCGCCTCCGCCATGCGCGCCGCGAACCCGGTCTCCGCGCCGAGCCCGCGTACCTGGACGTTCGCGCGGGAGGTCAGCTCGATGACACCGGTCCCCCAGGTGGCGGCGGCACCGGCGAGCTCGCGTAGCTGGGGGACCGTCAACCGGCCGCCGGGGACGCGGACACGCGCCAGGCCGCCGTCGGCCGCGGCGTGCACCTGGAGCGCCCCGGGACATGCGTCGAGTCGCGATCGTCCGGAAAAGTCGCTAATGACCACGCCGAGGATGGTAACGCCAGTTTCTTGCAATGAACGGGACTGCCGTAGTCTCATCAATGGCGACGGCAAGGGAGGAAGCCGGTGTGAATCCGGCGCGGTCCCGCCACTGTAACCGGGGAGCGAACCCCACCCAGGCCACTGTCCGGCGACGGACGGGAAGGCCGGGGGGAGCACCGATCCGGGAGCCAGGAGACTCCAGCCGTCGTAGCCGACGACGACCCGGGGCGAGGACCCCGAGGGAGGAAGCTCCGTGCGCTTTTCGCCGTTCCCGTGCCATCCCATGGCCCCGCTGAGCCGTACCACGCCGTTCCCGCAGGGGTGTGGCGCGTGATCCTCCTGCTCTCGACCTCCGACACCGACCTGCTCAGCGCCCGCGCGAGCGGCGCGGACTACCGGCTGGGCAACCCCGCCCGGCTCACCGCCGAGGACCTGCCACCCCTGCTGGACGGCGCCGACCTGGTCGTCGTCCGGCTGCTCGGCGGCCGCCGCGCCTGGGAGGAGGGCCTGGACGCCCTGCTGGCCGGGCCCCGGCCCGTCGTCGTCCTGGGCGGCGAGCAGGCGCCCGACGCCGAGCTGATGGAGCTGTCCACCGTGCCCGGCGGGGTCTGCGCCGAGGCGCACGCCTACCTCGCCCACGGCGGCCCGGCCAACCTCACCGAACTCCACCGGTTCCTGTCCGACACCCTGCTGCTGACCGGGCACGGGTTCGCCGCGCCCGCCCCCACCCCCGGGTGGGGCCTGCTGGAGCGCGCGGCGCGCCGCGAGGACGGGCCGGTCATCGGGGTGCTCTACTACCGGGCCCACCACGTCGCCGGGAACACCGCGTTCGTCGAGACCCTCTGCTCGGCGATCGAGGACGCCGGCGGCCGGGCGCTGCCCGTCTACTGCGCCTCCCTGCGCAGCGCGGAACCCGGCCTGCTGGAGGTCCTCGGTACAGTGGACGCCCTGGTGGTGACCGTCCTCGCGGCCGGCGGCACCCGCCCGGCCACCGCGTCGGCCGGCGGGGACGACGAGGCCTGGGACGTCGGCGCGCTCGCCGAACTGGACGTGCCGATCCTGCAGGGTCTGTGCCTGACGAGCAGCCGGGCGTCGTGGGAGGAGAACGACGACGGCCTGTCCCCGCTCGACGCGGCCACCCAGGTCGCGATCCCCGAGTTCGACGGCCGGATCATCACGGTGCCCTTCTCCTTCAAGGAGATCGACGAGGACGGGCTGACCGTCTACGCGGCCGATCCGGAGCGGGCCTCCCGGGTGGCGGGCATCGCGGTACGGCATGCCGTGCTCCGGCACATCCCGGCCGGCGAGCGGCGGATCGTGCTGATGCTGTCGGCCTACCCCACCAAGCACTCCCGGATCGGCAACGCCGTCGGCCTGGACACCCCCGCGAGCCTCGTCAGGCTGCTGGCCGTACTGCGCGAGCGCGGCTACGACATCGGCGCCGAGGGCGAGCTGCCGGGCGTGACCGAGCAGGACGGCGACGCGCTGATCCACGCGCTGATCGCGGCGGGCGGGCAGGACCCGGAGTGGCTCACGGAGGAGCGGCTCGCCGGCAACCCGGTGCGCATCGCGGCCGGCCGGTACGCCGAGTGGTACGGCACGCTGCCGGAGGACCTGCGCGCAGGGATGGAGCGGCACTGGGGCCCCGCGCCGGGCGAGCTGTTCGTGGACAGGTCGCACGACCCGGCCGGCGAGATCGTGCTGGCCGCGCTGCGCGCCGGGAACGTCGTGGTCATGGTGCAGCCGCCACGCGGCTTCGGCGAGAACCCCATCGCGATCTACCACGACCCCGACCTGCCGCCCAGCCACCACTACCTGGCGGCCTACCGATGGCTGGCCGACGGCTTCGGCGCGCACGCCGTGGTGCACGTGGGCAAGCACGGCAACCTGGAGTGGCTGCCGGGGAAGTCCGCCGGGCTGTCGGCCTCCTGCGGCCCCGACGCCGCGCTCGGCGACCTGCCGCTGATCTACCCCTTCCTGGTCAACGACCCCGGTGAGGGCACCCAGGCCAAGCGCCGGGCCCACGCCACCCTGGTCGACCACCTCGTCCCGCCGATGGCCCGCGCCGACACCTACGGGGACATGGCCCGGCTGGAGCAGCTTCTCGACGAGCACGCCTCCATCGCCGCGATGGACCCGGCGAAGCTCCCGGCGATCCGCGCCCAGATCTGGACCCTGATCCAGGCCGCCCGGCTCGACCACGACCTGGGCATCGAGGACCGCCCGCACGACGCCGAGTTCGACGACTTCCTGCTGCACATCGACGGCTGGCTGTGCGAGGTCAAGGACGTCCAGATCCGCGACGGCCTCCACGTGCTGGGCGCCGCCCCGCAGGGCGCGACCCGCGTCGACCTGGTGCTCGCGATGCTCCGCGCCCGTCAGATGTGGGCGGGCGGAGAGGCCCTCCCGGGGCTCCGCGAAGCCCTGGGCCTGGCCGAGGACGGCACGGCGGGCCGGATCGGCACCGACGAGGCCGAGACCCTCGCCCGGGCACTGGTCGAGGCCATGGAAGAGCGGGCCTGGGACCCGGCGGCCGCCGCCGGCGTGACCGCCGCCGTCCTGGGCGCCGAGGCGGAGACAGCCGAGGCGGAGACAGGGGCGGGGGCGGACCGCGGGACGGTGGAGCGGATCCTGCGGTTCGCGGCGGCCGAGGTCGTGCCTCGGCTGGCACGGACCACGGACGAGATCGACGCGATCCTGCACGCCCTCGACGGCGGTTACGTCCCGGCGGGACCGAGCGGGTCGCCGCTGCGCGGGCTGATCAACGTGCTGCCCACCGGCCGCAACTTCTACTCGGTCGACCCCAAGGCGGTGCCGAGCAGGCTCGCCTGGGAGACCGGGCAGGCGATGGCCGACTCCCTCCTGGAGCGCTACCGGGCCGACACCGGCGACTGGCCGCGCTCGGTCGGGCTGTCGGTGTGGGGGACCAGCGCCATGCGCACCGCGGGCGACGACGTGGCCGAGGTGCTGGCCCTGCTCGGTGTGCGGCCGGTGTGGGACGAGGCGTCGCGGCGGGTCACCGGGCTGGAGCCGATCCCGGCCGGGGAGCTGGGACGTCCGCGCGTGGACGTCACGGTCCGGATCAGCGGCTTCTTCCGGGACGCGTTCCCGCACGTGGTGGCCATGCTGGACGACGCGGTACGGCTGGCCGCCGGGCTGGAGGAGCCCGGGGAGCAGAACTACGTCCGGGCGCATGTGCTGGCCGACAGCCAGAGCCACGGAGACGAGCGCAGGGCCACCATGCGGATCTTCGGCTCCCGGCCGGGGGCCTACGGCGCCGGGCTGCTGCCGCTCATCGACAGCCGCAACTGGCGCGACGACGCCGATCTCGCCGAGGTCTACGCGGTGTGGGGCGGCTTCGCCTACGGCCGGGGCGTCGACGGGGTCCCGGCCAGGGAGGACATGGAGACGGCCTACCGGCGGATCGCGGTGGCGGCCAAGAACGTCGACACCCGCGAGCACGACATCGCCGATTCCGACGACTACTTCCAGTACCACGGCGGCATGATCGCCACGGTCCGCGCGCTCACCGGGAAGGCGCCCGCCGCCTACATCGGCGACAGCACCCGCCCCGACGCGGTCCGCACCCGGACGCTCTCGGAGGAGACCTCCAGGATCTTCCGCGCCCGGGTGGTCAACCCCCGCTGGCTGGCCGCCATGCGCAGGCACGGCTACAAGGGAGCCTTCGAGCTCGCCGCCACCGTCGACTACCTGTTCGGCTACGACGCCACCACCGGCGTGGTCGCCGACTGGATGTACGACAAGCTGGCCGCGACCTACGTGCTGGACCCGGAGAACCAGGAATTCCTGGCCAGGTCCAACCCGTGGGCGCTGCACGGCATCGCCGAACGCCTGCTGGAGGCGGCGGACCGGGGCATGTGGGAGCACCCCGACCCCGACATCCTGCGCGGCCTCCAGGAGGTCTACCTCAAGTCGGAGGGAGACCTCGAAGAGGGCGCCTGACTCCCCGGGCCCGTCCCGCTCACGCCGGGACGGGCCCGTACGGACGACGGCCACCCGCGGTCACATCCGGGGTCGAGGGCGGCACGCGGGCGGCGCGGAGGGGGCGGGTAGTTTGACGGCACACCGACCCGCGAGGAGAGACGTTGCCGCCCGCCCAGCCCAGTGTCCTGTACGTCACCGATCTGGCCTACCAGGCCCGAGGGCGCCGATACTGCGACGAGGACATCTT
Organism: Streptosporangium minutum; assembly: GCF_002149035.1. Classification (GTDB taxonomy): domain Bacteria; phylum Actinomycetota; class Actinomycetes; order Streptosporangiales; family Streptosporangiaceae; genus Streptosporangium; species Streptosporangium minutum. The sequence continues at coordinate 15,054 of NZ_NGFP01000193.1, forward strand.
CCTGACCTCCCGGCTCCGCGAGGACTTCGGCCTCGCCCTGTGTCACCCGCTGGACGCGGCCGCGCTGATGGACGCCTTCGACGTGGTCGTGGTCCGCAACAGCGGGCCCGTGCTGCACTACGCGGCCCAGTACGCGGCCTTCCGCGATCGGGCGCTGAGGAACGGCACGCGCGTCTACACCCAGCTGACGGGTAAGGCGGACCAGACCGGCAAGCAGTATCTGCTCGATCTGGCCGCCGAGGGACACCCGGTCATCGCGACCGTCGACCGCCCGGAGGACATCGGCCGCCTGCCCGAGGCGGCCGAGTACGTGATCAAGCCCAAACTCGGCGCGGACTCGATCGGGCTGGAGTTCGTCACCCGGGACCGGCTGGAGGGTGTGGCGTTCGACGGCGTGCTCGTCCAGCCGCGTATCCGCTTCCGGTACGAGGTGTCGTTCTACTTCATCGACCGCGCCTTCCAGTACGCCCTCTACGCGCCCCGTCCCGACCGGCGGTGGGTACTGGAACGGTACGGACCCACCGCGGCGGACCTGGAGTTCGCCCAGCGTTTCGTCGACTGGAACGACATCGAGCACGGGATCCAGCGCGTCGACGCCTGCCGCACCCCGGACGGGGAGCTCCTCCTCGTCGAGCTGGAGGACCTGAACCCCTACCTCTCCCTGGACCTCCTCGACGGCGAGGCCCGTGACTCCTTCGTCGCGAACATGAAGGCGTCCCTGCACGGCCTGCTCGCCGCCGCCCCTTATCGCGCACGGTGAATCCCTGAAGGCACGGCGGGCGATCCCGGTCACCGTCACCAGCTCACCCGGCTTCGCGAGCGTCGCCTATGATCATGCAGATGCGTGACATCACCGGCCCCCCGATCGCCCGAGTGGACGTGGTGCGCGACGTCCACCACGGCATCACGCTCGACGATGCCTACCGGTGGATGGAGGCGGACGGAGAGGAGTTCCACCGCTGGCTGGACGGCCAGGCCAGGCACGCCCGCGAGCACCTGGACGCCCTACCGCACCGCTCCGGCCTGCTGACCCGGATCCGCGAACTGGGCAGTGCGCTCACGCGGTACTTCGGCCTCGCGATGGCAGCCGACAGGGTCTTCGCCCTGGTACGCGAGCCGGACGCCCGCGTACCGGTGCTGACGGTGACCGAGGCCGACGGAGCGAGCAGGGTCCTGTTCGACCCCGGCACGGTGCCCGGCGACGGGCACCACGCCATCGACTGGTACGTGCCCTCCCCTGACGGCCGCCGCGTCGCCTGCGCCGTCTCCGCCTCCGGGTCGGAGGACAGCTCCATCCACGTGATCGACGCCGACTCGGGAGCCATCCGGGAGACGATCCCGCCCACGACGCGTTTCGCCTTCCTGAGCTGGCTGGAGGACAGCCGGTCGTTCGTCTATCACCGCTACGTGGAGCAGCGCCGCCTGGACAGCCGTTCCTTCCTGCACCGGCTGGGCGCCGACCCGGCGCAGGACACGGTGGTGCTGGCCCGCGGCCTCAACCCCCACATCGAGCTGACCCCGCAGGATCGGCCCTTCCTGGTGGTGCCGCCGCACGGCGAGTGGATGCTGGCGATCATCTCCCACGGCGCGCTCAGCCCCTGGCCCTGGACCGGCGAGCAGCTGAGCGACTGCACGGTGTACGTGGCGCCGCGCGCCGGGCTGGCCGATCCGGCCGCCTGCCCGTGGCGGCTGGTCGCGGGCGCAGCGGATGGCGTGACCGCCTTCGCCACCAGCCACGACACCCTCTACCTGGTCTCCCATCGGGACGCGCCCCGCTCCCGCGTGCTGGCCGTTCCGCTCGCCGTACCGGATCTGTCGCGCGCCCGGGTGGTCGTGCCCGCGGGTGAGCGCGTGGTGGAGACGGTGCGGGTGGTGGGCGATCGGCTGCTGGTGCGCGATCTCGACGGTGGCGTCAGCCGGGTACGGCACGTGCCCCTGTCCGGCGGTGAGCCCGCCGATCTCCCGCTGCCGGTGGACGGCGCGATCCTGGAGTGGACCACCCACCCCGAGCGGCCCGAGGCCCTGCTGCTGGTGGCCGGCTGGACCGATGCGCCGCGGCTCTACCGCTACGACGGCGAAACCCTCCAGGACACCGGGCCGGCGCCCCGCTCACCGGTGGACTTCGGTGACGTGCAGGCCCGCACTCTGCATGTGCCCGCGCGGGACGGAACACCGATCCCGCTCACGGTCATCCACCACAAGGACCTGGAGCTGGACGGCGACAACCCGGCCGTGCTCACCGGCGAAGGCTCCTACGGGATCATCGACCTGCCGGAGTTCCGTCCCGAGATGCTCGCCTGGTACGAGCGCGGCGGCGTCTACGCGGTGGCGCACCTGCGCGGCGGCGGCGCCTACGGCCGCGAATGGCACGAGGCCGGGCGCGGCGAGCGCAAGGAGGCCACCATCACGGACTTCATCGACTGCGCCGAGCACCTCATCGCCCTGGGCTACACCCGGCCGGGGCGGCTGGCCGGCGAGGGCGTCAGCGCCGGCGGCATCCCCACCGGCGGCGCGCTGGTGCGCCGCCCGGAGCTGTGGGCGGCCATGGTGATGCACGTGCCGACGGTCAACGCCACACGGACCGAGTTCACCG
>NZ_NGFP01000194.1 GCF_002149035.1 Streptosporangium minutum
GCCGGGGTCGCCGACCTGCCGCAGGAACAGCGCGAAGGCCGCGGGGCGCGGCCGTACCAGCTCCAGGCGCCCGCCGTCGGCGGCGGCCAGCGCCCGCGCGAGGGTCAGCCCCAGCCCGGTGCCCCCCGCACCGCTCACGTTGCGTTCGAAGACCCGGGGGGCGATGTCCTCGGGGATGCCCTCCCCCTCGTCCACGACCTCGACGAGGACGGACCTGTCCTTGTCGCTGGTGGTCACCGTCACCGCGCCGTCGCCGTGCTCCAGCGAGTTCTCCAGGAGGGTGGAGACCACCTGGCTGATGCCGCCGCTGGTGCCCACCGCCTGGAGGCCGCGCGTGCCGGACAGCTTGAGCTGCCGGCCGACCCGGCGGAATGCCGGACCCCACTCGATGAACTGCTGGTCCAGCAGGTCGTCGAGCTCGACCACCTCGGTCTGGGCGTGCCGCTGCCGTCTGGCGGCGGCCAGCAGTTCGTCGATCACGGCGGTGAGCCGCTCGGCCTGCACGATGGCGGCCTCGCCCTCCTCCTTGACGATGCCGGGCTCGTGCGCGGCCGCCACGATCTCCTCCAGCCGCATGGTCAGCCCGGTGAGCGGCGTGCGGAGCTGGTGCGAGGCGTCGGTCGCGAACTCCCGCTCCCTGGCCAGCAGGTCGGAGATCCGGGTCGCGCTGCGGTCCAGCACCTCGGCCACCCGGTCGAGCTCCTGGATGCCGTACCGGTGCTTGCTCGGCCTGGCGTCCCCGGAGCCGAGCCGCTCAGCGATCATCGCCAGGTCGCTGAGCGGGAGCGTCAGACGGCGCGACTGCACGATGGCGAGCCCGACCGCGACCGCGAGCGCCGCCGCGGCGAGCGCCAGGATGAGCAGGAGCCACGCCCGGACCTCGCGCTCCACCTCCGTCTTGTCCCGGCTGACCGCGACGTACACCCCGTTCTCCGACTGGGCGTCCTGGGTCATCTTGTGATTCTCGGGGGGCTCGTCGCCCACCGTCGTCACCTGCGGCGGCGTCCCCTTCGCATAGATCTGGATGTAGCGGTCGGGATATTTGCGCTTGAGCTGTTCGGGATCGATGGGCTGATCCTGGATCCGGGCATACTCCACTTCCCCCAGCAGACTCTTGGCCTGGGAGGAGAGCTCCTGGGTCGCCTCTTCCTCGATCAGCCGGTTGACCGCCACGCCCAGGGGGATGCCGAGCAGGAGCACCCCGATGACCGCGACGAGCAGAGTGGAGGAGAGCAGTCGACGACGCATCCCCTACTCGCGTTCGAACCGGAAGCCGACCCCTCGGACCGTCGTGATGTAACGGGGCTTGGCGGCGTCGTCACCCAGCTTGCGGCGCAGCCACGAGATGTGCATGTCGAGAGTCTTGGTGGAGCCCCACCAGTTGGTGTCCCACACCTCGCGCATGATCTGCTCGCGGGTGACCACCTTGCCGGCGTCGCGGACGAGGACGCGCAGCAGGTCGAACTCCTTGGTCGTCAGGTGCAGCTCCTTGTCGCCCATCCACGCGCGACGGGAGTCGGCGTCGATGCGCACGCCCTGCACCACGGGCGTCTCGGACGTGCCGCGCCGCAGGAGGGCGCGGACCCGAGCCAGGAGCTCCGCCAGGCGGAACGGTTTGGTGACGTAGTCGTCGGCCCCGGCGTCGAGGCCCACCACGGTGTCCACCTCGTCGACACGGGCCGTGAGGATGAGCACGGGCGTGCCGTGCCCTTCCGCGCGGATACGCCGGGCCACCTCGAGACCGTCCATCTCGGGTAGGCCCAGGTCAAGAACTATCAAGTCGATGCCACCCGACAGAGCCCGCTCCAGGGCCTGCGGGCCGTCGGGGCTCACCTCGACTTGATAGCCTTCGCGGCGCAGTGCACGCGCCAGCGGTTCGGAGATCGAGGTGTCATCCTCGGCGAGAAGTACACAGGTCATGTTGCGATCGTAGGACCTTAGGCGATCGTTTCCCGGCTACAGCGCGCGGTTTGACTCGTCATTGACCTATCCATTGACCTGGGCAAACACTGATAAATCCCGGATAGTCGTCCCGCAACGGTTCAGGGCCGCGGGGTACGGCTCCCGCCTCGTAAGAGCCTGGAAAGGACAGGCTCACCAATGACCTCACCGACAAAGCAGAACACGCCCGGCCGTAAGGGACGCGGCGGGCGTGTTCGGGCGATCGACTCAGGAAGCCGACGGCGGCTCGGCGTAGCGGGCCAGGTAGAGCTGCTCACCGAGGCTCTCGATGAGCCCCAGCTCGGTCTCCAGGTAGTCGATGTGGCGCTCCTCATCTTCGAGGATCTCCTCGAAGATGCGGGCCGAGGTGGCGTCGCCCTTCTCGCGCATCAGGATGATGGCGGGCCTCAGACGCGTGACGACCTCAAGCTCGACGTCCAGGTCGGCGCGGAGCTGCTCCTTGACGGTCTGGCCGATGTGCAGGATGCCCAGCTTCTGATAGTTGGGCAGGCCTTCGAGGAAAAGGATGCGGTCGGTCAGCTTCTCCGCGTGGCGCATCTCGTCGATGGACTCTTCGCGGGTGTACTTCGCGAGTCTGGTGTAACCCCAGTTCTCCTGCATCTTGGCGTGCAGGAAGTACTGGTTGATCGCTGTCAGCTCGGCCGTGAGCTGTTCGTTGAGCAGTTCGATGATCTTCTTGTCGCCCTGCATGACGGGCTCCTCGTGCTACGCGGTCGGCAACAAATCTTCAGACCGCTTCAGGATTGCACAGATCTTGCGTACGCAAGAAGCGCAGTCGCCCCCGGCGCCGGTGATGTCGCGGACCTGGCGCGCGCTCTTCGCACCGCCCGCGATGCAGTCATGCACCTCGTTCTCGGTAACCGCGCGGCAGACACATACATACATGGCGGGGGAGAAGCCTCTCTTGAGGAGCTTTCATAGGTTAGGCACACCTAATTTAGCTCATTCGGTAAGGCTTGCCTATGTGTGGTGGGCCACACAAGGCCTGCTCCCCCGCCACCTCATTGGGGACCGGGCGACGTCGTCGCGGCTGTCAGTGCCCTCTGAGCAGCCAATCCTCCAGGTGCGGAGCCTCCGCGCCGATCGTGGTGGAGTCGCCGTGACCGGTGTGCACGGCCGTGTCCTCCGGCAGGGTCAGCAGGCGCCCGCGGATCGAGTCGATGATGGTGTCGAAGGAGGAGAAGGACCTGCCCGTCGCGCCGGGGCCGCCCTTGAACAGCGTGTCGCCGCTGAAGACCGCCCCGATCTCCGGCGCATGCAGGCAGACCGCGCCCGGCGCATGGCCGGGCGTGTGCAGCACGGTCAGCTCGACCCCGCCCGCCGAGATCACCTGGCCGTCCCGCAGCGGCGTGTACGGCATGTCGCCGTAGACCATCTCCCACAGGACCTGGTCGGCCGGGTGCAGCAGGATCGGGGCGCCCACCCGCGCGGCGAGGTCGGCCGCGGCGTCGATGTGGTCGTTGTGCCCGTGGGTGCAGACGATCGCCCTGACCTCACGGCCGCCGATCCCCTCGACGATGGCCTCGGCGTCGTGCGCGGCGTCGATGACGACGACCTCGCTGTCGGAGCCGACCAGCCAGACGTTGTTGTCGACCTCCCACGTCCCGCCGTCCAGCGAGAACGTCCCCGAGGTGACGACCTTGCCGATCACAGGACCACCACCGAACGGAGAACCTCGCCGCGCTGCATCTTGGCGAAGGCCTCCTCGACGTCGCCGAGGCCGATCGTCTCGGAGACGAAGCCCTCCAGGTTCAGCCGCCCCCCGAGGTAGAGGTCGATGAGCATCGGGAAGTCACGGGTGGGCAGGCAGTCGCCGTACCAGGACGACTTCAGCGCCCCGCCCCGGCCGAAGACGTCCAGCAGCGGAAGCTCCAGTGTCATCTCCGGGGTGGGCACGCCCACCAGGACCACGGTCCCGGCCAGGTCGCGGGCGTAGAAGGCCTGCTTGTAGGTCTCCGGACGGCCGACCGCCTCGATCACCACGTCCGCGCCGTTGCCGCCGGTGATCTCCCGGATCGCCTCCACCGGGTCGGTGGTGCGGGAGTTGACCGTGTGGGTGGCGCCGAAGTCCTTGGCCCAGGCGAGCTTGCGGTCGTCCACGTCCACCGCGATGATCTTCGTGGCGCCCGCCAGCCAGGAGCCGTGGACGGCCGCGCCGCCGACGCCGCCGCAGCCGATGACGGCCACGCTGTCGCCGCGGGTCACACCACCGGTGTTGATGGCCGCGCCGATTCCCGCCATCACGCCGCAGCCCAGCAGGCCCGCCACCGTCGCCGGCGCCGCCGGGTCGACTTTGGTGCACTGCCCGGCCGCGACCAGGGTCTTCTCGATGAAGGCGCCGATGCCCAGGGCCGGGCTGAGCGGCGTGCCGTCCGCCAGGGTCATCTTCTGGGTCGCGTTGTGGGTGTTGAAGCAGTACCACGGACGGCCGCGCCGGCAGGCGCGGCAGTCGCCGCAGACCGCCCGCCAGTTCAGGATCACGTAGTCGCCGGGGGCCACGTCGGTGACCCCCTCGCCGACGGCCTCGACCACTCCGGCGGCCTCGTGGCCGAGCAGGAACGGGAACTCGTCGTTGATCCCGCCCTCGCGGTAGTGCAGATCGGTATGGCAGACGCCACAGGCCTGGACGGTCACCACCGCCTCGCCGGGACCGGGGTCCGGCACGTGGACCGTCTCCAGCGAGACGGGCTCACCCTTGCCACGCGCGACCACGCCTTGCACGGTGTACGGCATGTCCTGCACCTCATCTTTGAGATCTTCGAACTCGGTTACCGGTGAAGCGGCGTTCGCATGAACGCGCCTCCACGTCCATGCCTATCAGGCTCCGCGGAGCGCTGACGGCTCAGGCTCTGCGGAGGACGTAGGGCTGGACCACCCCGAGACCTCGGGCGGGCCTGCGCCGGATGCGATGCGCCTCGACGCCGGGCATCTCCCCGACGGCCTCGGCGAGCTCGCCGTCGACGATGATCGTGCCGGGACGGGCGATGGCCGTCAGCCGGGCCGCCAGGTTGACAGTGGTCCCGAAGACGTCGCCCATCACCGGCAGGACCGGCCCGTAGGCCAGCCCGATCCGCACCTCGGGCCCGTCGCGGCGGATCGCTTCGACGAGCTCCAGCGCGATCAGGGCGGCCGTGCGCGGATCGGCCGCGGTGAACAGCACCTCGTCGCCGAGGGTCTTGACCATCCGGCCGCCGTGCGCGGCGACCACGTCGGAGGCCCGGGACTCGAACCCCTCGACCAGCTCGGCCAGGGCGCGCTCGTCCAGCTCCCGGGAGACCTGGGTGAAGGAGACCAGGTCGGCGAAGCCCACCGCGAGGGTCAGCCGGGTGGGCACGATCTCCTCGGTGAGGTCGGTGATGGCCAGCAGCCTGGTCCCGGCGGCGGCGAGCTGGGCCCGCCAGACGTGGATCAGCACCTGCTCGAAGTCCGGGAGCAGTCGGTGGGCGGCGTCCAGGATCGCGGCCAGCGCGGCGTCGGTGGGCTGCTGGTCCGGCTCCAGCATGGCGCCGATCATGATCTCGGCCTGCCACTGCGCGAGCCTGGCGGTCGTCTGGCCCAGCGCCCTGGCCATCCGGACGACCGTCTGGTCGTCCAGCAGGCCGCCCTCCATCATCGCCCGGACCCGTTCGAGCGCGGCCACGTCGGCGTCGGTGAAGGCCACCGCGTCGTCGGCCAGCGTGGCGAACCCCAGGGCGCGCCAGATCCGCTCGGCGAGATCCTGCGGCACCCCGGCGAGCTCGGCCACCCGGACCCGGGTGTGGCGGGGCGAGGCGCCGACGAAGAGCTGTTCGATCTCCTCGGCCGTCGGACGTCCCGTCACTTCCCCTCCGCCCATCTTCCTTCCCCAATCCAGGAGATTACGCCACGTGACGGTACGCCACGCGGCCACCGGTCCCTCACGGATCGCCGTCGGACGCGTCGTCGAGCGCGCGGAACAGCTCGGCCCGCACGTCCTGGATCCGGGGGATGTCGCGCAGCGTGATGTGCCCCTGCTCCCCCGCCGACTCGACGTTGAGCGTGCCGCAGCCGAGTATCCGCTCCATCAGCGTCTGGTCGGCGCTGACCGTGTTGACCTTGCTCATCGGGATGTCGTCGTTGGACTTGTTCAGCACGCCCGTGCTGATCGTCAACCGGTGCGAGGTGAGCACGTACGAGGTGTTCTTCCACTGCAGGTACGGGACGAACGACCACACGGTCAGCAGCCCGACCGCGATCACGGCCACCGCGATGCGCGCGTAGGAGTCGTATTCGAAGGCGGGCATGAAGAAGATCGCCGCACTGGACCCGGCGATGATGAGGATCAGCGCGAGCAGCGGGATGACGAGACGCTTCCAGTGGGGGCGGAACGCGCGGATGCGTTGCTCGCCCTCCGTCAGGTGGTGATCCGGGAGACCCATGGGGCAAATCGTGGCACGCCTAGCCGCCCCGCGTCATGATGTGTGCGGCCGGACGTGCACGACGTCGCCGGCGCTCAGCGTGTGCTCCACGCCCTTGGACCGGACGAGCAGGTGCCCGGACTCGTCGACGCCGGTGGCCGGCCCGGTGAGCACCCGCTCTCCCGGCAGCTCCACCCTGACCTCGCGGCCGACCGTCGCGCTGATCCCGAGGTAGGCGGCCCGCAGCCCGCACGCGTCGGCGTCGCCGTCCGCCTGCGACCATTCGCGGTAGTGGATCTCGATCTCCCGCAGCACCGCCCGGATGAGCGGGTCGCGGTCGACGCAGGCGGCCTCCGCCAGGGCCAGCGAGGTGGCGGTCTCCACGGGCAGCTCGTCGGCGCGGACGCTCACGTTGAGCCCGACCCCCACGATCACCGCGCTGTCCACCCGCTCGGCGAGCACCCCGGCGAGCTTGCGCTCCCCGATCAGCAGGTCGTTGGGCCACTTCAGGCGGGCGTCCACCTCGGCGACCTTGCGCACGGCCGACGCGACGGCCAGGCCCACGAGCAGCGGCAGCCAGCCCTGCCTGGCGGGAGGCGGCTCGGGCCGCAGGAGCACCGAGAACGTCAGGCCGGAACGCGGCGGCGCGTTCCAGACGCGGCCGAGCCTGCCGCGTCCGGCGAACTGCGCCTCGGCGATGAGCACGGCCCCCTGCCTCGCGCCGTCACGGACGGTCTGGGCGAGATCGGCGTTCGTCGATCCGGTCCTGCCGACGACGGTGATGTCGGACCACAGGCCGCCGGGGCGGACCAGGGCACGGGTGAGCGCCGCCTGGGAGAGCGGCGGGCGGTCGAGATCGGTGAAGGGCGAGTCGAGCACTTAGCCATCTTCCCTCCCTTACCGACCGCCTGTTACCGAATTACGTCAATGACCAGGGAATACCGCGGCCACGCGGCGGAGGCGGGCCGGATACGCGACTATCCGCACAGGTGAGAGCGCGAGAGGATGTCGATATGAGCAGACGCCTCACCCCGCATGACCAGGCCCGCCGGGACGCCTCCGTGACCGGGGAGCGCGGGCCGGACCTCCGTCCGGAGCCCCGGCGGACCACCCGTGGATAGCGTCACGAGACCGGGGCCGACCACGCGGGCCCGGGTCCGGCAGGTGTCGGCCGGGACCGTCAGGGACCACCGCGACGACCTGGCCACCGAGGAGCCGCTGGAGATCCGGATCCAGGCGGGCGAGGCACGCCGTACGGTCGCGATCACCATGCGGACCCCGGGCGCGGACTTCGAGCTGGCGGCCGGGTTCCTGTACGGCGAGGGCGTCATCGCCCCGGGAGACCTCTCCTCCATCGCCTACTGCACCGATGCGGACGTGGCGCCCGAGGCCCGCTACAACACGGTGACGGTACGGCTGCGCGGCGGGCGGCTGCCCGACCTGCCCGCCCTCGACCGGCACTTCGTGACGTCGAGCGCCTGCGGCGTCTGCGGCACCGCCAGCCTCGACGCGCTGCGCGGCCGCTGCTCCCCGCTGCCCGACCAGGAGGACCTGCGGGTCTCCCCCGAGATCCTGTACGGCCTGCCGCACCGGCTGCGGGAGGGCCAGGGCGTGTTCGGCAAGACCGGCGGGCTGCACGCGGCCGGGCTGTTCACCGTCGCGGGGGAGCTGCTGGCGATCCGCGAGGACGTGGGACGGCACAACGCGGTGGACAAGCTGGTCGGCTGGGCCCTGATGAACGGGAGGCTGCCGCTGGGCGGGCACATCCTGATGGTCAGCGGGCGCAGCAGCTACGAGATCATGCAGAAGGCCCTCGCGGCGGGCGTGCCGGTCGTCTGCGCGGTCTCCGCGCCCTCCTCCCTGGCCGTCGACCTGGCCAGGGAGTTCGGGATGACGCTGGTCGGCTTCCTCCGCGACGAGCGCTTCAACCTCTACTCGTCCCCGGAACGGGTCGTTCCCTGAGCCCCCACCGCCGAAATACCGGCGATTCCCCCAGGCCGACCTGCCAGAGCGATCCTCATCTTTCAGAACCGCAAATGACCCAAAAAGCACTCACCGATTTATTTTTAATCCAAACTGGAAATTTGTTATTTTATCGATTAGCCTCCTCTGTTTTTCGAAAAAACTTCCCGCGAATCGAATGCTCTGAGTAATCTGACGGCCATGCCATCGCAGGAACACGAAACCTTGATCCACCTCTTCCGCAACCGTCCGTCCCTCGCCGCCGAACTGCTGGTGGACGCGCTGGGCGTCACAATTCCCACCTACAGTGAGGCCCGGCTGGAGTCGGAGGAGTTCACCGACTGCACGCCGACGGAATACCGGGCGGACGCGGTGGTGATGCTCACTCTGGCCGACGAACCGGCGCTGGCGGTCGTGGTTGAGGTGCAGCGAGGCCAGGACAAGGACAAAAGGTGGAGCTGGCCGGTCTATCTGGCCACCCTCCGCGCCCGGACGCGCTGCCCGACGGTATTGCTGGTGATCTGCACCAACACCCGGACCGCCATATGGTGTGCGACCCCGATCCCCCTGGGGCATCCCGGTTGGACACTCGCTCCGCTCGTCATCGGCCCTGAGGCCGTGCCGATGGTGACCGACGCCAAGGAAGCCGCCCGCGCCCCCGAACTGGCCGTACTGTCGGCGATGGCGCATGGAGGCTCACCGGAAGGGGCCGACGTGCTCCGAGCCCTGTTCGGTGGGCTCTCCACCATCGATGACGACCAGGCCCGACTGTATTCTGATTTCGTGCTCATGGCGCTTCCACCCGCCGCCCGACTTTCTCTGGAGGTAATGATGGAGACCGGCACCTATGAATACCAAAGCGACTTCGCCCGGAAATACGTCGCAGAGGGGCGGGCCGAAGGCGAGACCAGGGCTCTCCTGGCGGTTCTCGCCGCACGCGGAATCGAGATGTCCGACGATGCCAGGGAACGCATCACGAATTGCACTGATATCGAACAGATCGAGGCATGGATCCGTCTCGCGGCCACAGCGGATTCGACCGACGCCCTGTTCGGCTGAGGCATCGGGAGGCCGCCCCGTTCCCCTATGGCAATCGGGGCGGACCCCGATCAGGTCCGCCCACGGCCGGTAGGCCGCCGCGACGAGTCGCTCGATCACCGGCAGGTCCCCGGGGAGGGCCCGGCCTTTCAGCGTGGTGGGCCCGGCCCCGGCCGGATGAGGATCCTCCTCCGGGGAGGGGAGGTCAGCCGGTGTTCTGCAGGCCGGCGGCGACGCCGTTGACCGACAGCAGCAGCAGCGTGGACAGGCGCTCGCGCTCCTCCTCCGACAGCCCGTCGTCGGCGCGGAGCGTCGACAGCGCGCGGAGCTGGAGATGGGAGAGCGCGTCCACGTAGGGGTCGCGGAGCTGGACCGCGCGCGAGAGCACCCGGCGGTTCTCCAGCAGGCGGCTGTGGCCGGTGATCTCCAGGACCAGGCGGCGGGTGAGGTCGTACTCGCGCAGGACCTGCTCGACGAAGTCGTCCCGGCCGCCCAGCGCGAGATAGCGGGCCGCGATGTCGCGGTCGGTCTTGGCCAGCGACATCTCCACGTTGTCCAGCAACGAGGCGAACAGCGGCCACTCGCGGTAGGCGGCGCGCAGCTCGTCCAGGCCGGAATCGGAGATCACCGCCTCCAGGCCGCTGCCCAGGCCGTACCAGCCGGGCAGGTTGACCCGGGTCTGGGCCCAGGCGAACACCCACGGGATGGCCCGCAGGTCGTCCAGCGACCGGGGCGCACCGAGGCCGCGCCTGGCGGGGCGGGAGCCGAGGCGGAGCGAGCCGATCTCCTCCAGCGGGCTGACCAGGGAGAACCACTCGGGGAAGCCGGGCGCCTCGGTCAGCGACCGGTAGGCCTTCTCCGAGGCGGAGGCGACCTGCTCGGCCATGCCCCGGAAGCGTCCGGCGGCCTCGGCCGTACGGGCCTCGATCGACGGGGTGGAGGCGAGCAGCACCGCCGAGGTGACCTGCTCCATGTGGCGGCGGGCGATGGCGGCGTGGCCGTAGCGGGCGAAGATGACCTCGCCCTGCTCGGTGACCTTGAACCTGCCGCCGACCGAGCCGGGCGCCTGGGCGAGCACGGCCCGGTTGGCCGGTCCGCCGCCCCGGCCCAGGGCGCCGCCCCGGCCGTGGAACAGCGTCAGCCGCACGTCGTGCTCGGCGGCCCACGCGGTCAGGGCCTCCTGGGCCTCGTACAGCTTCAGGGTCGCGGCGGCCGGGCCGAGCTCCTTGGCGGAGTCGGAGTAGCCGAGCATGACCTCCAGGCGGCGGCCGTTGGCGGCGAGACGCTCCTGGATGCCCGGGATCTCCAGCATCCCCGACAGCACTCCCGGAGCGTTGGCCAGGTCGGCGCCCGACTCGAACAGCGGGACCACGTCGAGCTGCGGGGCCTTGTCGCCGAGCGCGTGCCCGGCCAGCGCGTAGACCGCGGCGATGTCGTCGGCCGAGCGGGTGAAGGAGACGACGTAGCGGGAGCAGGCGGTCACGCCGTACCGCTCCTGGATCCAGCCGATCGTCCGGATGGTGGCCAGGACCTCGTCGGTGCGCTCGGAGGTGCGCCCGGCGTCGAGCTCGGCCAGCGCGGCGGCGTGGACCTGCGAGTGCTGGCGCACCTCAAGCTCGGCCAGGTGGAAGCCGAACGTCTCCACCTGCCAGATCAGGTGCTGCAGCTCGCCGTACGCCTGTCGCTCCGCCCCGGCCGCGACCAGCGACGCCTGGGCGGTCCGCAGGTCGCCCAGGAGTTCTTCGGGCGAGCGGTAGGCCAGGTCGAGGCCGCGCTGCCGGGTGGCCACGATCCGGGCGGCGACGAACAGCAGCCACTGCCGGTGCGGCTCCTGCGGGGAGCGGGTGGCCATCTCCGAGACCAGCTCGGGGTGGTCGTTCTCGGCGGCGGCGAGCGCGGCCCGCAGCTGCGGCGAGGCGGGGGTGTAGCCCGCGGTCAGGGTGAGGGTGCGGGCGATCCTGTGGGTGGCGTTCTCCAGGGCGATCAGCACGTGCTCGGCCTGGATGAGCACGGCGTCCCTGGTCACCTTGGCGGTGACGTTGGGGTTGCCGTCCCGGTCACCGCCGATCCAGCTCCCGTAGCGGATGAAGGGGCGGGCCAGCGGCTCGCGGGTGCCGGTGCCCTCGCCGAGCGCGGCGTCCAGCGAGCGGTAGACCAGCGGCACCACCCGGAACAGGGTCTCGTCGAAGGCCGCCATGGCGGTGCGGACCTCGTCCAGCGGGTCGAGCTTGGTGGACCTGAGCTGGGAGGTCCGCCAGAGCAGGTCGATCTCCTCCAGCAGCCGCCGCCGGGTCTCGGCCCGCTCGGCGGCGCCCCGCTCGGGGCTGTTGTAGGCGGCGAGCTGGCCGCTGATCCGCTGGATGGCGGTGACCACCGCGCGCCTGCGGGCCTCGGTCGGGTGCGCGGTCAGCACCGGGTGCAGCCGCAGCCCCTCCACCAGCTCGGTGACGCGCTCGCCGCCGAGCTCCTGCACGGCCTGTGCCAGGGACTCGGGCAGCGGCTCCTCGCCGGTGTCGCGGACCCGGAGCGTGCGGATGCGGAAGTGCTCCTCGGCCAGGTTGGCCAGGTGGAAGTAGCAGGTGAACGCCCGGGCGATCTGCACCGCCCGCTCGACGGGCCACTCGGAGACCATCGCGGTGATCTCGTCGACCGAGACCTTCCCGCGACGGGCCGCGATGACGGCCTTGCGAAGACGTTCGACATCGGCGAGCAGATCATCGCCGCCGTACTCGGCGATGACCTGCCCCAGGAGCTCGCCGAGCAGCCGCACGTCCGCGCGCAGCTCGTCGGGCATCTCGGTGACGGCGGAAGAACGTTCTGCCTGGTGGTGCGCGATGGCGGACATGCTTGCCAGCGTAGTCAGTCCGTTTTCTCCGGCGGAGACTGGTCTCACCTATTGGACTAGACCACTCAGCCCGGCTGGGAGGTCGCGGCCAGGATCTCGGGATACCTCCTGAACCCGAGGTCACCGGCGATCCGGCGGCCGCCCCAGGAGATCAGCAGGCCGTACGGCACGGCCAGCACGCTGACCCAGGTGAGGCCGAGGAGGACCGGCAGCGCGACCGGCAGCGCCAGCACGCTGCTGCCGATCATCGCGCCGAAGGAGGCCGCGAAGGCGACTCCGCCCTGCCCGGGAGCGGCGCCGGTGAAGGCGTTGAGCCGCTCGGGCACCGTGTACGGCAGCAGCACGCTCGTCAGGGCGCCCACGCCGAGGCCGACGCCGAGGATGCCCCAGGCGGTGAGCGCGGCCGGGACGGCCCAGGCCAGGTTCCCGGCGAGGAGGGCGGCGACCACGGACAGCGCGGCCAACAGCGGGGCCGCGATCGTCATGACGGCCAGGTGCCGTCCGGCGAGGTCGGCCCGCCAGTCCCGGCCCGTGCCGTAGACCATGGAGTTCATCCACAGCGAGCGGCCGTCGATGCCGAAGGAGTTGGACGACTGCAGGCCGATCATCACCCCGCCGATGCACGCCGGGGCGATCGCCAGGGCGACGCCTCCGGTCCCCGTCCCGTCACGGCTCAGGGAGAAGGCCATCACGCCCGTGACGGCGACGGCCGCGAACCAGCCGACCCGGCCCCTGGGGTCGCGGCGGGCGTACTTGAGCTCCTTGGTGGCGACCGCGGCGAGCGGCCCGTCGGGCAGGACGCGCGCCAGCAGGCCCTTGGAGTTGCGGACGGAGGCTCCCTCGGTGGAGGCGTCCGTGGAGACCAGCGCCCGGCGGAGCGCCACGATCCAGAGCCATCCCAGCACGACGGTCAGGGCGGCGAGGAAGGCCAGCTCGGCGGCCGCCACGGCGCCGCCGTCGGCGATGGCGTGCGCGGCCATGCCCGGCGGGGTCCAGCGCAGCACCGAGGCGACGCCGCGCAGCGTCCCGGCCAGGTCGCCCGCCAGGCCGCCGTTGAGCAGCAGGTTGGGGAGCTGGGCCGCCAGGATGAAGAAGACCACCGAGACGGCGAGCACGTCCCGGCCCCTGCGGGTGCGAAGGACGCCGGACAGGGAGGTGGTGACCAGCCGCGAGGTGACGATGCAGAGCGCGAACTGCAGCAGCACCGCGACGACGCCCAGGAGGACCCCGCCGATCCCGGTGGCCAGGCCCGCGACGGCCCCGGCCGTGATGATCAGAGTGGCGATCGGCCAGACGCCGGTGACCGAGGCGGCGAACATGCCGGCGGCGAGCTGGCCGGTCCGCAGCGGGAAGAGCGACAGCCGGGACGGGTCGAGCGTGTCGTCCAGGCCGAACGCCAGCAGCGGGACGATCGCCCAGCTCACCAGGAAAGTGGTGAACAGCACGATCACGACGTCCGTCGCGATGTCGGCGGGCGCGAACCGGAGCATGGTCATCGCGAAGAAGCCGAGGCTCGCCACGACGACCGCGGCGATCACGGTGAAGACGAATCCGAGCAGGCGCTGGGTGCTGCCGCGCAGGTTCCCGACGATCAGGCGGAGCTTGAGCCGGACGAAGACCGAGGGCCCCACCCGGACCGCGCCGTCCCCGCCGGTCCGCCGGACCGCGGCGCCCGTACCGGGGGCGCCCGCGGCGGAGGCCCCGCCCGCGGCACCGGCCGCGGGAACGCCCGCCGCGCCGGGAGCGCCCTCCCGGGGGTCCCCGGCCGCCGCGCTCATGCCGAGGTCGCGCCCAGCCATGACAGCCCCTCCTCCCCGTTCCCGTCACCCCGGACGCCGACCAGGCCGAGGAAGGCCTCGTTGAGGCTGCGCCCCGCACGGACCTGGTCCAGCGGTCCCTGGGCGACGATCTGGCCGCGGTTCATCACCGAGACCCAGTCGCACAGGCGCTCGACGAGCTCCATGACGTGGCTGGAGAAGACGACGGTCGAGCCGGATGCCGTGTAGCGCTGGAGCACCTCGACCAGCGTGTTGGCGCTGACCGGGTCCACGCCCTCGAACGGCTCGTCCAGGAAGAGCACCTTGGGGTTGTGCAGCAGCGCGGCGGCCAGGCCGATCTTCTTGCGCATGCCGGTGGAGTAGTCGACGACGAGCTTGTCCGCCGACTCCACCAGGTCCATGACCTTGAGCAGCCCCTCGGCCCGCTGCTCCACCTCGGCCCTGGGGATGCCCCGGAGCTGGCCGTTGTAGGACAGCAGCTCCCGTCCGGACAGCCGCTCGAACAGGCGCAGCCCCTCGGGGAGCACGCCGATGCGGCCCTTGACCGGGAGCGGGTCGCGCCAGACGTCGAGGCCGTCGATGTGGACGGCGCCGCCGTCCGGGCGGAGCAGTCCGGTGACCATGCTGAGCGTGGTGGTCTTGCCGGCGCCGTTCGGGCCCACCAGCCCGGCGAAACTGCCCTGCGGCACGATGAGGTCGACACCGCCCACGGCCACCTGATGCCCGAATCTCTTGAAGAGCTGGTGTGTGCGTACCGCGTCAGCGATGTCCGTCATGTCCCCTACTTTGACAGGATTTCGGGTTTTGAGGGTCAGTTCTCCTCGCAGGTAACGAACGGCCGCCCCCGATAGTTCGTGATGTCAGAAGACGGTTACCCTGCTGAGGATGGGCAGGTGCCGGGAACGGGCCCGGCACATCCAGCGGGGTGAGGCGCCGCGACGACGCGCCGAACCCGCCGGGACCATGCCGGGACCACGCGGAGACCGCGTGGAGCGGACAGGAGTGGAAGGGCCGATGAGCGCTGAGCCGGTAGCCGACGGGATCGACATTCACACCACGGCGGGCAAGCTCGCCGATCTGGAGCGCCGCCTGGACGAGGCGGCCCACGCCGGCTCCGCGCGCGCGGTGGAGAAGCAGCACTCCAGAGGCAAGATGACCGCCCGGGAGCGGGTTCTGGAGCTGCTGGACGACGGCAGCTTCGTGGAGTTCGACGAGCTGGCCAGGCACCGGTCCACGAGTTTCGGCCTGGAGCACGAGCGCCCCTACGGCGACGGCGTGGTGACCGGCCACGGCACGGTGGACGACCGGCCGGTGGCGGTGTTCTCCCAGGACTTCACGGTGTTCGGCGGATCGCTGGGCGAGGTCTTCGGCGAGAAGATCGTCAAGGTCATGGACCACGCGCTGAAGACCGGCTGCCCGGTGATCGGCATCAACGACTCCGGCGGGGCGCGCATCCAGGAGGGCGTCGTCTCCCTGGGCCTGTACGCCGAGATCTTCAAGAGGAACGTGCACGCCTCCGGGGTGATCCCGCAGATCTCACTGATCATGGGTCCGTGCGCGGGCGGCGCGGTCTACTCCCCCGCGCTCACCGACTTCGTGCTGATGGTGTCGGAGAAGTCGCACATGTTCATCACCGGCCCCGACGTCATCAAGACGGTCACCGGCGAGGAGGTGACGTTCGAGGAGCTCGGCGGCGCGCACACGCACAACTCCAAATCCGGCGTCGCGCACTACGAGGCCGCCGACGAGGCCGACTGCCTGGAGTTCGCCAGGGCGCTGCTGTCCTACCTGCCGTCCAACAACCTGGACGAGGCCCCGGCCTTCGACGTCGACCCGGTCCTGGAGACCACCGGCGAGGACCGCGAGCTCGACACGCTGATCCCGGATTCGGCGAACCAGCCGTACGACATGCGCACGGTCATCGAGCATGTCCTCGACGACGGCGAATTCCTTGAGGTGCACGCGCAATTCGCGCCCAACATCGTCGTGGGCTTCGGCAGGGTCGAAGGACGCCCGGTGGGGATCGTGGCCAACCAGCCGATGAGTTTCGCGGGCACCCTGGACATCGCGGCCTCGGAGAAAGCAGCGAGATTCGTCCGAACATGCGACGCGTTTAACATTCCGGTCCTGACATTTGTGGATGTGCCCGGATTCCTGCCTGGCACCGACCAGGAATGGAACGGGATCATCCGTCGCGGCGCCAAGCTGCTCTACGCATACGCGGAGGCGACCGTGCCACTGGTCACGGTGATCACCCGCAAGGCGTACGGCGGCGCCTACGACGTCATGGGCTCCAAGCACCTGGGTGCGGACGTCAACCTGGCCTGGCCGACCGCGCAGATCGCGGTGATGGGCGCGCAGGGCGCGGTCAACGTCCTCTACCGGCGCGAACTCGCCTCGGCCGACGACCCCGACGCCCAGCGGGCCCGGCTCGTCACCGAATACGAGGACACTCTCGCCAACCCGTACCTCGCCGCCGAACGCGGTTATGTGGACGCGGTGATCCGTCCCTCCGAGACCCGCGTGCGGATCGTCAGGGCGCTGCGTGCCCTGCGCAACAAGCGCGCGACCCTGCCCCCGAAGAAGCATGGGAACATCCCGCTATGACGCACCTGAAGATCGTTCACGGCGACGCGACCCAGGAGGAGATCGCCGCTCTGGTGGTCGCGCTCGCATCGCGGGCCGTCCCGGCAGCGAAAGCCGTACGGAAACCAGAAATCTGGCGTAATCCCGCACATCGCATGCGAAAACCTCTCCCGGTTGGACAAGGTGCATGGAGATCGAGCGCCCTGCCGAGATAGATCCGAAGAACAGGGTGTCAAGTTGCGCGAGAGTTGGGACTATCTAAGAAATGGGCGCATATAGTCAGCCGATCAGCTAGTTCCGAGGCCTGGAGGACGACATGACCATCCTGGACCTCACCTCCCATCCCGTTGCCGCGAAGTACGCAGTCCTGGTGGATGTGGGGTATCTGTACGCGGCAGCGGGGGAAGTGCTTCTTGGTGCCAAAGAACGCAAGGAATACCGCGTCGCGGCTGACGAGCTGATCCAGGCACTGCAGAAACACGCGGAGACCCGCATTCACGGCGAGCTGCTGAGGATCTACTGGTACGACGCCGCCCGCGACCGCGTGCCGACCGTGGACCAGCGCGTCATCGCCCAGCTCCCCTGGGTGAAGGTGCGCCTGGGCAACCTCAACGCCCGGGGCCAGCAGAAGGGCGTGGACGCGCAGATCAGGAGCGACCTGGAGGCGCTGGCCAGGCACCACGCGGTGAGCGACACGATCCTGCTCGCCGGGGACGAGGACATGGTCCCGGCCGTCGAGGCCGCCCAGGCCTACGGCGTGCGGATCCACCTGTGGGGCGTCGAGCCGCCCTACGGCACCAACCAGGCCGAGCGCCTCGTCTGGGAGTCCGACACCGTCGAGATCATCAGCGCCGACTTCCTCCGCTCCTACTTCAGCCGCGCCCCCGTGCCCGTCC
>NZ_NGFP01000195.1 GCF_002149035.1 Streptosporangium minutum
CTCCGGCGCCGGCCCCGCGCCCTCAGCCCCGCGGCGACGGCCCCGTCCCCTGGCCCGGTGGAACGATCACCTTGGAGACGGCTACAGGCGGCGTCTCCCAGGCTCGTGCTCTTCGACAACAGGGTCACCCCCTCCCCTTTGGTTCACTGAACGTGAATGTTCCATGACAAAGTTGGAGGCTCCGTGGCCGTCGAGCAACGCGGGATCGAGCTGGTCTCGCCGTCGGAGAGGTACGGCCGGCCGCGTGATCTGCTCTTCCTCTGGAGCGGCACCACGCTCGGCATCTTCACCCTGGTCTACGGCACGGTCGTCGTCTCCCTGGGGCTGAGCTTCCCGCAGGCCGTCCTGGCCATCGTCATCGGCAACCTGCTGGCCTTCCCGCTGGTCGGCCTGACCAGCCTGCAGGGCCCGGCGGTCGGCACCTCCACCATGGCGGTCTCCCGGGCCGCGTTCGGCCCCAAGGGCGCCCGGGTGCTCAGCTTCTTCGGCTGGATCAACATGGTCGGCTTCGAGGCCGGCGGCATGGTTCTGATCACCTTCGCCTCACTGGCCCTGCTCGACCAGGCCGGCGTCACCGGCCAGAGCGCCGGCCTGAAGATCGCCGTGATCGTCGTCGCGGCACTGATCCAGCTCGTGCTGCCGCTGATCGGGCACGCCGCCGTCATGAAGGCGCAGAAGTACTTCACCTGGGTGTTCGTCGCGATGTTCGCCGTCATGGGCGTGCTCATCGGGCCGAAGGTGCAGATCGCCTCCTCCGGCGGCGCCGACTTCGCCACGTTCACCATCGCCGTGGCGCTGGTGATGTCGGCCGGCGGGCTGTCATGGGCGCCGCTGGGCAGCGACTACTCGCGCTACCTGCCGGCGAGCTCCAGCAGGAAGGCTGTCTTCGGCTACGCGATGTTCGGCGGGCTCGTGCCGTACATCCTGCTGATGACGCTCGGCGCGGCCGTCGCGACCGTGGTCAAGGACGCGGGCGACCCCATCTCCGGCCTGCCCGGCGCGCTGCCGTCCTGGTTCGTGGTGCCCTACCTGCTGCTGGCGATCGTCACGCTGTTCGCGGTCAACACCACCGACCTCTACTCCTCCGGCCTGAACCTGCAGGCCTCCGGGATCAGGCTGAGCCGGTCCGTCGCGGTCGTGCTCGACCTGGTGATCTGTGTCGCGATCACCTGCGTGGCGGTGTTCTCCGACTCCTTCAACACCATGCTCAACACCTTCCTCGGCCTGCTGATCCTCTGGCTGGCCCCCTGGGCGGGCATCTACCTGACCGACTGGCTGCGGCGCAGGGGCCGCTACGACGCCGAGGGCCTGTTCTCCGACGGCGGGCCGTACCACGGCAGCGGCGGCATCCGCTGGAACGGCATCATCGCGCAGGTCGCGGGCATGATCGCGGCGGCGCTCTGGATCAACTCCACGGCCTTCACCGGGCCGCTCTCCGAGGCCACCGGCGGCTCCGACTTCAGCATCTTCGCGGGCTTCCTCGTGGCGGGCCTGGTGTACGCCGCGCTCGACCGCCGCCCCGTTCCCGTCCCCGTCCCCGCCTGACCCGAGCCGCACGCCCCGTCCCGACCCGAAAGGCACCACCGCGAAAATGGTCGACCGCATCCTGCTCGACGTCGCCTACGGACGGCGTCCCGCCGACACGATCATCACCAACGGCACCCTCGTCAACGTGCTGACCGGCGAGACCTACCCCGCCGAGATCGGCATCAGCGGCACCCGCATCGCCGTCGTCGGCCCCGACCTGCCCCGGGGCCCGGAGACGGCGGTCATCGACGCCGGAGGCGGCTACCTCGTCCCCGGCCTGATCGACGGCCACCTGCACATCGAGTGCAGCAAGCTCTCCGTGACGAGCTTCGCCGACCTGGTCGTCCCCTACGGCACCACCAGCGTCGTCTCCGGCCTGGACCAGATCCTCGTGGTGGACGGCCTGCCCGGCGTCCGGGGCTTCCTGGACGAGGCCGCCCGGACCGGCATGCGCGTCTGGTGGGGCGCGCCCGCCAAGGCCCCCTACACGGTCCCCGAGTCGACCGTCGGGCACACCTTCGGCCCGGCCGAGCACCTGCTGGCGCACGAGTGGCCCGAGTGCGTCGGCATCTGGGAGACCGTCCAGGAGTTCGTCGAGCACGGCGACGAGGCCGTCATGGAGGCGCTCGACCTGGCCGCGAAGCACCGGCTGCCGGTCTTCGGCTGCGCCCCGCTGTCGGATCCGCGCCGCATCAGCGGCCTGGCGGCGGCCGGGATCCGCCTGGACCACGAGTCCTACTCCGCCGAGGAGACGCTGGAGAAGCTCCGCCGAGGCATCTACGCCATCGTGCGCGAGTCGAGCGTCGCCCACTTCCTGGAGGAGAACATCAAGGTCGTCTCCCAGGTCGGCGCGCGCCGGGTGGCCTTCTGCACCGACGACGTGCACGCCGCCGACGTGCTCGCCGGGGGCCACATGGACAAGCTGGTCCGGATGGCGGTCAAGGCCGGCGTGGACCCGGTGACCGCCATCCAGATGGCCACCGTCAACTGCGCCGAGATGTACCGGATCGACCACCTGGTCGGCAGCATCGCGCCGGGCCGGTTCGCCGACGTGCTGATCGTGGACGACCTGGCGGACTTCCGGGTGCGCGAGGTCGTGGCCGGCGGCGCGCTGGTCGCCAGGGACAACGCGATGATCACCCCTTCCGCGCCGCCCGCCCGGGGCGAGGTCCGGCCCTTCCCCGTCCCCGAGCTGACCGCCGGGGACATCGTGCTCCGCGCCCCCGAGGGGGCCACGACGGTCACCGCGCTGTCGATGAGGATGTCTCCGGAGCAGGTCTTCGTCCGCAAGCGGCACGACGTCACGCTCCCGGTCACCGGCGGGATCGTGGAGCCGTCGGTGGAACAGGACGCGCTCTACATCACGGTCGTCGAGCGGTACGGCAAGACCTCCAACAGGCCGGTCGCCCTGGTCAACGGCTTCGGCATCACCAGGGGCGCGATCGCGACCAGCGCCGCGCCCGACGACAACAACATCATCTGCGTCGG
This sequence comes from Streptosporangium minutum, assembly GCF_002149035.1. GTDB lineage: Bacteria > Actinomycetota > Actinomycetes > Streptosporangiales > Streptosporangiaceae > Streptosporangium > Streptosporangium minutum. The sequence goes on from NZ_NGFP01000195.1 coordinate 3,016, forward strand.
CGCCTCCCGCTCGGACATGGCCCTGGCCGTCAACGAGGTCGTGCGGGCCGGCGGCGGCCAGGTCGTCGTCGTGGACGGCGAGGTCCGCCGGCTCCTGCCGCTGCCGGTCGGCGGCATCGTCTCCGACCTGCCGGCCGGGGAGATGGCCGAGGCCGAGAGCCACCTGGACGACCTGGCCCGCGAGTTGGGCTGTGCGCTGCCCTCCCCGCTGATGTACCTGTTCTTCCTGTCGATCACCGCGATCCCCGACTACGCCATCACCGACCTGGGCCTGGTCGACTGCGTCAAACTTGAGGTCATCGACCCGATTCTCTCCTGGAGCTGACAATGACGGATTTCATCGGGGGCCTGCCCAAGTGTGAGCTCCACCTGCACATCGAGGGCACCCTGGAACCGGAGCTCAAGTTCGAGCTCGCCGGACGCAACGGCATCGACCTGCCCTACGCCTCCGTCGAGGAGATCCGGGCCGCCTACTCCTTCGACGACCTGCCCTCGTTTCTGAAGATCTACTACGAGGGCATGGACGTGCTCCGCACCGAGCCCGACTTCTACGACCTGGCGATGGCCTACCTGCGCAAGGCCGCCTCGCAGAACGTCCGCTACGCGGAGATCTTCTTCGACCCGCAGGCCCACACCTCGCGCGGCGTGCCGTTCGACATCGTCATCCGCGGCCTGCGCCGGGCGCTGATCGACGCGGAGAACCAGCTCGGGATCAGGGCGCAGCTCATCATGTGCTTCCTGCGCGACTTCCAGGCGGAGTACGCCATGGCGACGCTGCTGGAGTCCCTGCCCTACCGCGAGTGGATCGTCGGCGTCGGCCTCGACTCGGACGAGAAGGGCAACCCGCCGGTCAAGTTCAAGGCCGTCTACGAGCGGGCCCGGCAGGAGGGCTACCTGCTGACGATGCACTGCGACGTCGACCAGGAGAACTCCACCGAGCACATCCGCCAGGCCATCGAGGAGATCGGCGTCAACCGCGTCGACCACGGCGTCAACGCCCTGGAGGACCCCTCGCTCGTCGAGGCGATCCGCGAGAGGGGGCTGGGCCTGACCGTGTGCCCGATCTCCAACGGCTACGTGACCGACTCGATGAAGGCCGACGCCATCCGCCGGATGCTCGACCTCGGCCTGCGCGTCACGGTCAACTCCGACGACCCCGCCTACTTCGCGGGCTACGTCCAGGAGAACCTGGTCGCCCTCGCCGACGCGCTCGATCTCTCCCGTGAGGACCTCGTCCAGCTGGAGAGGAACGCCTTCGAGATCACCTGGCTCCCCCGCCACCTGAAGGACGCCTACCTCGCCGAGCTGGACGCCTACGCCGCCGGCTGACCGCCCCGGCCGGAACCGCCGGGGCGCGCCGCCGTGCCGCCCACCGGGAGAGAAGGCCCGGTGCGGTGTCCGCATACCTTCGGCAGGCCCAGCTTCATCGGCTCGAAGAACGCCACCGGGCAGGTCCATCTCAACCCGGCGTCCTGCCCGCCGCCGTCCGGCGCCGTCGCGCTCATCGAATCGGCGGGCCCCGGCTATGACTGGGTTCTCTCGCTCAGCATCTCGGCGTTGGTGACGGCGTACGGGGGCACCAATTCCCATATGGCGATCCGCTGTGCCGAACTCGGCGTCTCCGCAGCGATCGGCATCGGGCTACAGCGGTTCGAGCGCCGGCGAGGACCAGGCGCCCGCGCCGGTCCTGGGTACCGGCACCCGGCACCGGGCCCGGCTGCGCCTGGTTCGTGCCGGGTGCCGACGCCGGTACGGCCCCACGAGATCTTTGCTCACGATGAGGTTGCCGTGGAGGGCAGGTCATCCGCCTGGTCCCGGTCGGTGTGTTCTGCTGCGGATTCCGGGGCCTCGGATCCGGGCCGGACACGTGCGTTGCGGAGCAGGGTGGCGACGAGGATGGCCGTACCCGCCGTCAGAACGACGCTGACCAGCGCGGCGATCCGCGTCTCTCGCGCGAAGGCGTCGAATGCCACGTTCCGCAGGGCTTCGGCGGTGCCCTGCGGGAGGGTCGCGGCGGTGTCGACGGCGCCGCCGAGGGTGTTCCGCGCTGCCTCCAGTTCCTTGGGTGTGAGGGCGTCGGGGGCCTTGGCCGCCAGTTCCGAACGGTAGATGACGGTGCCGATGCTGCCCAGGACCGCGATGCCCAGCGCCCCGCCGAACTCGGCCGAGGTCTCGGCCATGGCGGAGGCCATCCCGGCTCGCTCCGGTGGTGCGGCGGACAGGATCACGTCGGTGACCACGGCGGCGACTCCGCCGATGCCGATCGCGACGACCGTCATGGCGCTGACGAGGTAGACGACTCCCGAGTCGGCCTGGATCAGGGACAGCATGATGTAGCCGGCGGCCGCCACGAGCAGTCCCGCGGCCATCACGTTGGGTTTGCCGATGCGGGGTGCGATCGCGGTGGCCAGGGCGATGCCCACGGGCATCACGAGGAAGGTGGGCAGCGACCACAGGGCTGCCTCGAATGGGCTCATGCCCAGAACGAGCTGCATGAACTGCCAGTTGAACAGGGAGAAGCCGACCAGTGCGAACGTCGCCAGCGCGTCGATCAGCAGGGGCAGGTTGAACCGGCGGGTACGGAACAGCGCGATGTCGATCATCGGGTCCGCGGCCACGCGCTGGCGGCGGATGAATGCCGTCCCCACGGCGAGTCCGGCGACGCAGTATGCCAGGGAAATCCACCCGAAGCCGTGCTCCGCCATCCGTTTGACGCCGTAGATGACGCCGAGCACGGCCACGAGGGACAGGCCGGCGCCGAGCAGGTCGAAACGGCCCGGCTTGGGGTCGCGGTATTCGGGGAGCAGCAGCGGGCCGAGGACCAGCAGCAGGATCATCACGGGCACGTTGATCAGGAAGACCGATCCCCACCAGAAGTGCTCCAGCAGCAGCCCGCCGATGATGGGGCCGAGTACGGCGCCGCCCGCGAAGCCCGCCGTCCACACGCCGACCGCTGTAGCCCGCTGTCTGGCGTCGTGGAACATGTTCCGGATCAGGGCAAGGGTGGACGGCGCCAGCGATGCTCCGGCGATGCCCAGAAGTGCGCGGGCCGCGATGAGCGTTCCGGAGCTGGTCGAGTAGGCCGCCAGAATCGAGGCGGCGCCGAAGGCTGCGGCGCCTGCGAGCAACACCCGCCGCCGTCCGATCCGGTCACCGAGTGTGCCCATCGTGATGAGCAGGCCGGCGAGGAGGAAGCCGTAGGCGTCCATGATCCACAGCAGTTCGGAGCTGCTCGGCTTGAGGGCGGCCGTCAGGGACGGGAGCGCAACGAACATGACGGACATATCCATGGACGCCAGTACGCAGGGCAATACCAGGACGGCGAGCCCGACCCACTCCTTGGCTCCGGCCCTTCTGTCTTCTTCAGTCATTTCCTTTGTTCCTGAGTCGTGCCGGCCGGGTCGGAGTCAATCGCCCGGACGTGTACTTTGTACGCGGTCTGGCGTACAAGATACGCATACACGCTAACGCGATGCAACAACGTTTTGACCTGCTGCTCTACTCTCTCCATACACCTGCCCCTCCAGTGGGGTAGAGTTTCGTCACAACGTGGTGCTGTGACGAAAAGGAGTGCGGTGGTGTCGGTGCAGCTGGCTTGCGGGGCGTGCGGAAAGCCGTTGGAGCCCGGGGATCGGGGCCGGCCGAGGCGCTACTGTTCCCGGGCATGCCAGGCGAGGGCGTATCGGGCGCGCCGGGCGGAAGCGCCGGCCGGTGCCCCGGAGGGCAACGACGGTGCGCCGCATCTCACCGTTGAGCGCATCGTGCGAGCCGGGATCGTCATCGCGGACGCGGAGGGCCTCGACGCGCTGTCGATGCGCCGGGTCGCCATGGACCTCGGAGCGAGCACCATGTCCTTGTACCGGCATGTGGCATCCAAGGACGACCTGGTGGCCCTGATGGTGGAGGCCGCGATGGCCGACGTGCCCCTGCCCGACTCGGCGCCGCGGGACTGGCGTCACGGCCTCGAGCGCGCCGCCTACCGCGATTGGGACCTGTATCACCGCCACCCGTGGATCCTGCCGAAGGTCATGGTGACAACCCGCGCATACTTCAGCCCGGCTCTCGCGGCGGACAGTGAAAGCGCCTTCTCCGCATTCGACGGGCTCGACATCGAACCTGCCGACGCTTTCCGGTACATGTTCATGTTCGCCTCATACGTGCAGGGCGTGGCGCTGACCTACGTCGGCGACGTGGAGGCGGAACGGCAATCGGCAATTGCCATGAAACAGGGGACAAACGCCTCGAACCACGTACAGAGTCCGCTTTTCGAACCCGGGGCGTATCCCCGGCTCGCCCCCGCGATGCGCGCAGGCGCCGACCCCTGGGACCTCGACACCCTGTTCGCCTCAGGTCTTACCGGTGTCCTGGACGGTATCGCAGTCGATCTCGCGAGACGAGGCATCGATGCCTGAGCTTCGATCGAGCCGTATCTGCCGGTGGCGGCTACCGGGCCGCTGCCACGGCGGGTGCGTTGAAACTTCTCGCCTCAACCACATGATCCGAACTCCGAACAGCTCCCAGTGGCCCGATGAACGCCGCGCTAGCGCATCCGGAGCGCCAGCAGGAAGTCGACTCGCTCGTCCAGGGCGTTGAGCGACCGGCCGGTCAGCTCCTCGATCCGCTTCAACCGGTAGCGCAACGTGTTGACGTGGACATGGAGCCGGTCGGCGGTCGCAGCCCAGGAGCCCGACTCCTCCAGGAACGTCTCCAGCGTCTCGACCAGCTCCGTCTGGTGCGCCGTGTCGTACTCCTCCAGCCGCCCCAGCAGCCGCGTCCGGAACGAGCGCCGCAGCTCCCCCGGGATCGCGGCGATCAGTGAGCGGTGGGAGCTGACGTCGTCACCGGTGATCGCCGACACCCGGCCCTCGCCCAGCTCGGCCAGCGTGCGGGCGTGCCTGGCCTCCTCGATCAGGCTGCTCAGCGCGGCCGGTCCCGTCGTGACGCTGCTGACGCCGATCGTGATCCGGGCATCGCCCAGCCCGGCCTCCAGCGTGGCCGCCCCGGCCAGCATGTGGGAGGTCAGCTCGGCGGCGCTGTTGCCCGCCAGCGGGACCAGCGCGACGGCCTCCCCGCCCACCGCCGTCGCGACCCCCGGCGCCAGCGGGCGCAGCAGCTCGTCGAGCACGGCGACGCCCACCTCGTCCGCCCGGTCGGTCCCCTCGACCGCGAGCGCCACCGCCAGCAGGCCGTCCTCGGTCTCGATGTGCAGGGTGTGCAGCCGGGAGACCACACCCGGCAGGTTGGCGTCCCCGGAGGCGAGCAGCCCCAGAAGCTGGTCCAGCACCCGCCGTTCGATCCGCTGCGCCGCCTCCAGCCGGGAGCGCTCCAGGGCCACCAGCGCGGCCAGCTCCACGATCAGGTCCTCGTGCTCGCCGCCCGCCCGCACCTGCTCCCCGGCGTAGGCCAGGAACCAGTTGGCGATCCGGTGCGGCGCCCCCTTGCTGACCGGGAAGACCGACAGCACGGTGCCGTCGGCCCGCACCGCCGTACCGGGGAGGAAACGCGCGGACAGGAACGCGTGCGCCAGCCGCTCACCGGCCCCCTCGGGCAGCGGCTGTGAGCCCACCACGGCCCGGCCGGTCGCCGACACCACCCAGCAGGGCACGTCCAGCTCGGCCGCCACCGTGGTGACGACCTTGCTCAGGCTGCCGCCGTCCACCAGGGTGCTGGCCAGCCTTCTGCGGGAGCCGTACGGCCGGCTCGGGGCGGAGCCGAACTCGTCGATCAGGGCGCGCAGCACGTATTCGGTGAGAGCGCTGAAGGAGACCTCCACGCCGAGCGCGAGCATCGGCAGCCCCGCGTCGGCGCAGGCGTCGATGAGGTCGGCGGGCGGAACCTTGAGCGCGGTGCCGGAGCAGAGCGCGGCGACTTTGGCCTCGACCAGCGCGGCCACGAAGCGTCTGGCGGACTCGGGGCCGTCGTGCCAGGTCAGCTCGGTGAGGACGAGCTCGCCGGCCTTGAGGAAGCGGCCCGGCTCGATCAGGTCGGTGGTGGCGACGCCACGGACCCGGCGATCGAGCAGATCGTGACCGCTGAGCACCTTAAGCCCCAGGTGGTCGGCCTGGCACAGGTCCCGCAGGCGCATATCTGTAGGTTAGCCGCGGCTCAGACCGGCCAGGACTCGCGCCGCCACGCCGCGTCCCAGAACAGCCACTCGTAGCGCGCGGTGGTCAGCGCGTGCTCGCACAGTCTCGCGCGGTCGGTCTCGGGCAGCGTCGCGGCGACCTCGTCGAGCAGGTCCAGCACCCCGGCGACGGTCTCCTGGTAGTGCTCGTTGCCGTAGGTCTCGATCCACCAGGCGTAGAGCGGGTCGGGCGACGACTGCTTCAGCAGCTCCTCGCCGACCCTCGCGTAGATCCAGTAACAGGGCACGATCGCGCCCAGCGCCTCGGCGAAGGTGCCCAGATGGCAGGCGCGCAGCAGGTAGGAGCCGTAGCCGACGGTGGTGGGGGCGGCGCCCTCGCCTCGCGCGTCGCCCTCGTCCATGCCGAAAGCGGCCAGCAGCTCCACATGGAGACTGTGCTCCACCTCGACCGTGCGCGCCGCGTCCCCGGCGAACCGCTGCACCGCGGCCGGATCCGCCGCCTTCACCCCGCAGGCCGCCAGCGCCCGCGCGTAGTCGGGCAGGAAGTGCGTCTCCTGCACCACGAAGTGCCGGAAGACCTCGCGCGGCAACGTCCCGTCGGTCAGCCCGGTGAGAAACGGGTGAGCCAGGATCTCGGCGTAGACACCCTCGACGACCTGCCACAACTCATCACGGAACCGGCTCACGCCAGCGATGCTACCGGCATCGCGGCGGGCGGGCGGCGAGCACCGGCCCGCCCGCCGGCCCGCTCCGGGAGCGGGACGGCGGGCTCCTTCCGAGTACCGAAAGGGTACGGAGGCTCAGCCGCGGGTACGGAGGGCTCAGCCGGGCTCGTAGGCGAGGTTGGGACGGAGCCAGCGCTCGACCTCGGGAAGGCCGAGGCCACGCCGGAGGGCGTAGTCCTCGATCTGGTCCCTGCCGAGGCGTCCCACGGTGAAGTAGCGCGACTCCGGGTGGGCGAAGAGCAGCCCGCTGACACTGGCGGCGGGGGTCATCGCGAAGGACTCGGTCAGGGCCATGTCGAGCCGCTTGGCGTCGAGCAGGTCGAACAGGTCCTGTTTCTGGCTGTGGTCCGGGCTCGCGGGATAGCCGAGCGCGGGGCGGATGCCCCGGAAGCGCTCGGCGTGCAGGTCCTCGATCAGGGGGTCGGCGTCCGGCTCGTACCAGGCGCGCCGGGCCTGGAGGTGGATGTGCTCGGCGAACGCCTCGGCGAGGCGGTCGGCCAGGGCCTTCACCATGATCGCCCGGTAGTCGTCGTGCCGGGCCTCGAAGGCGGCGGCGAGCTCCTCGGCGCCGTGGACGGCCACGGCGAACCCGCCGATGTGATCTCCGGCCGGGGCCACGTAGTCGGCGAGACACCGGTTGGCCCGGCCTTCGGGCTTGGCCGTCTGCTGGCGCAGCATCGGCAGCCGGAGGATCCCGCGGCCGCCCGCGGCCAGCGGCCCGGCGTCGATCAGGATGTCGTCGCCCTCGGAGTGGGCGGGCCAGAAGCCGTAGGCGCCGCGGGCCTGGAAGTGGCCCTCCGCGATGATCTGGTCGAGCAGGGTGTTCGCGTCGTCGTAGAGCTCGCGGGCCACCGGCTGGTCGAGGATCGCCGGATACTTGCCCTTCAGTTCCCAGGCGAGGAAGAGGAACTGCCAGTCGATCATCCCGCGGAGGGTGGTCAGGTCCGGCTGGACCGCGCGCAGGCCGGTGAAGTCGGGGACCGGCAGGTCGTCGAACGGGACCCGCTCACGGTTCGCGCGGGCCTGCGCGAGGGTCAGCAGGGGACGCCGCTCCCTGGTCGCGTGCTGCTCGCGCAGGCGCTCCTGCTCGGCGCGGTTGCTCACCGCCAGCTTCTCGGCCCGGTCCTCGTGGAGCAGGTCCGAGACCACGCCGACGACGCGGGACGCGTCGAGCACGTGCACGGTGGTGCCGTCGTAGGCGGGGGCGATGCGGACCGCGGTGTGCTGACGTGACGTCGTGGCCCCGCCGATCAGCAGGGGCAGCTTCAGCCCGCGGCGCTGCATCTCCGCGGCGACGGTGACCATCTCGTCCAGCGACGGGGTGATCAGCCCCGAGAGCCCGACGGCGTCGGCGCCCTCGGCGATCGCGGTGTCGAGGACGACGGCGGCGGGGACCATCACACCGAGGTCGATGACCTGGTAGTTGTTGCAGCCGAGCACGACGCCCACGATGTTCTTGCCGATGTCGTGCACGTCGCCCTTGACGGTCGCGAGCACCACCTTCCCCTGGCCGCGGCCGGTGTCGACGCGCCCCTCCAACCGCGCCTGCTCCTTCTCGGCCTCCATGTAGGGCTCCAGGTAGGCGACCGAGCGCTTCATCACCCGCGCGCTCTTGACCACCTGCGGCAGGAACATCTTCCCGGCGCCGAACAGGTCGCCCACGATCTTCATGCCGTCCATGAGCGGTCCCTCGATCACGTCGAGGGGGCGGGCCGCCCGCTGCCGGGCCTCCTCGGTGTCGGCGTCGATGAAGTCGACGATGCCCTGCACGAGCGCGTACGCCAGGCGCTGCTCCACCGGCGCGTCGCGCCAGGACAGGTCCACGGTACGGCGGGTGCCGGACCCGCTCACCGTCTCGGCGAACGTGACGAGCCGGTCGGTGGCGTCGGCCCGCCGGTCGAAGATCACATCCTCGACGAGCTCCAGCAGGTCCGCGGGGATGTCCTGGTAGACCGCGAGCTGCCCCGCGTTGACGATGCCCATGTCCAGTCCGGCGCGCACGGCGTGGAAGAGGAACGCCGAGTGCATCGCCTCGCGCACGACGTCGTTGCCGCGGAAGGAGAACGAAAGATTGGAGATGCCGCCGCTGGTCCGCGCTCCCGGGCAGCGCTGCTTGATCAGCGGCAGCGCGTCGATGAACGCCTTCGCGTAGCCGTTGTGCTCGGCGATCCCGGTGGCGACGGCGAGCACGTTCGGGTCGAACACGATGGCCTCGGCGGGGAACCCGGCCCGCTGCGTGAGCAGGTCGTAGGCGCGGGCGCAGATCGCCACCTTGCGCTCGACGGTGTCGGCCTGCCCCTGCTCGTCGAAGGCCATGACGACCACTCCGGCGCCGTAGTCCCGGATGCGCCGCGCCTGCTCCAGGAACGGCTCCTCGCCCTCCTTGAGGCTGATCGAGTTGACGACGCCCCTGCCCTGCACGCACTTGAGGCCGGCCTCCAGCACGCTCCACCGCGAGCTGTCGATCATGACCGGGATGCGGGCGACCTCCGGCTCGGTCGCGATCAGGTTCAGGAACGTGGTCATGGCCTGCTCGCTGTCGAGCAGGTCGGCGTCCATGTTGACGTCGAGCAGGTTGGCTCCGCCGCGGACCTGCTCCAGCGCGACGTCGACGGCGCCCTGGTGGTCGCCCGCCTCGACCAGGCGCCGGAAGCGCGCCGAGCCGGTGACGTTGGTGCGCTCCCCGATCATGACGAACCCGGTGTCGGCGCCGATCTCGAAGGGCTCCAGACCGCTGAACCTGGTGCGCGCCGGCGGTGCCGGGACAGGGCGCGGCGGGAGGGCGGACACCGCGGCCGCGACCCGCGCGATGTGCGCGGGTGTCGTCCCGCAGCACCCGCCGACGACGTTGACCGTTCCCGACGCGGCGAACTCGCCGAGCAGCCGCGCGGTCTCGTCCGGTGTCTGGTCGTAGCCGCCGAACGCGTTCGGCAGACCGGCATTGGGATGGCAGGCGGTGTAGACGCCGGCGAGCCGTGACAGCTCGGCGACGTGCGGGCGCATCTCCTCGGCGCCCAGCGAGCAGTTCACACCGACCACCAGCGGATCGGCGTGCTCGATCGAGCTCCAGAACGCCTCGACGGTCTGCCCCGACAGGGTGCGCCCGCTCAGGTCGACGATCGTCACCGAGATCCACAGCGGCAGGTGCGGGGCGACTTCGCGGGCGGCGGCGATCGCGGCCTTCGCGTTGAGCGTGTCGAAGATCGTCTCGATCAGCAGCAGGTCGACCCCGCCGTCGGACAGCGCCTGGATCTGCTCGGCGTACGCGGCGCGGACCTCGTCGAACGACACCGCCCGGTACGCCGGGTCCTCCACGCGCGGGGACAGCGAGAGCGTGACGTTCAACGGACCGATCGAGCCGGCGACGAAACGCCCGCCCGCCTCGTCCGCGGCCTGGCGCGCCAGCTGGGCGCCCCGCAGGTTCATCTCCCGCACCAGCGACTCCAGCCCGTAGTCGGCCTGGCCGATGCCCGTCGCGGTGAAGGTGTTCGTCGTGGTGATGTCCGCGCCCGCCGCCAGGTACTGCCGGTGCACGTCGAGGACGACATCCGGCCGCGTCAGGTTCAGCAGGTCGGGGTCACCGGTCACATCGCGGGGGTGGTCCTTGAACCGCTCCCCGCGGTAGTCGTCCGCGGTGAGCGCGGCGCCCTGCAGCATCGTCCCCCAGGCGCCGTCGAGCACCACGATCCGCTGGTTCAGAAGCTCCCGCAGGGCCTGTGTCCTGCCGCCCGCCCCTGCCACCGGGTGCGCGCCGGGCGCCCCGGAGTCACCGGCGCCGGGTGTGTGCCGGACGGCACCCCGCCCGCGCTCGTCGCCGCGGTTCATGGACGTATCCACCGGACCACCTCCCGTTATGGGAGGCGCCCTTGAGAAAGGTCAAGGAGAGAGGATCAAGGCCGAGCGTGGCGGGCCTGAACCCGTTGCAGCGCCTCTCGACCTGAGAGTCAAAGATACCGGAAAGACCAGGACGGCACCAGAAACACCCCCGGGGGCGGCTCTCACAGGACGCGGCGCATCACGACCGCGGGGCCCGGCGCATCACAACCGTGGAGACATCTCACGACCGCAGCGCCCGGCGCATCACAACCGTGGGGACATCTCACGACCTCAGGGCCCGGCGCATCACGACGCGGGGCGCGAGCTCGATGCCCAGCTCCCGCTCATGGACGACCAGCGCGGCCAGCTCCGGCCCCCACTCGGCCGGATCGAGCACGTCGAAACCCCGCTGGGCATACCACGGCCCGTTCCAGGGCACGTCGCGGAACGTCGTCAGCGTCACCGCGTCCGCCCCCGCCGAGGCCGCGTGGTCGCAGACCGCCTCCAGCAGCCGCCCGCCGACGCCCCTGCGCCCGTGGTCGGGGTGGACGGCGAGCTGGTCGAGGTGGACGGCGCCGTCCACCCAGCCGATCATGGCGAAGCCGACGGGCGGGGTCCCGGCGACCAGGACCCGCGACGGGTCGTCGGTCTCCTCGATCATCGTGGTGCCCGGCGGGAAGGTGATGCCCACCGCCGCGAACACCCCGTCGGCGGCGGTCTCCACCGCCGCCAGCTCGTCCAGCTCTCCGGCCTCGGCCCAGCGGACCTCGGCCTGCGCCGAAGATCGGGTGTCTGTCATGAAACCGCAGAATACAGCGGCGCCTCCCGGACCGCCGGGATGACCCGGGCCGGCCGGCCCGCACGGCCGTCTCAGGAGCCGAGCGCCCGCCGGACCTCCTTCTCCACGGCGGGTGCCAGGCTCCGCATGAAGGTGGCGGTGATGTGTCCCTTGTCGGAGTAGACCATCAGGTCGCCGATGACCGAGCGGCAGCGTTCCGCGGGACACAGCAGGTGGTTGAAGTCGGCGAACGTCACGTTGGCCGGTGGCCGGCGGAGCCGGGCGGCCGGTGAGACCGCGGCGAGGCTGCGCCGCTCGTCGTCCACGCACGCCTCCACCCCCTTGACCTCGACGCACTCCGGGGGGTCGAAGGACATCCGCGGGGTGTCCCGGATCGCCAGGACGTCGATGCCCATCGCGCCGAGCTGCCGCCACCGCCGGACGTAGCCGGCCGGGAGCGTCTCACCCCGCTCGAAGGGGCTGGAGATCGTCGCGGTGGTGACCAGGAGGTCCGGCTTGAGCCGCCCGAGCTCCGCCATGACCCCCTTCTGCCATCTGTCACACGACGGATAGGCCTTGCCCTGGTAACGCTGCGGATCGGTGGAGAGCGCGCACGCCCCCTTCGTCAGGTTCACCACCTGCCAGCCGTTGGCGTCGGCGATCCTGTGCAGCGCCGGGAACCAGTGCGCGGCGTGCGAGTTGCCGACGAGCGCGATGGTGCGGCTCGGGTTCGCGGCGCCGTACCGGCACGTCAGCACCTCGTCGCGTTGCGTGACCTGGTTGCAGCCGTCGGCGTAGGTCTGCGGGCGGTCGCGGGCGGCCATGGCCGGGGCGGGGACGATGCCGCCCTTCTCCCCCGTCTGGTCCTCCAGCCGGACGGCCCACACGGCGGCGGTGGCCAGCACCGGCAGCAGGCACGCCAGGCCCAGCACGGCCGAGCGCGCCGTGCCGCGGGGCGTCATCCGGTCGGCCAGGTGCGTCGTGACGGCGGCGAGCGCGAACGAGACGACCAGGATGAGGGCGATGCCCTTGGCGCTCGCCGCCGTGCGGCCGGTCTCCGTGAGGTAGAAGACGAAGATCGGCCAGTGCCACAGGTACAGCGAGTAGGAGATCTTCCCCACGTACATCACCGGACGCAGGGTGAGCAGCCGGTCGGCGCCGTAGGCGCTGCCCGTCACCCCGGCAACGATGATCATCACGCCGGCTCCGGTCGGCCACAAGGCCGCGTAGCCCGGGAAGACCGTGGAGACCTGGAGCAGCAGGCCGCACGAGACCAGCGCGGCCAGGCCGATCCAGCCCAGCGCGACGCGGACCGCGCGCGACGGGCGCAGGTACGGCAACGCGACGGCGAGCATGCCGCCGAGGGCGAGCTCCCACAGCCTGGCCCCGGTGTCGAAGTAGGCCCACCGCTGGTCGGCCGCCGTCCGCAGCACCGAGTACGCGAGCGAGCCCGCGAAGACCAGGCCCATCACACCGAGGAACGCCATCCGGGGGTTCCAGCTCCGGCGCACGGCCACCAGCGCCAGCAGCGGCGGCCACAGGAGGTAGAACTGCCCCTGGATCGCCAGCGACCAGAAGTGCTGGACCGGGCTGGCCGCCGAACCGGCGGCCAGGTAGTCGACCGCCGAGGTCGCCAGGCTCCAGTTCTCGTAGTACAGCGCCGAGGCGAACACCTCGTGCAGCGTGTCGTACCACCGTGTCCGCGGGAGCCAGAGCAGCGTCCCGCCCAGCACCCCGAGCAGTACCAGCGCGGCGGGAGGCAGCAGCCGCCTCGACAGACGCGTGGCGAACGCCCCGAACTCCACGCGGCCCCGGCGCTCCACCGTGCGCAGCAGGGAACCGGTGATGAGGAAGCCGGTGAGCATGAGGAACACGTCGACGCCGCCGGAGACCCGTCGGGGCCAGATGTGATAGATCACCACCAGCAGGACGGCGACCGCCCGCAGGCCCTCGATCTCCGGGCGGCGCCCGCTCCGCGTGCCCGCCCGCGCCGGTGACGGGTCGGCGACGAGGACGTCCGCGGGAGCTGACACGCTGTATCTCCATGTTGGGCGAGGGGCGACACGGATCCGGAAGACGCCGCCGGCGGCGAATACCGGACTTTTCGGCATTGAGCGGCGCTCAGGTTACCCCTGATCGCCGCGCCCCTCCACTCGAACCCGGAGCGCCGCCGATCGCGCCCGGCTAGAGGTCGAGCAGGGGCTCCAGGCCGACGGTCAGCCCCGGGACCTCCCCGACCCGGCGCACGCCCAGCAGCACGCCCGGCGTGAACGACGAACGGCTCATGGTGTCGTGGCGGATGGTGAGGGTCTCCCCGTCACCGCCCATGAGCACCTCCTGGTGGGCGATCAGCCCGGCCAGCCGTACCGAGTGCACGTGAACGCCTTCCACCTCCGCGCCCCGGGCCCCGTCCAGCTCCGCGCTGGTCGCGTCGGGCATCGGCCCGGCCCCGGCCTTGCGCCGCGCCTCGGCGATCAGCTCCGCCGTACGGCGGGCGGTGCCGGAGGGCGCGTCGGCCTTGTTCGGGTGGTGCAGCTCGACGATCTCGACGGAGTCGAAGTAGCGGGCGGCCTGCTGGGCGAAGTGCATCATGAGCACGGCCGCGATGCCGAAGTTGGGCGCGATCAGCGCGTTCACGCCGGGGTTGTCGTCCAGCCAGCCCCTGACGGTCGCCAGGCGCCCGGCGTCGAAGCCGGTGGTGCCGACCACCGGGTGGATGCCGTGGGAGACGCACCATTCGAGGTTGCCCATGACCACGTCGGGGTGGGTGAAGTCGACCACCACCTCGGCGCCGGTGAGACCCTCGATCGGGTCGTCCTTGTCGAGGGCCGCGACCAGCTCCAGGTCGTCCGCCGCCTCGACGGCCTTGCACACTTCGATACCGACGCGCCCTCGGGCGCCGAGAACCCCAACCCTGATCACGGCCCCAAGGCTATACCGTCCGACCTCGCCGAAGCCCGCCGGCCGCGCCCCGGCGTACGTCCC
>NZ_NGFP01000196.1 GCF_002149035.1 Streptosporangium minutum
CGTCCCCTCGTCCCGCCACGATGATCACCACAGCCGGCCGCTCCACGCGCCGCCGACCCGTGGACGGCGGGAGTATGACTCAACTACCCTCCCCAGTATGACTAAGCGGATCACGATCTCCCTCCCGGATGATCTCGCGGACGAGGCCCAGGAGTCCGGCAACGCCTCGGGTTACATCGCCGACGCGCTACGCGAACAACGCCGCATCAGGGACGGCATGGCCGCCCTGGAGCGGCTGTGGGGTCCGGGCTGGCAGGACGGCATCACCGACGCCGACCGGGAGCGCGCCAACCGGCTCTTCGACTCCGCACGGGACGTCGCGTGACGGCCGAGCCCGAAGGGCTCACCGGCCACGTCCTCGATCTCGACGCGGTCCATCACGTGCTCGACGCCAAGAGCGACTACGGCCGCGAGATCGTCCGGCAGTCGGTTCTGCGTAACACCACCCTTCTCCTGCCGGCGGTGGCCGCGCAGTGCCTGGCCGGCCTCCGGCCCCAGCAGGCCGAGGCACTGCTCGCGGTGCCGGTGGTGACGATCGGGGGGCTGCCGGCCGCCGACGTCCTGAGCGCGGCCCAGATCGGCCGGAAGATGACGGCGAACCTGGAGCGGCGCGCGCCGGGCGTCGCGGCGGAGGCCGAGATCGTGGCGGTCCTGGCCGCCGCCCATGCCGTCGTCCTGGCCGAAGCGCGCGGAGGCTGGCGGATCGTCACCTCCACGCCGCATCTGTACGACGACATCGCCGGCGTCCGGCTGGAGATCCTGCCCTGAGCCGACCGGCCCCTCCCTCCGCCCGCGCGCCGCCGTACGGAAGACCCCCTACGGAATACCCCGTACGGCGGTCGCGCACGGTGCGCGGAGCCGGTCCCCGAGTTTCCCGACGCGGCGGGCCATCCGGCCCGGCCATGTTCAAGAAACGATTAATAAGCGGGTGACCTGCGAGAACCGGGGAAGGAGCATGCTTTTACGGCTCTGCCGACCATTGGGAGGACTCATGCGGATCCTGGCCCGCCCCCATCAGTTTCCGGCCCGGCTCGCCACGGGCGCCTTCATCCTGAATTCGGGGCTGACCCTGGCGGACTCCTCCGCGGAGGGAGCCGCCCAAATCCACGCGATGGCGTCGACGGCCTACCCCTTCCTGAAGGACATGGACCCCGAGGAGTTCACGCGGTGGCTCGCCAGGGGGCAGATCGCCGTCGGCACGGCGCTGCTGATCCCGCTGGTGCCGTCGCTGCTGGCGGGCGCCGCGCTCACCGCCTTCGCCGGAGGGCTGGTCGGCCTCTACCTGAGGACGCCGGGCCTGCGGCAGGAAGGCAGCCTGCGTCCCACCCAGGAGGGCCTCGTCGTCGCCAAGGACGTATGGCTGCTGGGGATCGGCGCCGGTCTGGTCGCCGAGGAACTCCTCCGCGACTGAGCCGGAGCGGGCTTGCGGGGTCCGGCTCTTCACGGCCGGAGCGGGCTTGCCGGGCCCGGTCCTTCACGGCCGGAGCGGGCTTGCCGAGCCCGGTCCTTCACGGCCGGCTCGACGACAGCCGCGCCGGCCGCCCTGGCCGGCGGTCCTCCCAGCTCGGCCGCCGCCGACCGGGGCCGCGGCGATCCGGGACGGGCGGCGCGGCTACGGCTCATCGCTCGAACAGCGCGTACAGTCCCAGGCCGACCCCCATGACGACGATCAGGAAACACGTCCCCGCGAGGAACCATCCGAACAGCCGCCGGCGACCGGGCCGGGTGCCGCCGGCCGCGGCCGACAGGCCCGCGAGGCCGAGCGCGTACAGCGCGACCAGTCCGGCGCCACCGACGAGGCCGGTCGCCATGATCTTCACCAGAGCGGTCAGGTCGATGGAGTCGATGGAGTCGTTCATGACGTCGGCTCCTTGCCTGACGCGGGCTCCGCGATCGGCTCCCGGGTGCGCGCCACGGCCGCGTCCTCACCGTGCCCATGATCACCTCCGGTTACGGATAATCCACACTTCCCGCAAAATCCCGGCCTTGCGAGAGCCCCCGCGCGGCGGCTGGCTGGGATCGGTCAGGAGGTGCGCGGGAACGTGCCGAGGCCGGTCCGGCCTCGGCGGAGCCTCGCCCAGGACGAAGCCGCCCGAGTGGCTCAGCCGGACTCGGCGGCCAGGCGGATGCCGAAGCCGATGAAGACGAGCCCGGTCAGCTGTTCCATGCGACGGCGGACGACCGGCCGGCTCAGGCCGCGCCGCATGAGGCCCGCGGCGAGGACCACGATCGCGAACCACGCCGCGCCCAGCAGGTTGTGGATGGTGACCAGGAGCAGGGTCGCGGGCAGCACGGGGACGTCCGCGGGGACGAACTGCGGCAGCAGGGTCATATAGATGACGCCCACCTTGGGATTGAGCAGATTGGTGACGAATCCGGTGCGCATGATCGCCAGCGCCCGGACGGGAGGACCGCCGCCGCCCGTGCCGTCCGCGGCCCCGGCGGCTTCGGCCGGGACGGCGCGGCGGGCGTTCCAGAGCGCACGGACGCCGAGCCAGACGAGGTAGGCGACACCGGCGATCCGCACGGCGGTGTAGGCGGCGTCGGAGGCGGCCAGCAGGGCGGTCAGGCCGAGCGCGGTGGCGACGCCCCAGGCGTAACAGCCGAGGTTGACCCCCAGACCCGCGAGGAACCCGGCCCTGCGGCCCGAGGAGACCGTGGTGCGCAGCACGATCACGGTGTCGGGGCCGGGAGAGACGGTGAGAATCAGTGCGACGACCGTGAAGGCGAGGAGGGAGGCGAGCACTTCAGAAGTGTAGATTCCCGGTCGAATACGCCCCGGCAACAGGGGGCGGCACCCGATCGGTGCTGTTCGGGGCGGAGGGCGGTGACGCCGCCGCCGCTCTCATCCGCGGTCCCCTCGCGCCGACGGCCTGCGGCGCCTCTCATCCCACGGTCACCACGCGCCGGCCGCCGGCGTCGCCGGCCTCTCAGGCTGCGATCGTCACGCGCGAGCGGTCGGTGATGATGCGCAGCGCGAACACCGCCAGCGCGGCACCCATCAGATAGCGCTGCACACGCGTCCAGAACGGCCGCCGGCCCAGGAACCCGGCGATCGCCCCCGCCGACAGCACGATCATGCCGTTGACCGACAGGGCGATGACGATCTGGGTCAGCCCGAGGACGAGGCCCTGTACGGCGACATCGCCGCGCGCCGGGTCGATGAACTGGGGAAGCAGCGACACGTACAGAATGGCGATCTTGGGGTTGAGGAGGCTGGTGAGCAGCCCCATGGAGAAAAGCCGCCGCGGCGGGTCCACCGGCAGCTCGCTCGGTGCGAAGGCCGACTGCCCGCCCGGCCGTACCGTCTTCCAGGCGAGCCACAGCAGGTACACCGCCCCGCCGATCTTGATCGCGGTGTAGAGGGCGGGCACCACGGTGAAGAGGGCCGCGATGCCCGCCGCCGTCGCGGTCAGATACACCAGGAACCCCGCGCCGACGCCCGCCAGCGAGATCAGGCCGGCGCGACGCCCCTGCGTCACCGACCTGGAGATCAGATAGATCATGTTGGGTCCAGGGGTGAGGACCATCCCGAGGGCTATCGCCCCGAGGCCGATGACAGCGGTGACAGAGACCATAGGCGGATCCTCCCGCGCGCACACCGGCGACAGAACGGCCAATTACACAAAATGGCCTTGAAGCGGCCTCGCAGCGCCCGCCCGCGTGGCGACCGCCTTCCCGCTGAACCGGCTCGGCCGATGCCGTCGCCGGGTGTCGTCTCCGCGATCTCCGCGCCGGCGGAAGAGGCAGGTGACCAGCCGGAGAGGGAGGCGCGGGCGAAGATCGTGATTTCGACAGGAGCTCTTCGCCGGGAGCACCGCAGCCGGCCACGCCCCGGCGGTACCGCCACGAGGGGCGGTACCGCCGTACCCGCGTCAGGAGAGCGGGCGCACGTCCGTGCCGTAACTCAGGCGGTCGATCCACCATGGTCCGCAGCTCGCCGTGCTCCACTGGCCGCTGTTGGTCGTCACCCAGCCGCCGTCCCTACGGCCGTTGACGCACTGGACCCACGCGCGAAACTCGTAGGCGGGACCGTTCGTCGCGCATCGGGCGGAGAACGAGTTCTGACCGAAGGTGTAGTCGCAGTCATTCACTCCTGCCGACGCCGGGCTCAGCGCACTCGACCCGACGGTAACGACTCCCGCCGCGAGCACGGTCGCGGCGAGGACGCTCAGGGTTCTTCTCATACCCTCTCCTAGCACTGGTGACGGATGGCCGTTTCACGTTCCGTACGCCCCGGTTCGCGCCTTACTTCGGGGATCTGCAACAGAGAAAATTCTTAGGAAACTTTCCTAAATGAAAGATACGTGTCAACTGGAGCGCGTCAACCCTGCGCGTACCGACAACCTCATCCGCCCAGCGGGTGCCGGAAGAAGACCGCTTCATTCCGTTAGGCGCATCGGGTGCTGGTGCGGCGCCGGGAGGGAGTAGCGCGCGGAGTCTCCGCCGCTCAGAACTGGCCAGGCGCGACGGCGAGGCCGGGGGCCGACCACCTGGTTCATCACCGGGTGGGTGCCGGCGGCTGCCGGCACCCACCCGGTCGCTGCGTTCAGGCGGACGCGATTATGACTCTGGCGAGCATGTCGGCCATGGCCTCGGCTCCCGCGTCGTTGGGATGGATGTGATCGCCGGAGTCGTAGGCGGGCCGCAGGACAGCCGGCGCGGCTGGGTCATGCAGCGCGCGATCCAGGTCTGCGACGGTGTCGCAGTGGGCGCGGATCCACTCGTTGACGCGCCGGCGTGTCCGTTCCCGTCATCGGCTCGTACGCGCCGACCGGGGCGGATCTGAAGGCCGCCGTCCATGTGGTGGTCACGTGTTCAGCCCTCCAGGGAGCTCAGCAGGTGGCGGGTGAGGTCGCTGAGGCGCGCGGCGGCCTCGGAGGAGAACGACGGGTGGTCCAGACTGATCGGCTCGCTCCGCATGAAGGCGCTGAGCGGGGCGGCGGGCGAGGTGTCGATTCGGGCAGTGGATGCGGCCGATCGGGACGCCGGGTCCGGACAGGTTGACGATGACCCCGGGATCGGTCAGGCCGTGGCTGAGCAGGTGGCGGCTCAGGTACTCCAGTGCGAAGGTCGCCTCGAATCCCTCGGCGGTGACGGACCGGGCGGAGCGGAAGTACCGGGCGCACAGCACGAGTGCGTCGACGGCCGGACAGGCGGCGTTGATCTCGTCGATGACGCGCCGGTTCTCGCTGACCAGGCTCAGGTCGGCCGCGATGAGACGGGCGCCGGACAGGGCCTTGTCCTTATCGCGTCCGACGCCGTCGTCGCCGTCGACATCTTCCTCCGGGCTTACGCCCCCTCCGACCGGCAGACGATCGCCTCCTAGAGTCGCAGGACCGTGAACGGACTCCCGCGGACAACCGATCATCGCCTGCGACAGCGTGCCGTGCCGGGCGGGCACCGCCTCCGCCGACCGGTCCCGCCCGGTCTCCAACGGGCACACGTTGCCGGCCGGCCACTGCGCCGGCGGTGGATCGAGGACCGGATCCAACCGGCCGGAAAATACCGCAACTTCGAGTTGCGATAGGGTGACGACGTCACAGGCATACCGACAAGGCAACCAGGAGTCGCATTGGAGCCCGGCCCCTCCCCCTCGGATCGCGCGCGCCCCGTCGGCCGTGGCCCGAAGGTACGCGCGGCCGTCCTCGCCGCGACGCTCGCCGAGCTGACCGGGGGCGGCTACGCCGCGCTGACCGTCGACAACGTCGCCCATCGGGCGGGGGTCCACAAGACCACGGTCTACCGGCGCTGGAAGGACCGCGAGAGCCTGGTCGTCGACGCGCTGGGCGAGCACATCGCGGCGGACATCCCCGCCCCCGACACCCATGCCGTCGAGACGGACCTGCGCGAACTCGCGCGCTCACTGGTCAGGACGATGACCGGCGAGACCGGCCAGGCCGTCATCGCCACGATGCTCTCCGACGCCGTCCGCGTGCCGGAGATCGCCGACCTCCGGCGCCGTCTCTTCGACGACCGCCTCCGGAGGTCGCGGCCGGTCATCGCCCGAGCCGTCGAGCGCGGCGAGCTGCCCGCCGGCACCGACCCCGACGAGCTCCTCAAGACCCTCGCCGCCCCGATCTACTTCCGGCTGCTGATCACCGCCGAGACCGTCGACGAGACCACCGCCGACGACGCCGCACGGGTCGCGCTCGCCGCCGCGCGCGCCGGAGCGCTCAACCGCCCGCGCGAGAAACCCTGAGGAGGGCGTACGGCGGAGCCGGACGGGGCCGGGGCCGCCGACCGGCTGTCCCGGTCACCGCCTCAGCACCTCGATCAGGCTGGTGAGGCTGTCCTGGCCGTGTCCTGCGGCGACGCCCCGGCGGAAGACGTCCAGGACGGCCGCGGGCAGGGAGGCGTCCACGCCGGACGCCTCCACGGTGTGCAGGACATGCTCCATGCTGGCCACGCCCATGGCCAGCCGGTCCACGTCCCCCTCATGGTTGCCCGCGGCGATGCGCGGGGCGTAGAACTCCAGGAAGTAGCGGAAGTCCATGGTCTTCACGGCGTTGGGGAGGAACCGCTCCGCCGAGATGCCGTTGGCCTCGGCCACCGCCTGGGCGTGCACGTAGCTCAGGATGCCCGTCCAGAACATGTCCATCCCGATCTGGTAGAACAGCGCCGCCAGGCCCGGGTCCTCGCCGAGGTGGTCGATGTCCGTCAGCACCTCCAGGGCGGACCGGTGGGCCTCGATCGCATCCTCGGGGCCGCTGTAGTAGGTCGAGGCTCCCGGCTTGCCGATCCCCGGGGGCGGCACCTGGACGCCGCCGGTGATCTGCACGGCGCCGCGCTCGGCCAACCACGCCGCCGCCTGACGCGCCTTCTCGGGGGTGTCGGAGGTGAGGTTGGCCACGGTCCGGCCGGCCAGGGCGGCGGAGGGGGCCTGTTCCAGGACGGCGTACATCGCGTCATAGCCGGTCAGGCTCAGCACCACCAGGTCGTTGGCGGTCAGCGCGGCCTCGACGGTCGGCGCGCGCCGGGCACCGCGGGCCACCAGCCGGTCGGCCCGGCCAGGCGTACGGTTCCACACGGTCACCTCGTAGCCGCCGTCCAGGTAGGCGTCGGCCATCGCCTGTCCCATGGGTCCCAGGCCGATCACGGTCACGGACTTCGTGCTCATCGATCTCTCCTCCACGAACTAAAACGAACGCTCTATTTAGAACGAGGACACTAGCATGCGATAGAACGAGCGCTCTATTCACTAAGCTGAGGAGATGGCGACCAAGCACGAGATCGGCACCCGGGAGCGGATCATCCGGGCGACCTCCCGGCTGATGCAGCGGCAGGGATACGGGGCGACCGGCCTCAAGGAGATCTCCCGGGAGGCCGAGGCGACGCTCGGCTCGGTCTACCACTTCTTCCCCGGCGGGAAACAGGAGCTGGCGGTCGAGGCCGTCCGCCACGGGGACCGGGAGTTCACCGAGCTCCTGCGCACGGTGTTCGACCGCGTGGACGATCCGGCGGCGGCGATCATCGTCTGCGCCCGTGACCTGTCCACGGGGCTGCGCGACTCCGGCTGGCTCGACGGCTGCCCCGTCACCACCACGGCGCTGGAGAGCGCGGGGCGCCTCCCCGACATCCAGCGGGCCGCCGAGGAGGCCTTCGAGAACTGGCGCGGCCTGGTCCGCGACAAACTCCGCCGATCCGGCTTCGACGAGGACGTCGCGCACGATCTCGCACACACGGTGATCAACACGCTGGAGGGCGCGGAGATGTCCGCGCAGGTTTCACAGAGCGAGGCACCACTGGAGATCGCCGGGCGGCATCTCGCCCGGCTCATCGACTCCTATCGGTGACACCCGCGAACGGCTCCGCTCGGTGACACCCGCGAAGGGCTCCGCGCCGGCGCGCGCGGAGCCGTCCACCCGGCGCCGCGTCGAGGCCTGTGCCACGTCGGGCCGGGCGGCGCCGTCCGAGGCCGGGCACGCCTCCGGCGAGACGCGGCAGCGGCAGGGCACCGGGACGGGCGGGGCCCGTCGGCGAGGAAGTCACCCGCCGGAGCCACCCGCCGGTCGGGTCGCGCCGTCCGGACCCTCCGGGGGACGTTCAGCTGAAACGGATGTCGCGGACCTTCGCGGGCGCGGCGGCGAAATCCAGCATGCGCATCCCCTCCCGCTCCAGCTCCGCCCGCTCCCGCGCCGACACCGGCTGGAACAGCTCCACCTCGAGCACCGCCTCGTCCCGCTTCCGGACCACCTTCCACAGGCCCCGCACGAACCCGTCCACCAGCACCGTCGCCTTGATGATGCCGTTGACCGTGAAGACCCTCGCGCGATACTCGTCCGCCATGATCCGGGTCCGGGTCCGCTCGCCGAACGACAGCAGCATGTTGTCGAACTCCGACAGGTAGCGGACCGGGGCGGGGGTGTCCGGGCCCGGCCGGGAGGCCTCCGGCAGATCCACCAGCTCCGCGCCCTCCTCGGTCACGAAGCGCGGCAGCCCCATGCCCCGGACGACCTCGCCCAGCCGGGTCAGCCCCGACCACTGCTGGATGTCCATCACCGCGGCGGGACCGTAGGCGGCCAGGTAGCGGCGGACCATCTCCTCCAGGGAGGCCCGCCCGTCCAGGGGGCGGCCCAGCCAGGCCTCGGCGCTGGTGTGGGCCGGCTGCCCGCCCACACCCCAGATGCCCCTGGGCGGGACCTGCACCAGCGCCACCATGTTGCGCACGCCGTTGACCAGAGCGTCCGCGGGGCGCTCCGGCCACCGCTCCCGCAGCCGCTCCCCGAGCTCGCGGAAGGTGAGCGGGGTCTCGTCCACCAGGGCCCGGCCCGCGGCGGCCAGCTCGTCCAGGTCGAGCTCGGCCAGCCCCTTGCCGTGAGCGCTCCCCCGCAGGCTCCGCGCCAGCATCGGCTGGAGCAGCGGGCGCAGGGCCAGGCAGTCGTCCGCGGTGACCAGGTGGATGGTGGAACGCATCAGGACCAGCCGCACCACCGTGCGCTCGCGCAGCAGCCGGGCCAGGTCCTCGTGGCCGAACCCGGCCAGGCGGCTCCACAGCCCGATGTAGGGCGGGTTCGGCGCCTGGGCCTGCATGCCGTACAGGTGCCGGATCGCGTCGAACGCCGGCAGCTCCGCCCGGGTCAGCAGCAGTTGCCGGTCCAGGGTGGCCCGGTTGAGCGCGCGCCTGCTGAGCACCTCGGGCATGTGTGTCCTCTCATCGGATTCCGCCTGGTCTCCAGAATATCAGAATGGAATAGTCCGTTCCCAATCATTCGGAGGCTGGCGCCCGACCTTGACGTGAAGGCCGACGTCCACCGTCCCGACGTCCACCGTCCCGTCGACCGGCGGACGTCGACGGCGGCCCGCGCACCGAGGCCGTGGGCGTCGCCCTGGAACGCCCGAACGCCCTCGACGACCGCGTCCGAGCGGCGGAGCCGGATCCCCGACCGGCTCGGCGGGCGCGTCGCCCCGCTCCGGTCACTTCCCCAGGTCAGACGGTCGGCGGCACCCACACGTAGGGCGTCGTCGTCGCGATCGCCTCCAGGCCCAGCCTGGCCAGGATCGGACGGCTGTCGTCGGAGGCGTCCACCTGCACCAGCCGGAACCCGCGCGCCACCGCCAGCCCCGCGCGGTAGGCCACCATCGCCCGGTAGACGCCCCTCCCCCGCCACTCCTTCAGCGTCGAGCCACCCCACAGCGAGACGAAGTCCGTGCCCTCGTGGAAGCGCATCCACGCCGCGCACACCACCCGCTCGCCCGCTTCGGCCACCACCACCGCGCACCGATCGCCGGGTCCGGCGATGTCCCGCTCCAGGAGGTCGGGCAGCCAGCTCCGGTCCGCCTCCCAGACCAGCTCCTCCATCTCCCGGATCCGCTCCAGATCGGCCCGCCCGGTCACCTCCCGCAACCGGACCCCCTCCGGGAGCACGGGGGACGCGGCCAGCGCGGCCGCCTCGCCGACCATGACGGTCTCCTGCTCCTCGGCCTCGAACCCGGCCGCCGTCAGCCGCCCGGGCAGATCCACCGGCAGGTCGTAGCCGTGGTACTTCCACTCCACCGACCGGCCGATCCCGGTGAAGAAGTCACGCTGACCCGCGATGAACGCGTCCAGCTCCTCGCCGTCCAGCCCGCCCAGGTCCCGGTAGGTCAGGAACCCCTGCCCGTACCCGTCGGAGACGACCCGGAGCACCGGCCCCACCCTCTCGGCCGTACGGCCGGGCACCGGCCTGCCCCGTAGCTGCTCGTCATAGGCACGAAGGTAGGCCGCAGCCCGCGATGAGGTATTCATTGTGTCCACCCAATCACAGAGTGGCCCCGGCGGACATCGAGCGCCAGGTCAGACCCGGTCCAGGGGCCGGTGCGGCGGCGGCGGCAGTTCCACCTCGATCGCGTCGCCGGGCCGCACCTCGCCGCCGGCGACCACCACGCCCATCACTCCGGCCCTGCGGACCAGCCGGCCGGCCTCGTCCCGGCTCACCACCTGCCTGAGCAGGCCCGGCCGGAAGGCGTCGATCTGCAGGCAGGGGTTGCGCAGTCCCGTGATCTCCACCCTCGCCTCGCCGCCCAGCCGCAGCAGCGCCCCCACCGGGAGGCCGAGCAGGTCGACCCCCCGGGTGGTGATGTTCTCCCCCAGCTGACCCGCCGCCACGGAGAATCCCGCGTCCTCCAGCTCGTCGTGGAGCTCGGCAGGGATCAGGTGGACCTGGCGCAGGTTGGGCTGGGTCGGATCCCGGGCCACCCGGGACCGGTGCCTCACCGTCACCCCGAGGTGCGCGTCGCCTTCGACGCCGAGCCCGGCCAGCAGCCGGATGCCCGGCCGGCCGGTCTTGCCGAAGGTGTGCGTGGCGCTGCGGCTCACCGCCGTCACTCGTCCGTCCGTCATGGGACGATCCTGCCCCGTTCCCGCGCGGCTCGCATATTCATGATCTTTTTTATCCGGCCCGATGCCTTTACAATGTAGATTAACAAGAATGGATAGGGTCTGCGGCGTGAGCGTGCCTGTCGTACCCGAGTCACCCCGGCCCCCCGTCGAACCCGCGCGAGACCCCTACCGGGTCTACCTCGACTCCCTGTCCAGCGCCGAGTCCCGCCGCGCCATGCGCGGCTGCCTGGACCGCCTGGCCGCTCTCGTCTCCGGCGACGAGGTCTCCTCCGGGGCGGGCCAGCCCTGGCATCTCCTCCGCTACGAGCACACCGTGCGCATCCGCGCGCTGATGACCGAGCGCGGCTGGTCGCCCGCCTACGTCAACAAGCACCTGGTCGCGCTGCGCAGGGTGCTGCGCGAGGCCTGGCGGCTCGGCCAGATGACCGCCGAGGAGTACCAGCGCGCCGCCGACCTGCCGACCGTCGAGCACACCCGCCTGCCCACCGGGCAGCACGTCCCGCCCGAGGTCGTGGGCGCGGCGCTGGCCGCGTGCGACCGCGACGACTCCCCCGCCGGGGTCCGCGACGCCGCCCTGCTGGCGGTGCTCTACTCCACCGGCTGCCGCCGCGCCGAGATCGCCGGGATGACGCTGGGCGACTACGACCCCGGATCGCGCTCGCTGCGGGTGCGCGGCAAGCGCGACAAGGAGCGGATGGTCTATCTCACCACCGAGGCCGTCGGCCGGCTGGAGCGCTGGCTGGCCGTACGGGGGCGTCCGGCGGGGGCGCTGTTCTCCCCCATCGGCGGCTCCGGGCGGCTCCGGGTCAGGGACGGCGGGCCCGCGGCCATGACGGGACAGGCGATCGCCGACATCCTGGCCAAGCGGCTGGCCGAGGCGGGAGCCATGCCGCGTACCCCGCACGACTTCCGGCGCACCTTCATCGGCGAGCTGCTCGACGCCGGCGTGGACCTGGCCACCGCCCAGGCGCTCGTCGGCCATTCCTCGCCGGCCACCACGGCCCGCTACGACCGGCGCCCCGAGCGGCGCCGCCGCGAGGCGGTCGACAGGATCACCCTGCCCGCCCCCAGGCCGCTGTGACCGATAGGCTCACCCCGATGGAACACAGCGGCAATGGGGATCCGGCGCGCAGCCTGGCGCTGCTCTGGCGGACCAGCGAGCGGGCCAGCCGGAAGGGCAAGCCCGACCTGAGCGTGGACCGGATCGTGCGGACCGGGATCGAGATCGCCGACACCGAGGGGCTGGCCGCCCTGTCGATGCGGCGGGTCGCCGAGCGGCTCGGGGTCGGCACCATGTCCCTCTACACCTACGTGCCGGGCAAGGCCGAGCTGCTCGACGTCATGCTCGACACCGTCTACGGCGAGACGGCCCGCCCCCAGGAGGTCGCCGGGGGCTGGCGGGCCCGGCTCACGCTCGTCGCCCGGGAGAACTGGGAGCTGTGCCGCCGCCATCCGTGGATGCTCCAGGTCGACACCGGACGCCCGCCCCTGGGGCCCAACCTCATGGCGAAGTACGACTACGAGCTCGGGACGATCGCCGGCACCGGCCTGACCGAGATCGAGATGGAGTCGGTGCTCAGCCTGGTCCTGGGTCACGTGCACAGCACCGTGCGGGGCGCGGTGGCGGCCTCACGGGTCGAGCAGGAGACCGGCGTCACCGACGAGCAGTGGTGGCAGGCCCACCGGCCGGTCTTCGAGAGGATCTTCAACCCGGCCGCCTACCCGACGGCCGTCAAGGTCGGCGGGGCCGTGGGCGAGACCTACCAGGCCGCCTACGTCCCGCCCGAGCAGCTCTTCGAGTTCGGCCTGGAACGGCTGCTCGACGGCGTCGAGATGCTCATCGCCGGGCGTCGCGGCTGAGACGGTAGAGCACGTGCGGCCGGACCGGGCTGCCGGCGGGGACCCGCGGGTGGTCGAAGTCGTCGGCCGGATCCCTGGTCATGCCGAGGCGCTCCATCACCGCCCGGGAGCGCAGGTTGGCCACCGCCGTCATGGAGACGATCTCGTCCTGCCCCGCCGGGCCGAAGCCGTGCCCGATCGCCGCCCGGGCCGCCTCGCTCGCGTAGCCCCGCCCCCAGGCGGAGCGGGCGAGCCGCCAGCCGACCTCCAGCGCCGGGGTGAAGTGCGCCTCGAACGTCTGCCACGCCAGCCCGGTGAAGCCGACGAACTCCCCTGTGGCCCGCACCTCCAGCGCCCAGAGTCCGTAGCCGTGCTCGTCGAACGCCGACTCGATCCGGTCCACCATGGCGTCGGACTGCTCACGGGTGAGGGCGCCGGGAAGTGCTCCATCACCTCGGGGTCGGCATTCAGCTCCGCGAACGGCCGCCGGTCGGCCTCCCGCCACCTGCGCATGATCAGACGTTCGGTCTCCATACAGGTCCCTCCCCGGGATCGGCGGCTCCGGCGGCGGCCGCGCGCCGGACGTACGTCATGGGAGCATACGGAACCGGCCGGCTCCCGTAGCCGCCCCTCCCCCGGCGCCGCTCCTCGAACGGCGTCCCCGGACGGCGTCCGTGGCCGGCCCGCTCATGGGGGCGCCGCCGGACCGCGGCGCCCGGTCTCCACGGCGGGAGGACGCGTGTGCGATCGTGGCGGCCATGGCCCCGCTTCCCCCGATGGACGAGCTCCGCTCCCGCGTCACCGCGAACCTGGCCGGGTTCCGGCGGCAGGGGGCCCTCCCCTTCGCCGAAGGCCTGCGGCACGCCGCGGTGACCGTGTGCGTGCTGGAGGACGACGGGGGCGGGCCGTACACGATCGTGATCAAACGGGGCGCCCACGGCCGCAACCCCGGGCAGTGGGCACTGCCCGGGGGCGGGCTGGAGGAGGGCGAGGACGCCGTGACGGCGGCACTGCGGGAGCTGGAGGAGGAGGTGTCGGTCCGGAACGTGGAGGTGGCCGGGCTGCTGGACGACTTCGTCACCGACTCCGGATTCGTGATCACTCCGGTGGTGGCGTTCGGCGGGCGGCAGCGACCCCGCCGCGACCCCTACGAGGTGGCCTCCGTCCACCGGGTGCCGCTGGAACGGTTCCTGGCGCCGGGGGTGCCGCGCTGGCGGACGGACGAGGAGGGGCGGAGCCTGCTGCAGATGCCGCTGGGCCCCTCGATCGTGATCCACGCCCCCACCGGGGCGATCCTGTGGCAGTTCGCCGAAGTGGCCCTGAAGGGCCGTGACCTGCGGGTGGCGGGAGTCGCCCAGCCGCACTGGACACGCCGGTGACCCGATGTGGAATAACTACCGGCGGGCGTCGGTTACAGTAATCGTGCCGATGTGGTTTGTGTCCCCCGGGCCGCAAATTACCGCCTTCACGGAATACCGTTCGGCTGGAGCCGTGTTGTGCCTCTCGCCGAGGAGGCGACCGCCACATCGGCACTAAACGTTTCCGCCCCACGGGCGCCCCGGCGCCCGTGGGGCGTTTCGTTTTTCCGGACTCCCCCCTGGAAAGGGGAGGGGCTTTGGAGGAGGGCTACAAACGTGGAGGCCGTGCTTGTGCGGGTGCGCACAACCATCGGCCGTCAGGCAACCACTTAGTGTGGTGAACCCGTCCCATGAGGAGAGCCCGTGCTCTATCGCCTGACCAAAATCGTCAGCGCCCCCTTCCTCCACCTGCTGTGGCCCACCGAGGTCACCGGGGTTGAGCACGTGCCCGGGTCGGGTCCGGCCATCCTGGCCTCCAACCATCTCTCCATCCTCGACTCGACCTTCCTGCCGCTGGTGCTCCCGCGCCAGGTCCGCTTCGTCGCCAAGTCCGAATACTTCACCGGCAACCCCGTCACCGCGACGTGGATGCGGGCCACCGGCCAGATCAGCATCGACCGGCAGAGTCCCACCGCCGCCCAGGACATGCTGGACGCGGCCGCGCAGGTGCTCAGGGACGGCGAGCTGTTCGGCATCTATCCCGAGGGCACCCGCTCCCCCGACGGCCGCCTCTACCGGGGCAAGGTCGGAGTCGCCTGGCTGGCCCTGGCCACCGGCGCACCGGTGATCCCGGTGGGGATGAGCGGCACCGACGCGGTGCTCCCGATCGGCGCCTCGGTGCCCAAGCTGGGCCGGGTCGGGGTGCGGATCGGCAAACCGCTGACGTTCACCGGATCGGAGACCAGCGCGCGCGACCGGCGCCAGGTGACCGACGAGATCATGGCGGCGATCCACGAGCTGTCCGGGCAGGAGTACGTGCCGAGCTACGCGCCCAGCCGTACCCGGAGCGAATGATCATTTGCCGGGACGCGGTGCCCTGACCGCGCTAGGCTGCGGCCTTCGGGGCCAGAGAACTGGGGGTAGTCAGGTGCAGCGTGGCAAGAAGATCGCGGTCGCCTCGGTGGCCGTCGTGCTGGTGGCGGGGGCCGCCGGGGGCGGAGCCTGGTGGTTCCTGCACACCCGCGGCACCCCCCAGGAGACCGCCCAGCGCTTCACCCAGGCGTGGCAGCGCGGTGATCTGACCGCCATGCGCGCCGAGCTCGCCGCGGCCGATCCCGCGTTCGACAAGATCTACGAGGACATGCGCAAGAGCCTCGCGGTCGAGGGCACCGCGGTGCGGCTGGACTCGGTGCGCGAGACCGGCGACGGCGCCGGCCAGGCCGCCTACACCGCCACGCTGAAGCTGAGGAACATCGGCGAGTGGAGCTACGCCGGCGTCCTGGACCTGGCGGTCGTCGACCGCAACTGGCGGGTCAAGTGGTCTCCCAAGGCCGTGCACCCCGACATGACCGCCGGCGCCACGTTCGCGCTGAAGGCCAAGTGGCCGGAGCGGGCGGCGATCACCGCCGCCGGCGGCGACCGCATCGACGGCGGCGACGCGGGGGGCTCGGTGCAGCAGCTCGTCGGGTATCTGGACAAGGCCACCGAGAAGGATCTCAAGGAGCTCGGCTCCTCCTACAAGGTGGGCGACGCGATCGGCCGGGGCGGGTTGCAGCAGACCTTCCAGCGACGCCTGGCGGGCACGCCCGCCACCGAGATCCAGCTGGTCGCCGCCGACAAGAAGACCGTCAAGCCCATCCACAAGATCGAGGGTGAGAAGGGCGAGGCGCTGGAGACCAGCCTGGACCTGCGGATCCAGCGGGCCGCGGCCGACGCGGTCCGCGACCTGAAGCAGACCGCCTCGCTGGTCGCGATCAAGCCGTCCTCCGGCGACATCCTCGCCGTGGTCAACAACAAGGGCGGCTTCAACCGGGCGCTGGACGGCAACTACCCTCCCGGGTCGACCTTCAAGGCGATCACCGCCGTCGGGCTGCTGGCCGCCGGCATGACCCCCGGCGAGCAGGTCACCTGCCCCAAGGACGTCAACATCGGCGGCCTGCCGATCCGCAACTCCCACCACGCCGGATACGGGTCGGTGACCTTCTCCGACTCCTTCGCCTACTCCTGCAACACCACCTTCGCCCCGCTGACCCAGAAGCGGCTGGGCGCGGACAAGCTGCTGCGCGCCGCGGAGCTGTTCGGCTTCAACAAGCCGCTCAGCATCGGCGTCCCGGCCGCCAAGGGCAGCTTCCCCAAGGCGGAGGGCGACGCGGACCTGGCCGCGGAGTCCTTCGGCCAGGGCCGGATCACCGCCAGCCCGCTGCTGATGGCCTCGGTCGCCGCCGCTCTGGCCGACGGCGCCTGGCGACCGCCGACGCTGGTCCCCTCCGTCCAGCAGAAGTCCGAGCCGCAGGAGCTCCCCGAGGGCGTCACGTCGCAGATGCACAAGATGATGTCCGCGGTGGTCACCAAGGGCACCGCCAAGGACGCGGGCCTGCCCTCCGGCACCCGGGGCAAGACCGGCACCGCCGAGTACGGCCCGCAGGACGCGCTGAAGACCCACGCCTGGTTCATCGGATTCCGGGGCGACCTGGCCTTCGCGGTCATCGTGGAGGAGGGCTCGGGCGGCGGCGCGGTCGCCGCCCCGGTGGCCGCGCGGTTCCTGCGCGGTCTGGGCTGACGGCGCCGCCGGCGCCGTCCCGGGCAGCGCGGCGGCCCCGTAAGCACCGGGGCGCCGGGAGGGCGCGCGGCCGCTCCGTGAACGCCGGGAGCCCGGGAGTGCCGGAAAGGAGAAGAAGGGGCGGCTCCGCGACGCTACAGCGGGAGCGCGGCGGCCTCGTGGCGCAGAACCAGGATGAGCAGCGTGGCGATCAAGGTCGCGATCAGCACCCAGCTGACCATGATGACGATCGTCGACCGGCGGGGGCGGCGCGACGGCCGCCCCTTCTTCGCGTCGCGCCTGCGACGGCCGTGCTCCTTGCGCTGGACGCGCTCGTTGAACGATTCGAGCCGCGCCACCAGCCGCGGATCCTCATCGATGAGGTGACGCTCTATCTGCAGCAGTAGTCGCTCCTCGTCTTGCGACCAGGCCATGCCGCACCTCCCCGGAACGCAAGGCGTGTGCGGATTTCCTGCCCAATCATGAAGATCGTTATCCATTCCGAGGCCTGCGATTTACCGCTTCTTTCCGCGCCCGTCATCACTGCCGCCACCGGCGGATGCATGAGGCCGGACGGGGGACGCCGGGGGGCATGGGC
>NZ_NGFP01000197.1 GCF_002149035.1 Streptosporangium minutum
GCCCCGCCCCGACACCCTCGTCGACACCCCCCGCCGGGTCGAGGTCGAGAGCGTCTGCGCCGGACCGCTGGTGTCGGTGCTGGAGATCCGCCGCGACTACGCCTGGCCGTCCGGCGCCACCCCGGACGGCCGCTCGCCGGTCACCGAGAACGTCACCGTCACCACCAGGGCCGAGCTCCGCGCGGACGAGCCCTACCTGCGCCTGGAGATGTCCTTCGACAACCGCTGCCGCGACCACCGGGTCCGCTGGCACGCGCCCCTCCCCTCCCCCGCGGCGGAGTCCTTCTCCGAAGGGCAGCTCTCGGTCGTACGGCGCGGCCTGACCGGTGAGGGCGGCTGCGGCGAGGAGCCCCTGCCCACCTTCCCCGCCGAGGGATTCGTCACCGCCGGCGGCCTGGCGGTCCTGCTGGACCAGGTGACCGAGTACGAGCTGACCGACGGTGAGCTGGCCCTCACCCTGATCCGCTCGGTGGGCCTGCTGTCCAGGAACCGCAACGCCTACCGCGACGAACCCGCCGGGCCCCAGCTGTCCACCCCCGCCGCCCAGTGCCCCGGACCGGTCACGGCGCGCCTGGCCGTACTGCCCCACACGGGCACCTGGCACGAGGCGGGACTGCCACGCCTGACGGAGGAGTATCGGCACGCGCTGCTGGCCGTGCCGGGGTCGGGCCGCGCCCCCGCCGCCTCCCCGGGTGCCGGGGGGCCGGGCATGCCCCGGGGGCACGCCGCCGCGTCCCTCGCCGTCGAGGGCACGGGCGTGGTGCTCACGGCGCTGCGCGAGCGCGGCGACGTCCTGGAGATCCGTGTCGTGGCCGAGCACCCCTCGGCCACCGAGGCCGTCGTCCGCGGGCCGTTCGATGCCGCCCGCCGCGCCGACGTGCTCGGCGTGGCGGGCGAGCGGCTGGAAGTCACCGGCGGTGTCGTACGACTGCCGCTGCGCCCCTTCGAGATCGCGACCCTTCACCTGACGAGAGCGGACTGAGCGCACCGGCCGGCCGGTGCATACGATTGGGATCGTTTATCGGTGAATTCGGCTCGCGTTTTGATCTCTCGGCATTTCGGATGGTATTTGTGCCCCCGGAAACCGCGGGCCGTTTCCGGACGGCTCGCCTTGCCCGGCCGCGCGTTTTCGGGGGCTCGCGGTGGAGCGCCTCTTGACGCGCTCCCCGCGGTGGCGGGCGCGGCCGTCCGCCGTCCGCGTGCCGAACCCGGACTCGGAGAGCGGGCCGGCCGTCCCGCGGCCGGGACGGGTTTTCGGACTCGGCGGCGAATCCACTCCCACCCCCGCCCCTGAAAGCGGACTCCTTCTCTACTGCCCGCCCTTTTGCACGTAGCTCCTCACGAACTCCTCGGCGTTCTCCTCGAGCACCTCGTCGATCTCGTCGAGGATCGCGTCGACGTCGTCCGAGAGCTTCTCGTTGCGCTCCTGGACGTCGGAGGAGTCCACCGTGGTGGTCTCCTCCACCTCCTTGTCAGTCCGGCTGGTGTGCTTCTGGCCGCCGGTGTCCTTGCTCGCCATCTGTGGCACCTCCGCTTGGGGGACGCTTGTGATTCATATCTTCCCCGAACCGGCGGACATTGCGCGCGGATCGTCCCGCGATCTTCGCGGGAGCCCGCCGAGGCCGCCCCCGAGGTCCTGCCTGCAAGAGAACCCTCTCCGTCTCCCTGAGGCAAATCCTTCCCTGTTGACTGGATAGCACTCCTATCCAATAATTGGCTAGCGTCACTATCCAACGGAAGGGCCCCCATGTCGCCGTCATCGCTGAGCACCGCCGGCGTGCTCCTGATCACCGTGCCCACCATCGCCTTCGGCGGACTCTCCCTGCTCGCGCACATCATGCGCGACATCCCCGGCTACCTGGACAACCCGGTACGGCGGGGCCTGTGGCGGGCCGGGCACGCCCACGCGGGCGTCCTGGTGCTCTTCGCGCTGGTCGCGATGCTCTACATCGACCAGGCCGACCTGTCCGGCGACCTGAAGACCCTGACCCGCGTCCTGATCGTGGCGGCGCCGATCCTCATGCCGATCGGCTTCTTCCTGTCGGTCGTGCGCCCCTCGGACACCAAGCCGAACAGGCTGATCTGGCTGGTGGCCCTCGGTGGCGTGTCACTGGGCGCCGGGACGTTGACGCTGGGCATCGGCCTCATCTGACCGCCTTTACATCGTAGATTCGCATATTTCGGAGCTTTTCTGACACGCCCGGATCGTTCCAGTTAGGCCGAGGGGGTGCGAAACTGCGATCATTGACGGGTGAGCACCATCGTCGCCAGCCGGTACAAACTCGTCTCCCCCGTCGGCCGCGGAGCGACCGGCGTTGTCTGGCGTGCCTACGACCTGCTACTGGAGCGGGAAGTGGCGCTCAAGGAGATCGCCCTGCCTCCCGGCCCCGAGGCGGCCGAGCGGCGGCGGCGGGTGGTGCGCGAGGCGCGGATGGCGGCACGGCTGAGCCACCGGGGCATCGTCACGGTGCACAACCTGGCCGAGGAGGCCGAACGGCTCTGGATCGTCATGGAGTTCCTGGAGGCCCTGACCCTGCACGACACGCTGGTGCAGGCGGGGCCGCTCCCGGCGGACCTGGTCGCCGCGATGGGGCGCCGGCTGCTGGAGGCGCTGCGGCACGCGCACGACGGCGGGGTGATCCACCGCGACATCAAGCCCGCCAACATCATGCTGACCGGCGACCGGGTGGTGCTGGCCGACTTCGGCTTCGCCGCGCCGGAGGGGGCGGCGAGCACCTCGATGCGGGGCACGCCGGCGTTCATCGCGCCGGAGGCCCTGCACGGCCGGGGCGGCACCCGCGAGGCGGACATGTGGTCGTTCGGGGCGACCCTCTACATGGCGGTGGAGGGGCGGACCCCGTTCCGGACCGTCACCTCGATGGCCGCCCTGGTGGAGGCGTTGCGGGAGCCGGCGCGCGCGCCGCACCGGGCGGGCCCCCTGGAGCCGATCCTGCGCGGGCTGCTGCGCAAGGACCCCAGGGCGCGGCTGAGCGCCGAGCAGACCTCGGCCATGCTGGCCGGTGTCCGCTGTTCCAGCGCGGCCTGATCCGGCGCGGCGCGACCGGCCCGATCCGGCCGTCTCCACCGCGTCGCGGACACACCGGCGGCCCGTCCGATTGTCGGGCGGAGTTTAAGAAGTCAAATCAATACCTCACCACATCCGTGCTACTCAATCGTTATGCGTAATTACGTATCGCGGCGACATCGTGCACCGTTCCAGATGAAAATATGAATCAGCTGAGGGGCCCGGCTTCTACTTCAACGGGTGGTTCATGGGAACGGGAACGGGAAAGACGCGCCTGCTGGGTGGTCGTTATCAGCTGACTTCACCGATGGGCCGGGACGGCGTGGGCATCATGTGGCGCGCTCACGATTCACGGCTCCGCCGGAATGTGGCGATCAAGGAAATTCAGCCGTACTTCCGGGAGCACGGGGCAGACCTGGAGGAGGCGCGCCGCCGGGCGCTGCGCGAGGCGCGCTCGGCCGGGCGGCTGAGCCACCCGGCGGTGATCTCCGTGCACGACCTGCTGGAGGAGGGCGGCCGGCTCTGGATCGTGATGGAGCTGCTGGAGGCCCTCACTCTGAAGGAGACGGTGCGGCACCTGGGTCATCTGCCGGTCCACTGGGCGGCCTGGATCGGCTTCCAGCTGCTGTCGGGGCTACGGCACGCGCACGGGGCCGGCGTGCTGCACCGGGACATCAACCCGGGCAACATCCTGCTGACCGGCGATCGGGTGGTGCTGTCGGATTTCGGCATCGCGGCGCTGAGCGGGGAGGCGAGCGCGTCGACGACCGTGCCGATCGGCTGCGCGCCCGCCTACACGGCGCCGGAACGGCTGCGGGGCAGGGCGGCCACCCCGGCGGCCGACCTGTGGTCGTTCGGGGCGTGCCTGTATTTCGCGGTGGAGGGGCGCTCGCCGTACCCCGAGTCCGGCTCACTGGCGGTGCTGAGCACGGCGATGACCAGGAATCCGGATCCGCCGGCGAAGGCCGGGCCGCTCTGGACGGTCCTCGAAGGGCTGCTCCGGCGCGATCCGGCGGCCCGCATGCCCGCGGGTCAGGCGGCGCGTCTGCTGTCGGAGATCCTCCGGCTGGAGGGGGTCGCGGTGGCGCCGCCGCGGCTGCCGGCGGGGCCCTTCACGTCGTAGGCCGGGTCGTCCCCGGCGCGGGGGGCGCGGAACCACGCACGGGGGTCGCGGGGACCCGGTGACACGCCTGCACGAACCGGGCGGCCAGATGGGGGCTGCCGGCCCAGTGCAGGTGCAGGTAGGAGGCGACCACCCGGTCGTCGGCGAACCCGTCGGCACCGCCCCGCCAGCGGAACAGGGGCCGCTCCGGCGCGGGCCGTACGGCGGTGCGGTGGAACTCGTGCCCGCGATACCGCTCGCCGTCCCTGGTCAGCGCCGAGTCCCGGACGGCCACCGCGTCCCGGTAGCCGAGGGTGAGCGAGCCGGTCATCCCGGCCTCGACGTCCAGGACCCCGCACATCGGCCGGCCGTCCAGCTCCCGGGCGAGATACAGCAGGCCCGCGCACTCGGCGGAGATCGGCCCGCCGAAGGCGGCGACCTCCCCGCGCAGCGGCTCGTTGGCGGACAGCTCGGCCGCGTAGACCTCGGGGAAGCCGCCGCCGACGACGATCCCCCGCGTCCCTTCGGGCAGGGCCTCGTCGGTGAGCGGGTCGAAGATGACGACCTCCGCTCCGGCGGCCGTCAGCAGCTCGGCCTGCTCGGTGTAGCCGAAGGTGAACGCCTGACCGCCCGCGACCGCGATCCGCACCGGGGCCCCGGGGGGGCGGGCGCTCTCCGGGTCCGGCGTGGTCCGCGTGGCCGCCGCGCCGGACATGGCCGCCGCAGGGCCTGTGAGGGCCGTGGCCGGGCCGGGCGTCCACGGGCGGGCGCGTAGTGGCGGGGCCGTGCGTGCCAGCCGTACCAGCTCCTCCAGGTCGCAGGAGTCCTCGACGAGGGCGGCGACGGCGTCCATGGCCCGGGTGGCGCGCGTCCGGCGTTCGGCGGCGGGGACGAGGCCCAGGTGCCGGGAGGGGGTGGCGACGGCGTCGCTGCGGCGGATTGCGCCCAGCACCGGGACACCGCTCTCGGCGAGGGCCTCGCGGCAGATGTCCTCGTGCCGGGCGGAGCCGATCCGGTTGAGGATCACCCCGCCGAACCTGATCCGGGTGTCGTAGGAGGCGAACCCGTGCACGAGCGCGGCCACCGACCGGCTCTGCTTCGCCGCGTCCACGACCAGGACCACGGGAGCGTCGAGCAGCCTGGCGACATGGGCGGTGGAGGCGAACTCGCTCGCGCCCGCCCCGTCGTACAGGCCCATCACCCCTTCGACCACGGCGAGGTCGGCCCCGGCCGCGCCGTGCAGGAACAGCGGCGCGACGAGTTCCTCGCCCACCAGCCACGGGTCGAGGTTGCGCCCGGGACGGCCGGTGGCCATGGCGTGGTAGCCGGGATCGATGTAGTCGGGGCCCACCTTGTGCGGGGAGATCTCCATCCCCCGGCGGGTGAGGGCGGCCATCAGCCCGGTCGCCACGGTGGTCTTCCCGGCTCCCGAGGCCGGGGCGGCGACTACCAGGCGGGCTACCATTCGATGCCCTTCTGGCCTTTCTGCCCGGTGTCCATGGGGTGCTTGACCTTGCCCATCTCCGTCACCAGGTCGGCGGCGGCGATCAGGCGGGGGTCGGCGTCGCGGCCGGTGACCACGACGTGCTGGCCGCCCGGACGCCCGGCCAGGGCGGCGACCACCTCGTCGACGTCGATCCAGCCCCATTTCATCGGGTAGGTGAACTCGTCGAGCACGTACAGGCGGAAGGTCCCGGCGGCGAGGTCGCGTTTGATCTGCTCCCAGCCCTCACGGGCGTCGGCGGCGTGATCCTCCTCGCTGCCCGGCCGCTGGATCCAGGACCAGCCCTCCCCCATCTTGTGCCAGGAGACCGTTCCCCCCTCGCCGGAGTCCCCGAGCACCCGCAGTGCGCGTTCCTCCCCGATGCGCCACTTGGCGGACTTGACGAACTGGAACACCCCGATCGGCCAGCCCTGGTTCCAGGCGCGCAGGGCCAGGCCGAAGGCGGCGGTGGACTTGCCCTTGCCGGGGCCGGTGTGCACGATCAGCAGCGGCCGGGTGCGGCGCTGCCGGGTGGTCAGGCCGTCCTCGGGCACGCTGACCGGTCTGCCCTGAGGCATCGTCAATCACCTTTCGCTGTCATGCGGTCGCTGTCATGCGGTCACTGTCATGCGGTCACTGTCATGCGGTCACTGTCATGCGGCGGCCCGCCGCTCGCGGATCATCCCGGCGAGGTCGGCGAGGTCGTCGAGTCGCACGGTCTCGGCGCCCATCCGTTCCGCCAGGGAACGGGCCAGGCCGAGGCGGACGTGCCCGTTCTCACAGTCCACCACCACGCCCGTCACCCCGGCCAGCAGCCCCGCGGCGCGGTGGGACTCCTCGACGGTGCCGGAGGTCGCCCGCCCGTCGGTGACGAGGACCACCAGCGGACGCCTGGCGGGGTCGCGCAGGCGCTCCACCCGCAGCACCTCGGCGGCCCGGAGCAGTCCCGCGGCGAGCGGGGTGCGGCCGCCGGTGGGCAGGTCGCGCAGCCGCGCCGCGCCCGCCTCGACGGAGGAGGTGGGCGGCAGGACGAGGTCGGCGCGGGTGCCGCGGAAGGTGACCAGCCCGACCTTGTCACGGCGCTGGTAGGCGTCGAGCAGCAGGCCCAGCACGGCCGCCTTGACGGCGCGCATGCGCTGCCGGGCCGCCATGGATCCGCTCGCGTCCACGACGAACAGCACCAGGTTGCCCTCGCGGCCCTCGCGGACGGCCTCTCTGAGGTCCTCGCGCCGCAGCAGCAGGCCGGGGCCGCTCCTGCCGCGGCCGAGCTGGTACGGCGCCGCGGCGCCGACGGTCGCCTTCAGGTGCAGGGAGGCGGGACGGCCCTCGGGGGTCCGGGCACCGGTGGTCCGGCCCAGGGGGGTCCTGGCCCTCGACCTCCGCCCGGGGGCGCCGGCGCCGATCCCGGGGACGGTGAACAGCCTGGCCGGTCGCGCCGGATCCGCGTCGGATGCCTGGTCGCGACGGGTGGCGCCGGACTCCCGTTCCGGGCCCGCGGCCGGCCCGGCCCCGGGTGACGGGACCTCGGGCGGCGGGGCGCCGGCGCTGCCGGGGCCCGCGTGCGCGGGGCCGGGAGGCGTGGGACGGGTCCCCTCCCCGCCCGAGCCGTCCCCGCCGGGACCGTCCTCCGCGGCGCCGACGCCTCCGGGGTCTTCACCGCCGGAGCCGTCCTCGGTGGAGCCGTCCCCGCCGGGACCGCCGGGGTCCGGGTCGTCGTCGGGCTCGTCGGGCTCGTCGGGGACCCGGCTGAGGAGGTCCTCCAGCATGGACTCGTCCAGGCCGGGTGCGTCGAACGGGTCCCGCCGGCGGCGGTGCGGGAGGGCGAGCCTGGCCGCCTCGCGCACGTCGTCGGCGGTGACGGCGGTACGGCCCCGCCAGGCGGCGTGGGCGATCGCCGCGTTCGCGGTGACCAGGTCGGCGCGGAGGCCGTCCACCTCGAACGCCGCGCAGACCGTGGCGATCTGCCGGAGCGCGGAGTCCGGCAGGACCACGCTCGCCACCCGGGCCCGCGCCTCGGCGATGCGCGCCGCCAGTGCCCGCTCCTGCGCGGACCAGCGGGTGGCGAACCCCGCCGGCTCGGCGTCGAACGCCAGGCGCCGCCGTACCACCTCCGCCCGCTGGGACGGCTCCCGCGACGCCCGGACCTCCACGGTCAGCCCGAACCGGTCCAGGAGCTGGGGCCGCAGCTCCCCCTCCTCGGGGTTCATGGTGCCCACCAGCAGGAACCGGGCGGCGTGCCGTACCGACACCCCCTCGCGCTCGACGTAGCAGGTGCCGAGCGCGGCGGCGTCGAGCAGCAGGTCGACCAGGTGGTCGTGGAGCAGGTTGACCTCGTCGACGTACAGGACGCCCCGGTGCGCGGCCGCGAGGAGGCCGGGCTCGAAGGCCTTCACCCCCTCGGTGAGGGCGCGTTCGATGTCGAGCGAGCCGGCCAGGCGGTCCTCGGAGGCGCCGACGGGCAGCTCGACCAGGCGTGCGGGCCGGGCGGCTCCGGTCCGGACCTCGTGCGGCCCGTCCGGGCACTCGGGGTCCGGCGCGGCGGGGTCGCACGAGAAGCGGCAGCCGTCCACCGCGTCGACGGTGGGCAGGAGCGCCGCCAGCGCCCGCACGATCGTGGACTTGGCGGTGCCTTTCTCGCCCCGGACCAGCACCCCGCCGACGCGGGGGGAGACGGCGTTGAGGATGAGCGCGAGTTTCAGGTCCTCCGATCCCACGATCGCGGTGAAGGGATAGCGCGGGTCACGCACCTTCGAGATCTCCTTGGATGTCGTCATGCGGGGTAGCTCAGCCGCCAGCGCCCGCCCCGCCCGGTGAGCGCGACGCGGGCCAGCGGCGCGACGTCGACCCGCCAGAAGGCGGAGGCGGGTGCGCCGACGGCGTGGACGACCGCGGCGCGGATGAACGGGGGGTGGGTGACGGCGACGGTCCGGCCGGGAGCCCGGCAGGAGAGCCAGCCTGCCACCCGGTCGAGCAGTCCGGCGATCGACTCCCCTCCGTGGGGCGCGGCGGCGGGGTCGGTGAGCCAGGCGGCGAGGGACTCGGGTTCGCCGGCCTCGACCTCGTCCAGCGTCTTCCCGGCCCACCTGCCGTAGTCGCAGTCGGCCAGCAGCGGGTCGGGGTCGATCCGCAGGCCGAGCGCCGCAGCCGTCTGGGTGCAGCGCAGCTCGGCGGCGCAGGCCGCAGAGCCCTGGCCGAAGCGCGCCGCCAGGCCGGTGGCCTGGCGCAGGCCGCGTCCGTCGAGCGGTTCGTCGCCCGGGAACGCGGCCCGCACCGTGGCCGAGGTCGAGGCGTGGCAGATCAGCAGCAGGCGGGTGACCCCCGAGGGGGCCGTCACACCGGGCTGCGTCGGCGGGCGGCGAAGGCGAACAGGGCGCCGACGCCGAGCCAGAAGACCGCCTGGGTGCCGATGGAGGCGATCCGGAAATCCCACAGCAGGTCGGCGGGGAACCCTTGGGGCACCTCGTCGATCTCCGGCAGCAGGATCCAGGCCGCCGCCACCGGGAGGAGCGTCGTGGCGCCCGTGGCCGTCCAGCGCAGCCAGGGCTCGCTCCGGGCGGCGTAGCGGTGGGTGGCGGCGCCCGCGGCGACGGCCAGGATCCCGATGACCACGGCGACCAGGTAGAGCACGGTGCGCTGGTCGATCGTCTCGGGATCGCCGACGGCGGGCGGGTTGGCGGGATATTTCAGGAAGGGGACGAGGACGATCGCGGTGAACGCGGCGGCCGCGAGAGTGATCGCGAGCACCGGCTCCGATCGAGGTCCGGCCCGCCCGCGCACGGCGGCGTAGGCGAGGGCGAACAGCCCGCCGACGGCCACGCCGTACAGGCCGAGGGCGAGGAAGAGGCCGAAGCGCTGGCCGTCCCTGCTGACCAGCGCCTCCCCCTCCTCGTGGGAGTGGCCCGCGGGTCCGGCCTCGTCGTGGGGGTGGGGTGCGGCGGCCGCGGCCGCCTCCTCCAGCGCGATGGCCTGGTCGATGCGCGGCTCGCCCACGGTGTAGGCGAAGACGGCCGCGAGCAGTCCGGCGAGCAGTCCGGCGAGCATGCCCCGGACGATGAGTTTGGTGATCACGTGCGGCTCAGTGACACGGCACGCCGAGCAGATGACGCCCGTCGTGCATGAGTTCGTGCAGGTAGTCGCCGGCCTGCGAGACCGCTCCCTGGTCGAAGGCGACCAGGTAGGCGATGAGCAGCAGCACCGGTACGGCGAGCAGCCAGCGGGTGAGGGAGATCCATGGGATGGGCTGGGCGTGCGGAGCCGAGATCTGGCTCACGGCCACCTCCTTCGGGATTGACGCGTCCCTTTTCGTAGGTCGGTGGCGGCCGAGTGACCTGGCTCCCGGCCCCGAAGGGCCGGTTACAGTGGCGCGACCGCACCGGAATCTCACCGGATTTCCCTCGCACCGCCACAAAACACCCGGAACGTATCCCGGTTACCTATCACCCGTCAATCCGGACAGAGCCCAGCGGAACACGCGATCCACGCGGCCGTCCGGGAAGCACGGACAGCGGGGCGGCGGCCCTGCCGGCCACCACCCCGCGGACGGACCGCCGCTACTCGCCGGTGAGCGCGTTCACCAGATCGGCGGCGGTGCGGCAGCGGTCGAACAGCTCGCCCACGTGCGCCCTGGTACCGCGCAGCGGCTCCATGGTCGGGACGCGCTGCAGGGACTCGCGGCCGGGGATGTCGAAGATGACCGAGTCCCAGGAGGCGGCCGCGACCGACTCGCTGAACTGGCTCAGGCAGCGACCCCGGAAGTAGGCCCGCGTGTCGCTGGGCGGGGCCTCGACGGCCCGCAGGACCTCTTCCTCGGTGACCAGGCGCTGCATCCGGCCCCGGGCGACCAGCCGGTTGTACAGGCCGCGGTCGGGACGGATGTCGGAGTACTGGAGGTCGACGAGCTGCAGGCGCGGATGGGACCAGGGAAGGCCGTCGCGGGTGCGGTAGCCCTCCAGCAGCTCCAGCTTGGCCACCCAGTCGAGCTCCCCGGACAGCTGCATCGGGTCCTCGGCCAGGCGGGTCAGGACCGACTCCCAGCGGTCCAGGACGTCCTTGGTGAGCTCGTCCACGCCGTTGCCGCTGCGCTCCTCGGCATACTTGCGCGCCAGCTCCAGATACTCCATCTGGAGCTGGACCGCCGTGAGCTTACGGCCGTCGCGCATCGCGATCTCGTATCTGAGCGTCGGGTCGTGGGAGACCGCGCGCAGCGCCTGGACGGGGTTCTCCACGGCGAGGTCGCGGGTGAAGTAGCCGTCCTCGATCATGGCCAGGACCAGCGCGGTGGAGCCCAGCTTCAGGTAGGTCGAGATCTCCGACATGTTGGCGTCGCCGATGATGACGTGCAGGCGGCGGTACTTCTCCGGGTCGGCGTGCGGCTCGTCCCGGGTGTTGATGATCGGCCTCTTGAGCGTGGTCTCCAGGCCCACCTCGACCTCGAAGAAGTCGGCCCGCTGGCTGAGCTGGAAGCCCTCGCTCCGGGAGTCCTGCCCGATGCCGACCTTGCCGGCGCCGGTGACGACCTGCCGGGAGACGAAGAAGGGCGTCAGGTGCCTGACGATGTCGGCGAACGGCGTGGCCCGCCGCATCAGGTAGTTCTCGTGGCAGCCGTAGGAGGCGCCCTTGTTGTCGGTGTTGTTCTTGTAGAGCTGGATCGGGGCATTGGTGGGGATCGCCGAGGCGCGGACCGCGGCGTCGTGCATGACCCGCTCCCCCGCCTTGTCCCAGATCACCGCGGCCCGCGGGTTGGTGCACTCGGGAGTGGAGTATTCGGGATGGGCGTGGTCGACGTAGAGCCGAGCGCCGTTGGTGAGGATCACGTTGGCCAGGCCCAGGTCCTCGTCCGTGAGCTGGCTCTGGTCGGCCACCTCCCTGGACAGGTCGAAGCCCCGGGCGTCGCGGAGCGGGTTCTCCTCCTCGAAGTCCCATCGTGCCCGCCGCGCCCTGGCCGCCGAGGCGGCCAGGTAGGCGTTGACGACTTGAGAGGAGGTCACCATCGCGTTGGCCCCCGGCTGTCCGGGCACGGAGATGCCGTACTCCGTCTCGATGCCCATCACCCGCCGTACCGTCATGCGCACCCTCTGTTCATCCGGGACTGCCTTCTCCGCCGTATATATCCCCGACCCTAGACCCTTCACTATGCCCGGTGGTCAGACAGTTATGGCACCGAGGCCTTTTCGCCCGCCGCGAAGGGCTCCCAGGGTGGCGGGGAGGGCGGCGCCGACGGCGGTACGGCCCGCCGGCGGCGCCTGGCCTTGACGAATTCCTGAACGGGCCGTTCGGCCACCCGGTACACCAGGTAGGAGAAGGCCATCGCGGCCAGCGTGGTGACCACGGCGGTCAGCCAGGGCGGCAGCGTGTCCCGCAGGGCGGGGATGATCACGACGGCGGCCGTGGTGTGGAAAAGGTAGAGCGGGTAGGTCAGGGCGCCCAGGGTGACCAGGCCGCGCCAGCGCAGTCGGCTCAGCCAGCCGAGCGCCACCATCGCCATGAGCACGTAGAAGAAGATCACGGTGGCGGCGACGGCCCATTCGGGCACGGGCATCGCGGCGTAGCCGACCTTCTCGATCCGCCCGGCCACCCGGTCGATCGCCGAGTTGACCGCCAGGCCGGCGCTGATCCCGGCCAGGCACCACA
This sequence comes from Streptosporangium minutum, assembly GCF_002149035.1. GTDB lineage: Bacteria > Actinomycetota > Actinomycetes > Streptosporangiales > Streptosporangiaceae > Streptosporangium > Streptosporangium minutum. The sequence continues at coordinate 12,241 of NZ_NGFP01000197.1, forward strand.
GGATCAACTTGGGCCCGTGCCTGGTCATCAGGAAGAAGGCCATGCCGCCGACGAAGTACGCCGCGTACTTGGGCATCACCACGAGGTCGACCCACTTGTCCTCGCTGCCCGCGAAGAACCCGGCGGCCAGCAGCCAGACGCCCATGAAGACCAGACAGCGGTTGAGCGTCACCCCGACGAGTACCAGGACCGAGATCAGCAGGTAGAAGCGGAGCTCGACCCAGAGCGACCAGTAGACGCCGTTGGCGTCGTAGACGCCGAAGGCCCGCTGGAGCATCGTGAGGTTGACCCCGTACTCCCCGGCGCTGAGCTTGGGGTCCAGGGCGGTGGCGGCGGTCAGGCCGTAGACCGCGGCCGTCACCCCGACGCTGACCCAGTAGGCGGGGAAGAGCCGCACCAGCCGGGAGAGGGCGAACGCGCCCAGCCCCCGGCCCCAGACGCTCATCAGGATGACGAATCCGCTGATCATGAAGAACAGCTCGACACCCAGGATGCCGAGACCGGACAGCGTGGAGATCGCGGGGAACAGCTCGGACGGGCGATCACCCCACACCGAGGCGAAGGCGATGAAGTAGTGGAAGGCGAGCACCGCCATGGCGGCGACGAAACGGAGGAGGTCGAGTTCGGCGAGGCGGCCGCTCCCCCGAGCCGCTCCGCGAGACCCCGCGCCGGTCACCTGACGACCAGGCCGAAATGTTCACGCACGCCACTTGGACGGCATTTTGATCAATTGGGTTCCATGTGACGTCACTTCACTTCTGTGACGGACGGGAACCAGGGGCCGGGGCCGGAGAACGACGACGGCACGGCCCCCGGCCGGGGGACCGCGCCGTCGCGCGCGTTGCCGGTGTCGCCAGGTGGTGCTAGAGGTACTGGCCGGTGTTGGCCACCGTGTCGATGGATCGGCCGGCCTCGGTGCCCTGCTTGCCCGTCACGAGGGTGCGGATGTAGACGATCCGCTCGCCCTTCTTGCCGGAGATGCGGGCCCAGTCGTCGGGGTTGGTGGTGTTGGGCAGGTCCTCGTTCTCGGAGAACTCGTCCACGCAGGCCGCCAGCAGATGCTGGATCCGCAGGCCCTTCTGCCCGGACTCCAGGAACTGCTTGATCGCCATCTTCTTGCTGCGGTCGACGATGTTCTGGATCATGGCGCCGGAGTTGAAGTCCTTGAAGTACAGGACCTCCTTGTCGCCGTTGGCGTAGGTCACCTCGAGGAAGCGGTTTTCCTCGCTCTCGGTGTACATCCGCTCGACCACCCGCTGGATCATGCCCGAGATGGTGCCCCCGCGGCTTCCGCCGTGCTCGGCGAGGTCCTCGGGATGGAGGGGGAGGTCTTCGATGAGGTATTTCGAGAAGATGTCCTTGGCCGCCTCGGCGTCCGGCCGCTCGATCTTGATCTTGACGTCCAGACGGCCGGGCCGCAGGATCGCCGGGTCGATCATGTCCTCGCGGTTGGAGGCGCCGATCACGATCACGTTCTCCAGGCCCTCGACGCCGTCGATCTCCGACAGGAGCTGGGGAACGATGGTGTTCTCGACGTCGGAGGAGACGCCCGAGCCTCGGGTCCGGAAGATCGAGTCCATCTCGTCGAAGAACACGATCACCGGGGTGCCCTCGGAGGCCTTCTCACGGGCCCGCTGGAAGACCAGGCGGATGTGCCGCTCGGTCTCGCCGACGTACTTGTTGAGAAGCTCGGGACCCTTGATGTTGAGGAAGAAACTCTTACCGGACTGGCCGGTCTTCTCCGCGACCTGCTTGGCCAGGGAGTTGGCGACGGCCTTCGCGATCAGGGTCTTGCCGCAGCCGGGCGGGCCGTACAGCAGCACACCCTTCGGCGGACGGAGCTTGTGCTCACGGAAGAGGTCGGCGTGCAGGTAGGGGAGCTCGATCGCGTCCCGGATCTGCTCGATCTGCCGCATGAGCCCGCCGATCTCCTCGTAGGAGATGTCGGGCACCTCCTCCAGGACGAGCTCTTCGACCTCGGACTTGGGAATGCGCTCGTAGACGTAGCCCGAGCGCGGCTCCAGCAGCAGCGAGTCGCCCGCCCGGATCGGCTGGCCGACCAACGACTCGGCGAGCTTCACCACCCGCTCCTCGTCGGCATGCGAGATCACCAGCGCGCGCCGGCCGTCCTCAAGGAGCTCCTTGAGCATCACGATCTCGCCGAGCTCCTCGAACCCGAGGGCCTCCACCACGTTGAGCGCCTCGTTGAGCATGACCTCCTGGCCACGCTTCAGCGAGTCGACGTCCACCGCTGGACTGACGTTCACTCGAAGTTTGCGGCCGCCGGTGAAGACCTCCACCGTGCCGTCTTCCCTGCTTTCGAGGAACACGCCGAATCCGGATGGCGGCTGCGCCAACCGGTCGACCTCCTCCTTCAGCGCGACGATCTGGTCCCTGGCCTCCTTGAGGGTGGCCACCAGACGCTCGTTCTGGCCTGTGACGGCTGCCAGATTCGCCTGCACTTCATGGAGACGCTCTTCGATGACCCTGGCCTGCCGGGGAGACTCCGTCAACTTCCGACGTAGCGCGGTGAGCTCCTCCTGCAGGAAGGAGACCTGTGTTGTGAGGTCAGCGACCTCCCGTTCGCGCTGCGCGGCTCGAGCCTCAGCGTCGTCGCGAGCTGCCACGGCGTCACCTCCTTCCCAGTCGAGACCGACTACTCAAAACCCTACCCATCTGGGGGCTGTCCCTTACCTGGCCGAGCAGTGTTCGTATGACTACATTAAGTTGGCAGTGATTAATCCCTTATGGTGCGTTTAGTCCTGGGAGCATGAGAACACGTCCATCTGTTCCCTTGTCACTGGTAAACGTACCGTCGTAGCCGAATCGTCATCATCTGGTGGAAGAACTGGACTCTTCGCCATGCGCCCCCTTTGCCGGACGTCTGCGACGAGGTGGTGGCGTCACCCCGTCCGCCATGCGGCGGGCGGTGACGAGGAAGCCGGTGTGCCCGACCATCCGGTGATCGGGCCGTACGGCCAGACCTTCGACATGCCAGTCGCGAACCAGGGTCTCCCACGCATGGGGCTCGGTGAAACTCCCGTGTTCGCGGAGAGTTTCGACGGTGCGGGACAACTGGGTCGTGGTCGCCACATAACAGCAGATGACGCCACCGGGCGTGAGAGCCTTGGCGGCGGCGTCCACGCACTCCCACGGGGCGAGCATGTCCAGGATGATCCGGTCGACGTCGCTCTCGTCGAGCGCCTCCACGAAGTCGCCCACGACCAGACGCCACTGGTCCATCGGACCGCCGTAGAACTTCTCCACGTTCTTGGTGGCGACCTCGGCGAAGTCCTCACGCCGCTCGTAGGAGGTGACGGTGCCCTCGCTGCCCACGGCACGCAGCAGGAAGCAGGTGAGCGCGCCGGAGCCGACCCCCGCCTCCACGACGCGCGCGCCGGGGAAGATGTCGGCCATGGCGACGATCTGCGCCGAGTCCTTCGGATAGATGACCGCCGCGCCACGGGGCATGGACAGCGTGTAGTCCTGGAGCAGGTGCCTGAACGCGAGATACTGGGTGCCGCCGGACGAGCGCACCACCGACCCCTCGGGCTGGCCGATCAGCTCGCTGTGCGGGATTCCGCCCTTGTGCGTGTGGAAGACCCCGTCTTCCTTCAACGTCACCGTGTGACGCTTGTTCTTGGGATCGGTGAGCTGAACCTGATCCCCGGCCTGAAACGGCCCATGCCTGCGAAAACCCATGCCCGCAAGGTTATCGGCGTACGGCTGCCGCCGGTTCCGCCCCGGGGCCGGGCGACCCCCTCCCGCCTGGCGGAGCCGCCCGTCCCGGACCGGCTCTCCGGGTCCCCGGCGGTCCTCGCGGGCGCGGTCCGCGCCCCCTACCGGGGCGGCCCGAAATCGATTCGCCCCTCATAGGGGTAGCTGATAGCAATGGGAGCGTGTTTCCTCGAGACGTGATTCCCGCCGGTCCCATCGTCCTGCGAGCGCTCGGCGCCGACGACGCCGAGGCGATAACCCGCGCCTGCTCCGATCCGGAGATCGCCCGTTTCATCCCGACCGTGCCGGTGCCGTACACCCGCGACGACGCCCTCCGCTACCTGGAGGTCGCCGAGCGGCTCTGGGAGAGCGGCGGCGCCTCGTTCGCCGTGGCGGACGCCGACACGGACGAGTGGCTGGGCAACATCGGGCTCAAGGCACTCGACCCGCGGGGCAACGGCGAGGTCGGCTACCTGATCGCGCCGTGGGCCCGGGGACGCGGGGTCGCCACGACGGCCACCAGGGCGCTGACCGACTGGGCCTTCGCCCACGGGGTGCGGCGCATGGAACTGCTGGCCGACGTGGAGAACCTGGCCAGCCAGCGGGTCGCGCTGGCCGCCGGTTTCCGCCGCGAGGGGGTGCAGCGCTCGGCGGAGGCCCGGCGCGACGGCACCCGCGGCGACCTGGTGTCCTTCGCCAGGCTGTCCGACGACTCCGGCGACCGCGTCCAGCCGTACCTGCCCGGCTTCCCCGGCGGCTCGCTGTCCGACGGCGTGGTACGGCTGGCGCCGCTGAACCTGGCCGACGCCGACGACTACCACGCGCTGCAGAACCTTCCGGAGGTCGTGGCGCACAGCGTGCCGCCGCAGGCCCCCGACCCGGCGGAGAGCGAGGAGGCCTGCCGGGAGGCGGGCATGCGCTGGCTGGCCGGCGACCGGGTCGAGGTGGCCGTCCGCGACGCGCGGACGGACGCCTTCGCCGGACACATCCAGCTCACCTCGATCATCCCGCCCCTGGGGCAGGCCATGACGGGCTACAGCACGCTGCCGGAGTTCCGCGGCAGGGGCTTCACCGCCCGGGCGGTGGTCCTGCTGGTGGAGTGGGCCTTCGAGCACACCCCGCTGGCCCGGATCATCGCGGGCACCTCCCCGGACAACGTCGCCTCGCACCGCGTGCTGGAGCGTGCCGGCTTCACCCGGGGCCCCCTCGTGCACGGACTGCTGCCGGGCCCCGACGGCACGCGCCTGGACGACCAGCAGTGGTACCGCCTGCGCCCCGGGGCATAGGTATCGCCGCTTCCCCGCCACCGGTCCCGCCCGCGGCGGGGAAGCGGCGATAC
>NZ_NGFP01000198.1 GCF_002149035.1 Streptosporangium minutum
GCCTGGAGGACATGTGAAGGCCCTGGAAGGTGTCCGCGTGCTGGACCTGGCGACCCTGTTCGCCGGACCGATGGCGGCGATGCTGCTCGGCGACTACGGAGCCGAGGTGATCAAGGTCGAGCACCCGGCCAAGCCCGATCCCTCGCGCGGCCACGGCCCGGAGGGGCTGTGGTGGAAGATGCTCGGCCGCAACAAGCGCGCGATCACGCTCAACCTCTCCACCACCGAGGGCCAGGACCTGCTGGTGGAGCTGGTGCGCGAGGCCGACGTGGTGATCGAGAACTTCCGGCCGGGGACGCTGGAGCGCTGGAACCTCTCCTACGAGCGCCTCAGCGAGGCCAATCCCGACCTGGTGCTGGCCAGGGTGACCGGGTTCGGGCAGTTCGGCCCCTACGCGAAGCGGCCCGGCTTCGGCACGCTCGCCGAGGCGATGAGCGGGTTCGCGGCGATGACCGGGGAGCCGGACGGCCCGCCGACGCTGCCGCCGTTCGGCCTGGCCGACGGGATCTGCGCCCTCGCCACGGCCTTCGCGGTGATGACCGCGCTGCGCTCGGGCAAGGGACAGGTGGTCGACCTGTCGATCATCGAGCCGATCCTGACCGTGCTCGGCGCCCAGCCCACCATCTACGACCAGCTCGGCGTCGTCCCGCCGCGCACCGGCAACCGCTCGGTCAACAACGCCCCCCGCAACACCTACCGCTGCAAGGACGGCTCCTGGGTCGCGGTCTCCACCTCGGCGCAGAGCATCGCCGAGCGGGTGATGATCCTGGTCGGCCGCCCCGAGGTGATCGGCGAGCCGTGGTTCGCCAGCGGGTCGGGCCGGGTCGCCCACGCCGACGAGCTGGACGGCGCCGTCGCGGCCTGGGTGGCCGAGCACACCCGCGAGGAGGTCATGGCCGCCTTCGAGCAGGCCCAGGCGGCGGTCGCCCCCGTCTACGACGTGCGCGACATCATGGCCGACCCGCAGCTGGCGGCCCTGGACGCGATCACCACCGTCGAGGACCCCGAGCTCGGCCCGCTGCGGATGCAGAACGTCATGTTCCGCCTCACCGGCACCCCCGGCGAGATCCGCTGGACCGGCCGCCCGCACGGCGCCGACACCGGCGAGGTCCTCGGCGCACTCGGCCTGACCTCCGAGGACCTCGCCGCGCTGCGGGACAAGGGAGTCGTCTAACCGTCGATCAGCGACGTGCCGGACAGCGTGATCAGGAACGCGCCGGCCGAGAGCAGCGCCACCGGCCAGGACCGGCCGATGGCGGCCCAGATCGTGGCGGCCAGGAAGCAGACCAGGGCGAGCAGCACGAGAACGTTCACGAGATCCTCCACGGAGTGAGACCGGTCAGGCGATCACCGCCTGGGGCAAGGCCGCCTCTGCCCCAGCGGCACCGGGAGTAACACGCCACCCGGTGGTGGATCCGTCGCGGGCGCCGGGCCTGCCGGCTCCGTCCGGGCCGCCCGCGTCCTCCCTGCCCCCGTTCGCCTCCCCTCCGTCCCAGAGCCTCGCAGCACGTTCGCCTACCCTCCGTCCCAGAGCGCGGCGGCGGCCTCGGCGCAGGCCACGTCCTGGGCGACGGTGCCGCCGCTGACGCCGACCGCGCCTGCCACCCGCCGGCCCTCACCGGAGTCCCAGAGCGGGATGCCGCCGCCGAAGCACACGTACCGGTCTCCGGCGAGGCCGTACAGCTCTCCGCCCGGCACGACCAGCGGCGCGAGGTCGGCGGTGGACATCCGGTGGGCCACCGCGGTGTAGGCCTTGCCGGGGGCCAGGGCCGGGCCGGCGATCTCCGAGCCGTCCATCCGCTGGAAGGCGACCAGATGGCCGCCCGCGTCGACCACCGCCACCGAGACGAGGGCCCCTTCCCGCCCGGCCTGCTTCACCGAGGCCTCACACATGCGCAGCGCGAGTTCGAGGTTCACTAGGCTCCTTAACCCTCTAAGGGTTAGCAGTGGACAATTCGGTTTGTATCCGTCGCCGCCGGGCGGTGCAAGATCTCATACGGGATCCGATGATCTGCGTACATGAAGGGAGAATCCATGCAGGCCCACGACCTGTCCGCCGGAGGCGGCGTGCTGGCCCGCGTGCACGACGCCGCCCGCGAGGCGGTGCGGATCCACGGCCTGCCGGACGCCGAGGTCACGCTGGTCAACGTCTCGGAGAACGCCACCTACCGGGTGGACGACCCGGCCACCGGGGCGCGGTCCATCCTGCGGGTGCACCGCCTCGGCTACCACGCCACCCCGGCGATCCTGTCCGAGCTCGCCTGGCTGGAGGCGCTCCGGGAGGAGGCCGGGGTCAGGACGCCGCGCGTGCTCCCGGCGCCGGACGGCTCCCGGGTGGTGACCGTCCCGGGCGCGCAGCCCCGTGACTGCGTGATGTTCGAGTTCCTGCCCGGGGCCGAGCCGCCGCGGGAGCGGCTGGTTCCCGACTTCGAACGGCTCGGCGCGATCACCGCGCGGATGCACCGGCACGCGCGGAGCTGGCCGCGTCCGGCGGGGTTCACCCGCTTCCACTGGGACTACGACGCCGCCCTCGGTGCCGAGTCGCGGTGGGGCCGCTGGCAGGACGGTGCGGGGATGGGGCCGGAGGCGCGGGCCGTGCTGGACCGGCTCGACGGGGAGCTGCGCGAGCGGCTGAACCGGTTCGGCCGGGACGCCGGCCGCTACGGCCTGATCCACGCCGACCTGCGCCTGGCCAACCTGCTGGTGGTGGGCGACGGGACGCCCAGCGTCATCGACTTCGACGACTGCGGCTTCGGCTGGTACCTCTACGACCTGGCTGCAGCGCTCAGCTTCATCGAGCACCATCCGCGGGTCCCCGAGATGATCGACTCCTGGGTGCGGGGCTACCGGACCGTTCTCGACCTGCCGGCCGGGGACGAGGCCGAGATCTGGACCTTCATCATGTTCCGCCGCCTGCTGCTGGTCGCCTGGATCGGCACGCACACCGGCGTGGACATCGCCGCCGAGCTCGGCGCCGGCTACACCGAGGGCACCTGCGAGCTGGCCGAGCGGTTCCTGTCGGGTGCGGGGGGACGGCGGGGGACGCCACTCCCGGGATGATCACGATGAGTGCCGGTCCGATCACTCTTGGATATCATCTCATCTCCGGAGGGACCGCCGGGAACGGCGCCCTGACCTCGGGAGAGGCATGCACGCCAACAACCGCGCCAGTATCGTCCACCAGCTCGGATACGCCATCCGCCATCCCGGCAGGATCTCGCCCCATCTGCGGAGGCTGACCAGGAACGCCTGGCTGCGCCTGCGCACCCGCGACCACGTCGACTACTACCGGGCCGTCATGAGGTCCGACGTCGCCCGCGGTTCGGAGGCGGCCGTGGGCAGCAGGTCGCACGCACGCTGGCTCGCCATGGGCCGCCTGCAGTTCGACTACCTGGTACGGCACGGCCTGAAGCCGGAGCACCGCCTGCTGGAGATCGGCTGCGGCAACCTGCGGGCCGGACGCCTGTTCATCGACTACCTGGACACGGGCAACTACTACGGCGTCGACATCTCTCCCGACATCCTGATCGCCGCCCAGGACACCGTCTCCGATCACGGCCTGCGCGACAAGCTCCCCCACCTCATGCCGGTCGGGGACCTGCGTTTCGCCGCCCTGCCCGACGAGACGTTCGACGTGGTCCACGCCCACAGCGTCTTCTCCCACTCCCCGCTGCACGTGATCGAGGAGTGCTTCCGGCACGTCGGCCGGATCATGAAGCCGGACGGCTGGTTCGACTTCACCTTCGACCGCACCGAGGGCCAGGAGCACCAGGTGCTGCGCGAGGACTTCTACTACCGCACGGCGACCCTGACCGCTCTGGCCGGCCGGCACGGCCTGCACGCGACCTTCATGGACGACTGGGAGCGGCTGCCCTCCAAGCAGTCCAAGATCCGCATCACGCTCCCCGAGCCCGGGGGGTCCGCCCCGCGTGCCGCACCCGGCGCGGCACGTCAGGACGTCCTCTAGCCCGCCAGCTCCCGCCGGATGTCGTCGTCGTCCGGCGCCAGCTCCAGCGCGCGGGTGAGATCGGCCACCGCCTCCTCCTCCCGCCCGGCGGCGCGCAGTGCCATCGCCCGGTTGAACAGCAGCGCGGGGTCCGCGCCGGGTTCCAGGGCACGGGTGAAGTCGGCGACCGCGCCCTCCGGGTCGCCGGTCTCGAACGCCAGCATCCCCCGGCTGGCCCAGGCCGCGGCGAGTGAGGGGGAGCGCTCCAGCGCCTGGTCGAACGCGGCCCGCGCCTCCTTGTGGCGGCCCTCGGCCATCTCGACCTGGCCCAGCGCGCACAGCAGATATGGGTTGACCGGATCCAGCGCGAGCCCGCTCTCCGCGTCGGCCCGGGCCCTGCCGTACTCGCCGAGCGCGGCCAGCAGCCCGGCCCGGTTGGCGAGCCCGTCCACGAACTCCGGGTCCAGCTCCAGGGCGTGGTCCAGGTCGGCGAGCGCGCCCCGGTGGTCGCCGGTGGAGAAGCGGATCTCGGCCCGGTTGTAGTACGGCTCGGGGAAGGGCGGGCCGACCCGCATCGCCGTCTCGTAGTCGGCGATCGCCGCCTCCCGCCTGCCCAGCCGGTGCAGCAGGTTGCCCCGGTCGATGTAGTAGTCGGGGTAGCCGGGGTCGGCCGCGATCACCGCGTCCAGATCCTCCAGTGCGTCCTCGGGGCGGCCCAGCATGACGGCGAGCTGCGCCCGGTTGGCCAGCAGCACCAGCCGGTGGATCGGGTGCTCGCCCGGCCCCAGGCCGTGCTCGGCCAGCTCCACCGCCTCCTGGACCAGCTCCAGGGCCTTGGCGGGGTTGCCGAGCCGTACCTCCACCAGGGCCCGGCCGTTGAGGTCGAACCCCAGCTTGAAGGCGCGCTCGCGCGGGTCGGGCAGCAGTGTGGAGATGGCGATCGCCTGGTTCACCCAGGCCAGCGCGGCGTCCAGGTCGCGCCGGGCCGGGTCGTGGTGGCGGACCTTGAGCATCCCGGTGGAGTAGGCGGCCGCCGCGTGCGTGACGGGGGAGACGCTTGTCCGTCTGGCCAGGTCGAACAGGGCCTCGGCCTCGTCCTCGCGGTTCAGCGAGCCCAGCGCGGTGGCGGTGCTGTGCAGCAGCCGCCACCAGGTCTCCGGCTCGGTGGCCGGGTCGGTCAGCGGCAGCGCGCGCAGCCCCAGATCCACCACCGCGTCGTGACAGCCCGCGTCCAGGCACCGTTCGACCGCGGACCGGAAGGCCTCCACCGCGCGGTGCGGATCGGTGCCGTGCTCGCGGTGGTAGGGGATCGCGCCGAGCCGCGCGCCGATCGTCCCCTCCCGTTCCAGCTCGTCGGCCCGGACGTCGTGCTCCTCCGGGCTGAGGGGCTCCTCCGGTACGGCCTGCTCGCCGATCACGACGGTCAGCAGGTCGGGGGAGATCCGCCGCCGCAGCACCGCCAGCAGTTCGCGGTCGGTGGGGTCGGCCTGGTGGACGTTCTCCACGACGAGCGTCCGCGGCCCGGTCTCGGCCAGGTGCTCGCGGACGAACTCGGCGAGCCCGTTGGACAGGCGGAGCGTGCGGCGGGGCGCGTGGACCAGGATCCGTTCCGCCCTGGGCAGGTGATCGGCCATCGACCGCCGTCGGGCGGGGACCAGTCCGTCCAGGTCGGGCGACATGGCCCGCAGCTCTATGTCATAGCGGGCGACCAGCTCCGGCCGGGCGACGGACGCCAGGGCCGAGGCGATCGCGCCGCCGGCGGTGTACGGCCCCCGCAGGCGCCGGTCCGCGTCCACCGGGGGCAGGAGCAGAGGGGGGAGGGGCGGGTTTTCTGGTGGGAGCGGTCCCCGACTCACCAGTCTCCTTTATGTGGTTCTGAGGTTTATGTGGTTCTGGGGGGCCGGCGCCCATCGCTGGGCGCCGGTTCCGTGATTTCGGTGTCAGCCGACGTGCTTGGGGCTGGCCGTCCCGCGGAGCGTGACGGTACCAGGCTTGTGAACGATAACGCGCTTCATTGCGATGCCTCTCTTGGTAATAAGAACAAATCGCAAGTATTCGCATTAATCACCCATATTGACAAGATCTATTTCTCAGGGTGGCCGAATCCGGACAAGTCACTAGACAAAACGTCAAAATCCATACCAGTTTCCGGGCCGGTCAGGGGCGCGGCTGCTGCTGGGTGATGCAGTGGATCCCCCCGCCGAGGGCGAATACGGCGCGGGCGTCCACCAGCTCGACGGCCCGTCCCGGGAAGAGCTTGGCGAAGACGTCGGCCGCTGCGGCGTCGCGCGGATCGTCGAAGGAGCAGAGCAGGGCCAGGCCGTTGGCCAGGTAGTGGTTGACGTAGGAGTAGTCGACCAGCTCCCCGTCCGCTTCGCGGGTCTCCGGGGCGACCAGTTCGACGACCTCCAGCCGGCGGCCCCTGGCGTCGGTCGAGGCGCGCAGGATCGCCAGGTTCTCCCGGGTGACCTCGTGGTCCGGATGGTCCGGGTCGGGCTGGACGTGGCAGAGCACCAGCCCGGGACGGGCGAAGGAGGCGAGCAGGTCCACATGGCCGCTGGTGCCGTACCTGCCGTAGTCGGCGGTGAGACCGCGCGGCAGCCAGATCACCTTCTCCACGCCGATCCGGGCGCCRAGCTCGGCCTCCACCCGCTCCCTGCTCCAGCCGGGGTTGCGCCTGTCACCGAGTTGGACGGTCTCGGTGACGATGACCGTCCCCTCGCCGTCCACATGGATGCCGCCGCCCTCGTTGACCATCTCCGAACGGAACCTGACGGCTCCCGCCCGCTCCAGGACGGCCGCGGCGACCAGGTCGTCCTTGGCGTGGGCGTGCCAGCCCCACCCGTTGAAGGTCCAGTCCACCCCCGCCAGGCCGCCCCTGCCGTCCAGCAGGAAGGTCGGGCCGTTGTCGCGCATCCAGCAGTCGTCCAGCGGCTGCTCCATCACCTCGACCTCGGGGGCGAGCCACCGGGCGGCCGACTCACGCTCGCTCGGGTCGACCACCATGGTGACCGGCTCGTAGCGGACGATGGTGTTGGCCACGCTCGACCAGGCGCGGTAGGAGGCCTCGGGGTCGCTCAGCGCGTACCCGGCGACCGGCCAGGACATCCAGGTGCGGGTGTGCGGATGCCATTCCGGCGGCATGCGGAACACGGTGGGACTCCTTGTCGGAGAGGACGGAGAGGACGGAGAGGACGGAGAGGACGGAGAGGACGGAGAGGACGAGGACGGAGACGGGAGCGTCCGCGCGGGGCGGGCGGGACGTCACAGGAAGTACAGGCGGCTGAGCGAGACCGAGTCGGCGGGGGCGGACCGGACCGGGGCGCCGTCGAGGGTGACCCGACCGAGGGGGTCGACCTCGACGGACCCGAGCCGGGAGTTGAGGACCAGGTCGCCGGGGCCGATGCCGCGGGTGCCGCGCACTCCGACCCGGCGGCGGCGGGTCGTCATGTGGTCGTCGGCCGCGTCCGCGGCCGCCCCGCTGACGAAGGCCACCGACAGGTCCGCGGCGGTCGCGCCGTACGCGCCGAACTGCGGGCCCAGCACCAGCGGCTCGCAGGTGTCGGTGGAGGCGTTCGGGTCTCCGGTCACGCCGTAGGCGGGGAAGCCCGCCTTCAGCACGAGCTGCGGCTTGGCGCCGAAGTGGTCGGGCCGCCACAGCACGATGTCGGCCAGCTTGCCCGGCTCCAGCGAGCCGACCTCGTGGGCCAGGCCGTGCGCGATGGCCGGGTTGACCGTCAGTTTGGCCAGGTAGCGCAGCACCCGCTCGTTGTCGTTGCGCTCCGGCGCGCCCAGCTCCACCTTCATCTTCCCGGCCATGGCGAACGTCCGGCGGACCGTCTCGCCCGCCCGGCCCATGCCCTGCGCGTCGGAGGAGGTGATGCCGATGACTCCGAGGTCGTGCAGCACGTCCTCGGCGCCCATGGTGCCGGCCCGGATCCGGTCCCTGGCCAGCGCGGCGTCCCCCGGCAGCTCGGGCCGGAGCCCGTGCACCGAGACGATCATCCCGTGGTGCTCGGCGACGGCGTCCCGGCCGAAGGGCAGCGTCGGATTGGTGGAGGAGCCGATGACGTTGGCCACCCCGGCCAGCTTGAGCACGTTCGGTACGTGACCGCCGCCGCAGCCCTCGATGTGGAAGGCGTGGATCGTCCGGCCTCCGAGCACGGCGAGGGTGTCCTCCACCGACAGGCACTCGTTGAGGCCGTCGGTGTGCAGGGCCACCTGCACGTCGTGTTCCTCGGCGACCCGCAGCGCGGTGTCCAGCGCGCGGGTGTGGGCCCCCATGTCCTCGTGCACCTTGAAGCCGCTCGCACCGCCCTCGACCAGCGCCTCGACCAGCGGAGCCTCGTGCGAGGACGAGCCGCGCGCCAGGAAGCCGATGTTCACCGGCCAGGCGTCGAAGGCGTTGAACGCGTGCCGCAGCGCCCACGGCGAGTTCACCCCCACGCCCCAGACCGGCCCGAACTCCTGGCCGATGATCGTGGTGACGCCGGAGGCCAGGGAGGCCTCCATGATGCGCGGGCTGAGCAGGTGAACGTGGGTGTCGATCGCCCCCGCCGTCGCGATGAGCCCCTCGCCGGACACGATCGTGGTCCCGGTGCCGACCACCACGTCCACCCCGTCCAGGGTGTCGGGGTTGCCGGCCCGGCCGACGGCGTGAACGCGCCCCTCGCGGACGCCGATCGACGCGGTCCGCACGCCCAGGATCGGGTCGAGGATCAGCACGTTGCTGATCACCAGGTCGCAGGTGTCCCTGATCGAGGCGGCCTTCAGGTGCAGGCCGTCCCGGGCGGTCTTGCCGAACCCGGCCAGGAACTCCTCCCCGGCCTTCTGCGAGTCGTGCTCGACCTCGACCACCAGGCCGGAGTCGCCGAGCCTGACCCGATCTCCCTCGCGCGGGCCGTACACGCTCATCGGTCGCCGCCCGTGGCGGGCCCCGCCGACTCGCTGCCGGTGGCGGGCCCCGCCGGCTCGCTGCCCAGATATCCGCAGGCCCGCGCCTTCTCCATGGCCCGCTCGAACGCGCCCGGCGCGTCCAGCGGCCCGTCCACCAGCCCGGCGAACCCGATCGCCACCCGCGCGCCGCCGATCGGGACCAGCCTGGCGGTACGGCTCTCGCCCGGATCGAAGCGGACGGTGGACCCCGCGGGAACGGCCAGCCGGCGTCCGTAGCCGGCGGCCCGGTCGAACCGGAGCCGGGGGTTGGCCTCGAAGAAATGGAAGTGCGAGGTGACGCTGATCGGGACGGTCGCCGTGTTGAGCACCTCGACCTCCACGGCGTTCTCCTCGACGGGGTCCCTCTCCCCGGAGGGCGGGGGCGCCGCGGTCACCGCGCCGGGGGCCTCGGTGCCGAGCGAGCCGCCGCCGAACGGCTCGGTCACCACGGCCAGCCGGGTGCCGTCGTCGAAGACCGCCTCGACCATGACCTCGGTGACGACGTCGGCCACGCCGGGCAGCACGTCGTCCGGGCCGAGGACCCCGCGGCCGGCCTCGACCGCCTCGGCCAGCCACGCCCCGTCGCGCGCGGCCTCGCAGACCGTGTCCGCGATCAGCGCGGTGGCCTCCGGCACGTTCAGCCGCAGACCTCTCGCCTTCCTGGCACGCGCCAGCCCGGCCGCGGTGAACAGCAGCAGCCGGTCGCGTTCCGCAGGTGTCAGCCGCACAGCCCTCTCCCTTTTAGAACTGCCTTCAAACTTAGAGCAGCATTCTAAACCTGTACGGTAGGTCCCATGACTGCGAAGCTGGAGCGCCCCGACGTGCGGGCGCACGTGCTGCGCGCGGCGCTGCTGGCGATCGACGAGGTGGGGCCCGAGCGGCTGCGGGTGCGGGACATCGCCGAACGGGCGGGCATGAGCAGCGGTCACGTCATGTACTACTTCGGCAAGCGTGACCGGATCCTCGTCTCGACGCTGCTGCTCAGCGAGGACGAGCTGGCCGAGCGCCGGACGGCCGAACTCGCGACCGTCGCCGATCCGCGCGAGGCGGTCGGCCGCCTGGTGGAGCTCTACCTGCCCGGCGGTCCGCGGGACGTCCGCTGGCGGCTGTGGGCCCAGGTCATCGCCCGCCCGCCGCAGGACGAGGAGACGCTCCTCAGGATCGCCGGATTCACCGGCACCTGGGTGTGCGAGCTGGCCGCCATCGTCGTCCGGGGAGTGGGGGAGGGGTTGTTCCGGCCGGTGGACGACGTGCAGGAGTACGCCACGCGGATGTGCCGGATCATGGACAGCCTCGCGAGCGACGTGCTACTCGGACTGCCCGGCCGGGGCCCCGGATGGGCCCACGAGCAGGCCATGCGGGCGATCTGGCGGGAGCTCCTGCCCTGACCGCCGGCCGCCGGTCAGCAGGTAGGCGAGGGCGGCCAGGAGCTGGAGCCCGGCCGCCGCGCACAGCGCGCCGGTCAGCGACCGGGCGGCCAGCGGCCCGGCGATCGCGGAGCCGACCGCGAAAGAGGTGATCTTCAGGCTCGCCGCGGTGGTGAAGATCTGGCCCCGGAGCCGTTCGGGCGCGTCGCGGTGCCGTACCGCCAGCACCGCGGTGAGCTGGGGGCCCTCTCCGGCGCCGGCGACGACCACCGCCGCCACGGCCACCGCGGGGGAGCCCGCCACCGCGGCGAGCGCGGAGCCCGCGGCGAGCAGCAGCGTGCTGATCAGGATGATCCTGTCGGGCGCGGCGGGCGGCCGTCTGGCCAGGAGCGCGTTCGCGGCCAGGGCGCTCACGGCCAGCGCGGACAGCAGCACGGCGCCGTGCCCCGCCTCCCCGGTCAGCTCGGCACCCAGTAGGGGTGAGCAGACGACCAGCATGCCCACTCCGGCGAAGGACACCATCGTGGTGACCGTGGCCCGGCGCAGGCCGGCGATCCGCGCGATCGAGGAGAACCCGGCGGCCACCTCCCGCCACAGGGACCCGCCGCCGTCTCCGGTGGGCCGTTCGGGCCGGGCGGGCCTGGCGGGGAGCGACCAGGCCGCCGGGAACGCCAGCAGCACCAGCGCGATCGAGACGGCGACCGGGACCGGAGCCCCGGCCGCCGTGGCCAGCACCCCGGTCAGGGCGGGCCCGGTCAGGCCCGCCAGGTTGTACGTCAGCCCGTCCAGCATGCTGCCCCGCCCTATGCCCGCCTCCCCGACGACCAGCGGCAGCTGCGCCGTCCAGCCGCCCGCCAGTGCCGGGCCCAGCAGGCCGGCGAGCATGGCCACGCCGACGAGCGGCGCGACGGGCACGTGCCCCAGGGTGAGCAGGATCAGCAGGAGCCCGCAGGCGTACGCGGCCAGCGCGGCCGCCAGCAGGCGTCCTGGTCGGCGGCTGCGGTCCAGCAGTACGCCGAAGATCGGACCCCCCAGGGCCGAGGAGACCGTCAACCCCGCGAGCAGCGCCGCTCCGGTGGCCGGCGACCCGGTGAGGGAGAGCCCGAGCAGCAGCAGCGCCGGGCCGGACATCTCGTCGCCGGTGCGGGCCGAGACGGCACCCGCCAGATAACCACCGAATCTGTAACGCCTCATCATTGAGGAGACGTTACAGTATGGGGGTGCAGCACTCCACGAGAGCCATGGCCGACCGCGCGGCCGACCTGACCGCCGTCCTGCTGGCCGATCCGGCCGTCGAGAGCGTGAGCGAGGTGCTCCACGCGTACGGCGAGCGGGGCCCCGCCCCGTCCGGCGATCTCGGACTCACCGCGGAGGACGTCGCGGCCATGCGGGTGGCGGCGGGCCGGCTACGCGAGGTGTTCGCGGCGGCGGACGTCGACGAGGCGGCCACGCTGCTCAACCGGCTGCTGGCGGAGGCGGCCCGGCCGCCCCGGCTGACCACCCACGACGGCTGGAGCACCTGGCACCTGCATGTGGACAGCCATGACGACGCGCCCTGGGCGGAGTGGTTCCTGGCCTCCTCGGCCATGGCGCTGGCCGTGCTGCTCGCCGATCACCAGCGGGTCCCCGGGGGCATCTGCGCCGCCGCCGGCTGCGCCCACCCGTTCGTCGGCTCCCCCGGCGGCAGCCCACAGCGTTTCTGCTCCCCCCGGTGCGCGACCCGGGCACGGGTGGCCGGGCACCGGGCGCGGCGCACAGGCGCCGCACCCGGTCCCCGGCCCGCCGGAGATCAGCCCGCGTGAGCCGGCTCCCGCTCGGGAAGCGGAGCGGGAGCCGGGCGTCGGGAGCCCCGGAACCGGTCCTTGACGTCCTCGACGATCGTGTAGAGGGTCGGCAGCAGGATCAGGGTCAGCAGCGTGGAGCTGGTCAGACCCCCGATGACGACCACGGCCAGGGGCTTGGACAGGAAACCGCCCTCCCCGGTCAGGCCGGTGGCCATCGGCGTCAGGGCGCAGATGGTCGCCAGCGCGGTCATGACGACCGGGCGGACCCGGTGCCTGCCGCCCTCGACGACCGCCTCACGGGCGCTCATGCCGCCGTCGCGATACTGGCGGACCAGGTCGAGCAGCACGATCGCGTTGGTGACCACGATGCCGACCAGCATCAGCATGCCGATCAGGCTGGGCAGGCCGAGCGGGGTGCCGGTGACCACCAGCAGGCCGAGGGCGCCGGTCGCCGCGAACGGGATCGACACCAGCAGCATGAGCGGGTGCGCCAGGCTTCGGAACGTGGCCACCATGATCAGGTAGACGATCAGGATCGCCGCGCCGAGGGCCACGAACAGGCTGTTGAACGAGCTGGTCTGCTGCTCGCTGACCCCGCCGATCTCGGCCGAGGCACCGGCGGGCAGCTTCAGCTCTCCCAGGTGCCTGGTGAGCGCGGAGCTCGCGGCGCCGAGGTCCCGGCCGGAGAACTTCGCGCTCACCGTGGTCGCGCGCTCCCCGTCGATCCGCGTCAGCCGGGTGGGCGCCGTCACGGTCTCGACGGTGGCCACGTCGTCGAGCCTGACGGTACGGCCGAGCGGCGTGGGGATCCTCAGGTTCCGCAGCGCGGTCAGGTCGTCCGCGGGGTCGCCGACCCGGAGGGACATCTCCCGCTCGGCGCCGTCCAGGGTGACCTTGGAGACCCGCTGCCCCTGGGTCGCCCGGGCCACCATCTGCGTGACCTGGGCCTCGGTGAGCCCGCGTGCGACGGCCGCCTCGCCGTCGACTCGCACCACGATCTGCCGTGCCGTCCCCGCCAGACCGGACCTGACCTCCGAGGTGCCGGGGGTCTGCCGCATGGCCCCGCCGACCAGCTCCGCCGCGCGCGCCAAGGAGACGTCGTCGCCCGCCGACACGGTGACCGCGAGGTCGTTGGCGGTCAGGCCGCCCTGGTCGCCCTGGACGGTCACCTTGCCGACCTTCGGGTCGGACGCGGCCAGCTCGGTGACCCGGGTCCGGACGGTCTCCCGGAGGGCCGCCACGTCCGCCCCCTCCTCGGCGGTGACGGAGAACGTCGCCACGTTGCGCGCTCCGCCCTCCTCACTGTTGTCCGGCCCGATGGTGACCTGGTAGGACTTCAGGCCCGGCACGTCCTTGACCGTCCGCTCCACCGCGCGGGCCGCCTGGTCTGCCGCCGCCAGGCTCGTTCCGGCGGCCGGCTCCTGCCGCACCTGGAAGGTGTTCTGTCCGGAGTTGCCCAGGAAGTCGGTCGTGAGCCGGCCCGCCATGCCCCCGGTGGCCACGAGGATCCCGAGGGCGGCCAGGAGCGTCACCCAGCGCCGCCGTACGGCGAACCCGATGATCGGGACGTAGGCGCGCTGGAGCACGCCGCTGCGCTCCCTGGCCTCCACGACTTCGCGGGCCACCCCGGCCTTGGGCGTCTTGAGGAACCAGTAGGCGAGCACGGGGATGACCGTCAGCGACACCAGCAGCGAGGCCAGCAGGGCGATGGTGACGGTCAGCGCGAACGCCGAGAACAGGCTTCCAATGATCCCGCCCGTGAATGCGATGGGCAGGAAGACGGCGACCGTGGTCAGCGTGGAGGCGGTGACCGCCCCGGCAACCTCGCGGGTGCCCGCCTGGACCGCGTGGAGCTTGGCCTCGCCGTGGTCCAGATGGCGTTTGATGTTCTCGATGACCACGATGGAGTCGTCCACGACCCGGCCGACGGCGATGGTCAGCGCGCCGAGCGTCAGCATGTTGAGCGTGAAGCCGTTGACCCACAGGCCGATGAGCGCGACCACCAGCGAGAGAGGGATCGAGATCACCGTCACGACGGTGGACCGGAAGGAGAAGAGGAAGACAAGAATGATCAGAGCGGCGAAGCCCAGTCCCAGCAGGCCCTCGGTGGTCAGGTCGCCGATGGACTTCTCGATGAACTCCGACTGGTCGAACGCGACGGTCAGGGTGGCCGCGCCGCCCAGGGACCGGGTGAGCTCCGGCAGCCTCCGCTTCACCTCCTTGGCGATCGCCACCGTGTTGCCCGTCGGCTTGGCCATGACCGAGACGCTCAGGCTGGGCCTGCCGTCGGTGCGGGTCAGCGTCTCCGGACGCTCCTCGACGAGGCGCACGTCGGCGACGTCGTCCAGCGTGACTTTCGGCGCCAGGTGGATGCCGCGCACGTCCGCGAGGGAGTCGAAGCTCTCGCCGACCTGCAGGGCGAGCGACTCGCCGCCGGCGGTGACGGTGCCGACGGGCACGACCGACCCGCTGGAGCCCAGCATGGCGGCGACCGCGTCGGCGGTCAGGCCCCGCTTGCGGAGCCTGTCCTGGTCGAGGCGGATCTCCACGGTCTCGGCCCGCTCGCCGCTGACCAGCACCCGGCTCACGCCGTCGATGCCGCCCAGCTCGCCGGGGACGCGTTCCTTCAGCAGCCGGGCCAGCCGGCGCTCGTCGTCGCCGGTGGCCGCCAGGCTCAGGACCGGGAACTCGGTCGACATCCCCGGTGCGACCCGCGGGGTCACCTGGGACGGGAGCTCCGGCTGTATCTGGCCGATCCGCTGCTGCAGATCCTGGATCGCCCCGTCGAGATCGGTGCCGTGGTCGTATTCGACGGATACTCCCGCCAAGCCCTCGCGGGAGAACGAGGTGATCCTCTTCTGGCCGGCGCCTCCCTCGACGGCCTCCTCGATCTTCTCGGTGACGTTGCGCTCGACGATCTGCGGCGCGGCCCCGGGATAGATCGCGGTCACGCTCACCGTGGGCACGGAGAACGACGGGAGCAGCTCCTGTTTCAGCGACATGGCGGCGATCGCTCCAAATATCAGCACCGCGATCGCCAGAAGTGCCACCAGCGCCCTGTTGGCGAGGCTTATCCGGGTAAGAACGTTCAACAGGGGTCCCCCTTGGAAATGGTCGTCCCGTTCAGAGTTCTGGTTTCGGGGTGGCCCGCGGTAGCGGCCAAGGTTGCGGGCCTAATCAACGAAAGTTGCACGGTCGTACTCTTTGGTTGCGTGTGCCCGCCGTGCGGTGGCAACAGGTGCGGGGCGCTGGATAGCGTGACCGGGTGAGTTGGAAGTCATCCCGTGTGGTCGTGGGCGATGCGACCCTGGCGATCGCCGTCGGCGCGCTGGGCGCGTCGTTGACGGTCACCAACGCGGTCGCCCATCAGTCGCCGCTGTCGTGGAGCGTGTGGGCCGCGGCCGTCGCGCAGCTCATCGGTGGGCTGGCCCTGACCGCCAGGCGGCGGGCGCCGCTCGCCGTCGTGATGCTGTGTGTCGTGCTGTGCGCCTTCGCCGCTCCGCTGGCGGGGCCGTTCGCCACCTACGCGATCGCGGTCTACGGCAGGGGTCGTCCCCGTGACTGGCTCAGCGTCATCGTTCTGTCGATGACGCTGAGCCGGCCCTGGAACGCCTCCGAGCCGGTGCTCGAGATCCTGCTGAACACCGCGACCAACTCCCTCATGGGGATCGCCCCCGCGCTGCTCGGCATGTGGCGGGCCTCCCGGCGGCGGCTGTTTCAGGCCCTGGCCGACCGGGCCGAGCGCGCAGAGCGCGAGCAGGAGCTGATGGCCGAGAGGGCCAGGTCGGAGGAGAGGGCCCGGCTCGCCGGCGAGATGCACGACGTCGTCACCCACCGGGTCAGCCTCATGGTCCTGCGCGCCGGCGCGCTGCGGACCATCGCCCGCGACGAGGTGGTCCGCGAGGCGGCCGAGGAGCTGCGCCAGGTCGGCTGCCAGGCTTTGGAGGAGCTGCGCGACCTGGTCGGCGTGCTCCGCTCGGAGGAGACCTTCGGTTCCGCGCGCACCGCCGAGCCCGTCGTGCTCGACCTGACCGGCCTGGTCGCGGAGTCCAGGGCGGCGGGGATCGAGGTCGGCCTCGTCACCGAGGGCGAGCCGCTCCCCACGCCGCCCGTGGTGGACCGCACCGCTTACCGGGTCGTCCAGGAGGCGCTGACCAACGTGCACAAGCACGCGCCCGGGGCGCGGGTGACCGTCCGGGTGAGCTATGCGGGCGATCTGTTCCACATCCTGGTGCGCAACACCGAGGCGGACGGGGGCACCGAGATCATGCTCGGGGAGGGCGGCACCGGTCTGAGCGGCCTGCGCCAGCGCGTCGAGCTTGTCCACGGCTCGCTGAGGGCGGGGCCGTCGGAGGAGGGGGGCTTCGAGGTGCGGGCCGCGCTGCCGGTCGCCCCCGGCGCGGGATCGGCGGGCCGTACGGCCGGGCACGGTGCCGAGGGCGGATCGGCGCCGAGGACGGCCGGGCACGGGCCCGGCGCCGCCGTGCCGCGCCCCGCCGCGGAGTCCGCCGACCTGATCCGGGTGCCCCCGTGATCCGGGTGCTGATCGTCGATGACGAGCGCATGGTCTGCGCCCAGCTACGGACCATCCTGTCGGTGGCCGAGGATCTGGTGGTGGTCGCCGAGGCCTACGACGGGGCCGAGGCCGTGGAGGCCGTCGTGCGGCACCGGCCGCACGTGGTCCTGATGGACCTGCACATGCCCGGGGTCGACGGACTGGCCGCGATCGAGCACATCGTCCGTTTCCCCGCGCCGCCGAAGGTGGTGGTGCTGACCACCTTCGACCGTGACGGCTACGTGCTGCGGGCCATGAGCCTGGGTGCCGCCGGGTTCCTGCTCAAGGACACCCCGCCGGAAGACCTGATCGGGCTGGTTCGGGTGGCCGCCGACGGGCACACGGTGCTGTCCCCGGCGGCGACCCGGCGGCTGCTCACCGCCTCGGCCGGACACGGCGCGGCCAGGGAGCGGGCCCTGGCCCGGATCGCGGATCTCACCGACCGGGAGGTGGAGGTGCTCACCTGCCTCGGCGAGGGCCTGTCCAACGCCGAGATCGCCCGCAGGCTCTACCTGTCCGAGGCCACGATCAAGAGTTACGTCTCGCGCATGCTGGTCAAGTTGGGCTTCTCCAACCGCACCCAGGCGGGGCTCCTCGCCTCCGAGGCCGGGCTCACCGGGGCGGCGAGACGGCCAAGGTAAGGCGGTGGGGGAAGGCGG
>NZ_NGFP01000199.1 GCF_002149035.1 Streptosporangium minutum
CCCTCACCCCGGCCCCGGCCCAACGGGACGCGTGGGTGGTCCTCGCCTCCGGCGACCTGCGGATCGCGACGCTCGTCACGAGCCTGCGGGACACCCCGGATCCAGTCGTGTTCGCAGTCCTTACAGAAGGGCGGTCGTAGACCATGGGCAAGTACTTCGAATACCTGCACACGGTCGGCTTCGAGGAGACCAACCTCGTCGGCAACGTCTACTACGTCAACTACCTGCGCTGGCAGGGACGTTGCCGGGAGATGTTCCTGAAGCTGCAGGCACCGGAGGTGCTCGTGGACCTCCAGGACGACCTGAAGCTCTTCACGCTGAAGGTCGACTGCGAGTTCTTCGCCGAGATCACGGCCTTCGACGAGCTCTCCATCAGGATGCGCCTGGTCGATCTCACGCAGACCCAGATCGAGTTCAACTTCGACTACGTCCGGCTCCACCCGGGCGGCGGCGAGACGCTCATCGCCCGCGGCCGGCAACGCATCGCGTGCATGCGCGGACCGAACACCCGGACGGTCCCCGCCAGGGTCCCTGAGCCGCTGGCCCGGGCGCTCGAACCGTACGCGCCGTAGGCGCGGATCCAGACAGTCAGCCAGGAGGTCAGCGTGACAGTCGACAACTCCACGTCATCTCGCGAGATGGCAGAAGCCAAGGCGCTGCGGCGGGCGTTCGGGACGTTCGCCACCGGTGTCACCGTGGTGACGACGGGCGGCACCATCCCGCACGCCATGACCGCGAACTCCTTCACCTCGGTCTCCCTCGACCCGCCACTTGTACTGGTCTGCGTCGACCGCAGCGCGGTCATGCACCGGTGCCTCACCACCACGGGCCTCTTCGGGGTCTGCGTGCTGGCCGCCCACCAGGAGGCCGCGGCCCGGCACTTCGCCGACCGCTGGCGGACCCTGGGCGCGGCCCAGTTCGACGACGTCGACTGGCTGCCTGGCGAGATCACCGGCGTGCCGCTGCTGGAGGGCACCCTCGCCCGTTTCGAGTGCGAGCTGTGGCGCACCTACGACGGCGGCGACCACACGATCTTCATCGGAAAGGTGCTGTCCATGGAGCAGCAGACCGACCGGGAGGCCCTACTGGTCTTCAACGGCAAGTTCCGGCAGATCACCCCTGATTGGAGTGAGGTGACTGCATGACCGTCACCGGGCGGGGTGCGGATGCCGTACCCAAGAGATCCTCTCCGGCATCCGGCACCCGCCGGGTGCCGCCCGGGCCGCCTTTCTGGGCCGGGCCGAGCCTGTTCAAGAAACTGGCGACGGACCGGCTCGGCATGATGACCCTCGCCGCGACGTACGGCGACGCGGCCAAGCTGTCCATCGGCCCCAAGACCCTCTACTTCTTCAACCACCCCGACCACGCCAAGCACGTGCTGGCCGACAACAGCGGCAACTACCACAAGGGCGTCGGTCTGGTCCAGGCGCGCCGGGCCATCGGCGACGGGCTGCTGACGAGCGAGGGCGACCTGTGGCGCAAGCAGCGCAGGATGATCCAGCCGGTGTTCCAGAACAAGCGGATCTCCCAGCAGGCCGGGGTCATCGCCAAGGAGGCGGCCAACCTGGTGGACCGGCTCCGGGCCCACGCCGGCGGGCAGCCGGTCGACGTGGTCCAGGAGATGACCTCGCTCAGCCTCGGCGTGCTCGGGCGCACCCTGCTCGATGCCGACCTCGGCGCGTTCAGCTCGATCGGGCACTCCTTCGAGGCCGTCCAGGACCAGGCGATGTTCGAGCTGGTGACGCTGAGCAAGGTGCCGATGTGGGTCCCCCTGCCCAAGCAGCTGCGCTTCCGCCGTGCCCGCGGGGAACTGCAGCGGATCGTCGACCACCTCGTCGCCGACCGCCTCGCGCGGTCCGGCGACGGCGGTGACGACGTCGTGTCCCGCCTGATCGCCTCGACCAGGCAGGAGGCCGACCCCCGGGTCGGCCGGCAGCGGATGCGCGACGAGCTGGTCACCCTGCTGCTCGCCGGGCACGAGACGACGGCCAGCACGCTGTCGTGGACCTTCTACCTCATCGACCGGCATCCGGAGGTCCGCGAGCGGCTGCACGCCGAGGCGGTGGAGGTGCTCGGCGACCGGCTGCCGGCCTACGAGGACCTCCACCGGCTGAAGTACACCGCGATGGTGGTGGAGGAGGTCATGCGCCTCTACCCGCCGGTGTGGATGCTGCCGCGGGAGGCCCAGGGGGACGACGAGATCGGCGGCTACCGCGTGCCGGCCGGTTCCGACGTCCTGATCAGCCCGTACACGCTGCACCGGCATCCGGCCTTCTGGGACGCCCCGGATCGGTTCGACCCGGACCGCTTCGATCCGGACCGTCCCACCGGCCGGCCCCGGTACGCCTACATCCCGTTCGGCGCCGGGCCCCGGTTCTGCGTCGGAAACCATCTCGGCATGATGGAGGCCACGTTCGTGATCGCGATGGTCGCCCGTGACCTCAGGCTGGTCGGCGTGCCCGGCCATCGGGTGGTCCCCGAGCCCATGCTGTCCCTGCGGGTGCGAGGCGGGCTGCCGATGAGCGTCCACTCCGCGACCGGCACGCGCGTCGCGCGGCCCCGGGCCGGTTCCCGGCAGGGCGGGGAGTGAGATCTCGGATCACATGGGCGCGGCGGGAGGGGCGGAGGTCCCGGGAACGGCCTGCAGGAGGGCGGACCCGGGGTCTCCCCCCAGTGGCCCGTCGCGCCCTCCGCCCTGGGCGGGTCCGGTCTGTCGTCCCGTGGGATGGTCTGGGCGGGTCCGGGCTCTCCTCACATGGAACGGCCCCGCTCCCACCTTCGGGGCGCGGGGCGGCTCCCCGGTCCCGTCGCACCCGCGCCGGTAAGGCCCGGGTGCCGGGACGAGGAGGTCAGGCCGTGCGCCGGGTGACGGTCACGGCCAGCAGGTCACGTAGCGCGAGCAGCACCGGGGGGTCGAGGGTGCGCATCGGCTTGAGCTGAACGTCGGCGAGCTCGGTGCCCGTGCCGGGCTGGATCGTGATGGGCCCGTGGCGTCCGACGCACAGCGCCTCGTCACCGCCGGGCGGGTGGTTGATGGCGTCCTCGCTGCCGGCGGCGGCGGACTGGGCGATCAGGTGCCATTGGCCTTCGGGCACGTCCTCCAGCACGTACGGTCCCGGCTGGTGGAGGATCGTGTATCTGATGGGACGGCCTTCGAGGATCCGGTCGGGGAACAGGCCGGCGAAGATCGGCCGGTCCTTCAGCGGCGACGAGATGTCACCGCGGACCGTCATGGTCGCGGTTCCCGCGAGGACGCGGCGGTCGTCGGTGAGGAGCTGTGGCATGACGGTTTCAAGCTGGCGATATTTGCTCGGAGAGACACCCACGCTGCTGGTGAAACGTGAGCTGAAGGTGCCCACGCTGGAGTAGCCCACCCGATGGCTGATGTCCGTGACGGTCAACGAGGTCGAAGTGAGAAGCCTCTTGGCCTCGCGGAGCCGTACCGCCGACAGGAACCGGCCGGGTGACAGCCCGGTGACCCGTTGGAAGACACGGGAGAAATGAAACTTGCTGAACATCGCTGTGCGAGCCATGTCGTCAATGGTGATTTGATCACCTAAGTTGTCGTGCATGCTCTCGACGACTCGCAGGACGGCTTGCTCGATTACGTCGTTCATTACTCCTCCCGGGTATTGAAGGCGTCATCTCGATTAACGTCTAATTGACATGGCGAGAAAGTCCGCCGTGCGCCCACGGCCTGCACATGTCTCACGAACGGCCTGGCCGGTACGTATCTCCGTGCGTCTGCCCGAACGTGTCTAAATGGCCCCGGCCGCCGCCGGCTGCTGATTCCGCAGGATCGGGCCGGCTGGCTTCGCCGCCCGTGACGGATATTGGCCTGTTCGTTTATTACACGCGTCGGCGCGTGCGGAAGGCTGCATGGCAGCGCAGATTTCTTTGCAAATATTCGATGTAGCCGAGGGGTTACGCAACGTACGCGGGCGTGCCGTGCATATGACCGGATGCATCCCGGCCTTTACGTGCGATCAATTGATATGAACGAGCGAGGAATGGTGGGCACGACGAGATGCCGCCGTGCGTTCGGCCGTGCGGGCGGGCAGGCGGCCTTCCCTGTGATGGGGGCGTCGCCCGCGGGGACGGCCGGAGAGGGGCTCTCCGGACCTCACGCCGGTTGCGGGGAGATGCGGATGCCCGTGGGCCGCGGTGGCGCGGCCGTGGCGGGGGAGCGGGTGCGTCGGCGACCGCCTGATTCTTGGCAGAGGCGACGTGGAGGTTGCTTGTCGCCGGCAACCTTCCGCTGTTCGTCTCCGCACTGCTCACGCCGAGATCGTATGCACGCCCCGATGTCGCGGGAATCGATCTCGGCGGTTTCTGGGGTCCTTCGAATCGGAGTAAGGGGGGTTAGGGGGTGAATAGGGGTTGTCACCGGTAAACGGGCCGGTCGATCCTGATGCCATTGGCTGGACGCCGTCGGCCTGCCGTTTTCGCGTGCCGTTTTCCGGGGTGTGCGCCGGGGCGGGGGCCGGTTGATGGTGATGGGGTGTGAACGGATGGCCGGGGTTCGCGAGGAGGAGTTCTCGCGTTATGTCAAGGAGGCCAGGCCGGGGCTGCGGCGGACGGCTTTTCTGCTCTCGTCGGACTGGTTCGAGGCCGACGATCTGGTGCAGCGGGCGCTGATCGCGATTCATGGACGGTGGGAGAGCCTTGAGCATCGTGATCGGATCACGGGGTACGCGCGCACGATCATGATTCGGATGATCATCAGTGATCGCCGTTCTCATCGGTGGTCGCGTGAGGCGCTGGCGGGGGTGCTTCCGGAGCCGGAGCCGGCTGGGGATCCGTATGTGCTGCTGGGTGACCGCCTGGTGCTGATGAGGGCGTTGACGGTGCTGGGGCCCCGGCAGCGGGCGGCGGTGGTCCTGCGGTACTGGGAGGACCGCAGCGTGGAGGAGACCGCGCTGGTGATGGGGAGCGGGGGCTCGACGGTGCGCAGCCAGACGGCACGCGCGTTGAGCACGTTGCGTTCGGTGCTGCGGGGCGAGTGATCGGTGTCCGGGGCCGGGCGGCCGGGGGAAAGGCAACGCAGAAGATGCACCGGCATGACAGTCCCCGGACGATGGAGGTGACCTGAGCCGAACCCGAGGTGAGGAAACGCCTATGACGCCGCGAATCCGAGACGAAGACCAGGTCAGGACGATGACACTGGAAGCGTTCGCGGACACCATCGTCCCCGGTGAGAAGCGGTCGCCCGACGACAGGGCCGTCGCGGGCGCCGCCCCCGGCGGCGGCGCGGTGGCAGCCGGCGCCCTGGAACTGCTGGAGTGGGACGCGACCGGGCTGAGCTCCGGACTGGGCGAGTTCGCCCGCCTGCTGAACGGCCACGCGCAGGTGTACGCGGCCGAGCACGAGCTGGCTCCCGACGAGTCGGTGCCGCCGTTCGTCGCGCTGCCCTTCGAGCACCGCACCGCCCTGGTGCAACGACTGACCACCCCCGGCCATCCGGAGAAGGAGTTCTGGGTCAGCCTCGCGCTGTTCAGCAACATGGCCTTCGACTCGGCGGCCCACCTGCACACCGCCGACGCGCTCGCCGCCGGGCACCCCGGCCTGATCGCCATGGGCATCGAGCTGCCCGACCCCGACGGGCTGTGGCGCTTCCCCGCGTACTCCTACGGCCGGCAGCTGGCCCGGCTGCACCCGGACACGACCCCCTCAGGGAGCCCCGCATGACCAGCACCGAACGCACCGACGTCCTCGTGGTGGGCAGCGGCTTCGGCGGCGCGATCGCGGCCTACCACCTCGCCGCCGGCGGCGCGCGGGTCGTGGTGCTCGAACGCGGGCCGTGGCTGACGGGAAACGACTTCGACCACGACTTCAAGCTCGGATCGTCCTACACGCGGGCCTTCGACTTCACCGTGGGCGATGGCATGAGCGTGCTCGGCGGCAACTGCGTGGGCGGCGGCAGCGTCGTCTACTTCGCCGCGATGCCCCGCGCGCCGCGCTTCGTCTTCGAACGCCACGGCAGCATCGGCAGGCGGATGTGGCCCTCGGCCGTCAGCCGCGACACCCTTGAGCCGTGGTACGACCGGGTGGAGGAGGCGATCCCGGTCACCAAGCAGGAGTGGAGCGACGTCAGCTACGCCGGAGGGCTGTGGGCCGCCGCGTGCGACCACGCGGGCCGTACGGCCAACCCGCTCCCGAGCGCCATCGACAACAGCAAGTGCGCCAACTGCAACTGGATGATGGCCGGCTGCCGCTTCGACGCCAAGCGGTCCCTGCTGTTCAACTACCTGCCGGGTGCGCTCGCGCACGGCGCGGAGGTCCGGCCGCTGCACGAGGTGCAGCACATCTCGCGGACCGACGACGGCGACTACCGGGTGCACTACAACGTCGTCGACGACGAGGACTACCGGATCCAGGCGGGCAGCGGCACGATCGACGCCAAGATCATCATTCTCGCGGCCGGGGCCGGCGCCACCCCCGTCATCCTGCAGCGCAGCGAGGCGACGCTCGGCACGATGCCGAACGCCGTGGGCAGATACTTCTCGGGCAACGGCGAACGGCTCAACACCGCCGTCCTCAACGAGGACAAGGTGCGTGAGGTCCTCGGCCTGAGCCGGGGGGACGGTCTGGCCTACGAGGCCAACCAGATCGGCAAGGGGCCGACGGTGGCCAGCTGGGACCGCCTCGACGGCTCGCTGCCGGAGTACTCCCGCTTCTCGCTGGAGCAGCTCTACTTCCCGCCGGGCCTGGGGACCATCCTCGCCCAGGTACCCGGCGCGACCGGCCCGAGCTGGTTCGGCGTGGACAAGAAGGAACTCCTCAAGCGCTGGCGCTCCTGGCTGATCATCTTCCAGATGACCGAGGACGACAACGAGGGGGTGTTCGGCCCGCCCCCCGCCACCGGCAACGCCGACCGGATCTCGCAGCAGATGCTCGGAGTCGGCAGGCTCCGGTACAACCCGACGGCCAACACGCTGCGCGGCTGGGCCGAGGCGGACGCCGAGGTGAAGGACATCCTGGAACGCGACGGGCTGGCCGAGGTGGCGGCGTGGACCAACGACGTGGTCGGCGCCTACACCGTGCACCCGCTGGCGTCCTGCCGTGTCGGCGACGATCCGGACACCTCCGCGCTCGACGACCGCAACGAGCTGCGGGGTCACCCGGGCATCTTCGTCACCGACGGCTCCGCCGTACCGGGGGCGCTCACCGTCAACCCGGCTATGACCATCGCCGCGCTCGCCGAGCGCGCCATCCCCGGCATCGTGCATGCGGCACAGCAGCGGGGCGTGAACGTCACCTACGGCGCGCCGTCGCCGGACGGAGCCACCAGCGGGCGGCAGGGAGCGGCCCGGCTGGTGCCCACCCTGCTGCACAGATAGCGAAGGAGCAGGCGATGGGCAGGATCCTCACCCCGGTGGCACGACGGAGCGCGCTGTCTCAGGTCCGCCATGTCTCCCCGGTCAGACCAGGCGCCGCACGGGATCTCGTCGCGGGAGTCTACGAGCAGGCGGAACGGGACTTCGGCATGCTGGCACCGCCGGTGATCCTGCACTCACCCGCCCCGGAGTCCCTCGCGGCCTGCTGGCTGATACTGCGGGAGTCGCTCCTCGCACACGGGACGGTCAACAGGGCGATCAAGGAGATGGTCGCCGCCGCGGTGTCGGTCGGCAACACCTGCCCGTACTGCGTGGACGTGCACAGCGCGACGTTGGGCGGTCTCGTGCGGGGCCGCTACGCCGCCGAGATCGCCGGCGACCGCATCGAGGCGATCACCGATCCCGGCGTGCGCCGGATCGCCGCGTGGGCACGGGCGAGCGGCACGAGGGAGACGGCGGCCCGGCACGACCTGCCGCTGCCGGCGGAACAGGTCGCGGAGCTGGTCGGGGTCGCGGTCACCTTCCAGTACTTCAACCGCATGGTCAACGTCTTCCTCGACGAGTCCCCGGTGCCGCCGCAGGTGCCCGCCGGGGCCCGTCCCGGGCTCATGCGGCTGCTCGGGCTGTTCATGAGGCCCGCGGCCCGCAGGACTCACACCCCGGGCGCCTCCGTCGACCTGCTGCCGGCCGCGCCGCCGCCGGCGGACCTGTCCTGGTCGGACGGTACGGCCAACATCGCCGAGGCCTTCGCCCGCGCTGCCGCAGCCATCGACAGAGGCGGGCACCGCTCGGTGCCGGAACCCGTCCGCGACCTGGTCACCGCCGAGCTGGCCGCGTGGAACGGCGCGCCGGCCGGCCTCAGCCGCGCCTGGGTCACCGACGCGGTGTCCGGCCTGCCGGCCGCCCAGCGCCCGGCGGGACGTCTGGCACTGCTGACGGCCATGGCCTCCTACCAGGTCGACCAGTCGGTCATCGACGAGTTCCGCCGGGTGGAGCCCGGCGACCGGGCGCTCATCGAGCTCGCCTCGTGGGCGAGCCTGGCCGCGGCGCGCCGGATCGGAAGCTGGGCGCCGCCGGCCCGCCCCGAGGGCCCTCGTCAGACGGCTCCGGACGGCTGCCCGGTCGCCGCGCGGATCTCCTGACCGCCTCGCGGCGGCGCCGGCCCCGTTCTCCCGCGGCGCCGGCGCCGCCTTTCGGCGATGCCCGCCGGTCGAATACACCGGCGACCACAGCGTGAATACGGGACGCCGAGACCACAGGGCATAAAGGGAGAAGACAGTGATATTTCTCCGATGCATTCTTTAGATAACGCATTCCAGTGATGCCGTCGGCGAGCGGGGTGTCCATTGCTCCACGCGCGCCGCTGACCGGACCGGCACGCCGGGATTGCTCTGCAGCCTCGAACAATTCGATCTCCAAGTGAGAGGACAGGCGTGTGAGCGACCTGGACAACGTGCTCAGGGACCTGACCCGGGAGGGCGACGACGTCGACCGCCTGGTGGCCGATCTCGCCCCAGAGCAGTGGGCGCTGCCCACCCCCGCAACCGGATGGACGATCGCCGACCAGATCGCCCACCTGATCTTCATCTTCCGGCTGGCCGGGACCGCGGCCTCCGACGCCGACGCGTTCAAGGCCATGATCGCCGGCGCCGAGCACGATTTCGACGGGGCGGTCAACGCCGCGCTCGCCGACTACAAGGACGACCCGCCGGAGGTGCTGCTGGCCCGCTGGCGTGCCGAGCGCGCGGCCACGGTCAAGGCGCTCGCCGCCGTGCCGGAGGGCCAGACGGTCCCCTGGCTGGTCAATCCACTGCCGCCCATCATCCTCGCGTGCGCCGGGATCATGGAGACGTTCGCCCACGGGCAGGACATCGCCGACGCGCTCGGGGCGGAGCGGGAACGGACCGACGGACTCAAGCACCTGGTCGTGTTCGCCGTGCTGACCAGGGACTTCGGCTACCTGTCGCGGGGCCTGACCCCGCCGGCCACCGAATTCCGCTTCGAGATCACCGGCCCGTCCGGGGAGGTGTGGGCGTTCGGCCCCGAGGACTCGCCGGAACGGGTCTCCGGGCCCGCCGCCGACTTCTGCCTGCTCGTGACCAGGCGCCGGCACCGCGACGACCTCGCGGTCGTCGCCTCCGGCGCCGAGGCCGACGCGTGGCTGGACATCGCTCAGGCCTACCGCGGGCCGGCCGGCGCGGGCCGTTCCCCCGGCCAGTTCGCGGTCGCCCGGCGATAGGCCACCTCCCGCGGACCGTGGCGGGCGGCACGCGCCAGGCATGCCTCCGCGCGGTCTCCACGACGAGCCACCTGGAGGACGCCGGTACGGGACGACGCCGTCCCGTACCGGTGTCCGGTCCGCGCGGTACGGCCGTTGCGTGGCCGGACGCGTGCCGTCCCGCCGGGAGCCGACCACGCCCGGACCGGTCCGGCCGCCGGCGCCGGAAGACCGCCACACGGGCTCGTCCGATGGCCCAGGCCGTTCCGGGCGGCCTTTCCGGGATTTCCCCATATCGTTTTACACCGCAATCCGGGAGATGCCCGGCGAGGCGGCGGGATGCCAAAGTCAGGCGATGGGATGGATGCCCGGCCGTCGGCCATGACATACCGCGTCAACCCATCGCTTCATTGGTCCCAAGATGGGGAAGGTACGTCAATGGTGGCGTCAACACAACAAATCGAGAAACCAGTCGAGAAAGCGCCCGTCACCCAGAACCCCCGCCTGCCGTCGCTGACGGGAATGCGGTTCGTCGCCGCGGCGATGGTCTTCTTCTTCCACGTCGTGTGGCTGGCGAACATGTTCGGCTCGCCGGAGGCCAAAGTCGTCCTGGAAACGCTCTTCGGCCGGCTCGGCTTCGTCGGGGTGGGCTTCTTCTTCGTGCTCAGCGGCTTCGTCCTCGCCTGGTCGGTGCGTACCAGGGACAGGGCGCCGGCATTCTGGCGGCGGCGGTTCTTCAAGATCTACCCGAGTCACCTGGTCACCTACGTCGCAGCCTTCCTGCTCGTCACCCTGGTGGCGCAGCAGGCCATCAGCGGCGAGGCCGGGATACTCAACCTCCTGCTGCTGCACGCGTGGTTCCCGCAGATGGACATCAGGTTCAGCGTCAACCCCATAGCCTGGTCGCTGGCCTGTGAGGCGCTGTTCTACCTCATGTTCCCGCTCCTGATGCGCTACATCCGCCGGATCAGGCCGGAGCGGCTCTGGGCCTGGGCGGCCGGGGTCGCGGTGGTCATCCTCGCCGTCCCGGTCGTGGCCGGCCTGCTGCCGTACCAGATGCGGTTCCCGTCCCCGGCGGTGACGGACACCGCGCACTGGTTCATCTACACGTTCCCGCCGGTGCGGATGCTGGACTTCGTGTTCGGCATCCTGCTGGCCCGCATGGTCATGACCGGCCGGAAGCTCCCGCTCGGCCTCGGCGGTTCCGTGGCGCTCGCCGTGATCGTGTACACCCTGACGCCGCTGCTGCCGGGAGGTTACTCCCTCGGCCCCACGATGGTCGTCCCCCTCGGCTTCGTCATCGCCGCCGCCGCCGTCAACGACGCGAAGAAGCTCCCGTCGTGGTTGTCGGGCCGCGTCATGGGCTGGCTGGGCGAAGTGTCCTACGCCTTCTATCTGTGGAACGCCCTGGTGCTGGTCTACGGCCACAAGCTGCTCGCCGACAGCCAGGGCCTGAGCACTCCGCTCGCGATCGGCATGGTCGTGCTGCTCTTCGGGGTGACCCTGCTGCTGTCCTGGCTGCTCTTCTCCCTGGTCGAACGCCCGATCATGCGCCGCTTCGCGACATCGCGGCGCAGCCGGGACGGGGAACCGCAGAGCGTCGCCCGCCGAGGAACCGGCGGCTGACCGCTCCGTCGGGACGGTCCGTCCCCCCTCACGAGACCGTCCCGACGCCCGCGTTCCGGCTCGTCCGGACAGCACCTGAACGGGCCGGAAGGCGCACACGCCGCCTTCCGGCCCGTACGCGTTCCCGCGCTCGCGACGTCCGTCGTCCTGCTTACACGCGTTCCCGTTCCCGGGCCCGCGACGTCCGCCATCTGTCATGAGCCGCGCGCACCCGCTCCCACAGCGCCTCGCGCTCGGTGTCCGGCACATCGGTGAGGGTGACCCCGAAGCGTCCGGCGAGGGTGGCGTACCACTCGGCGGCGCTGCCCAGCTCCCACCTGCCGGCGTCGGCGCCGACCCGGGTCAGGACGCAGCCGCGCATCAGGTCGCTGCCGGTGGCGTCACGGCGGTAGGCCGTCAGGACGCGGGTGAAACGGGAGGCGGGCGAGGTCGTCAGCTCGACGTGCCGGGCGGTGAAGTCAGCCATGGTGGCCTGCTCGACGACGAAGTCCATCGCGACGAAGCTGCCGCCCGGGTCATGGTCGAGGCGCCATCCCCGCGGCTCGACCGGTGACGGGCGCAGCCCGTAGGTGAACGGGCCCTGCCGGTAGGTGCCGGTCACCAGCGGCAGCGGCTCGTGGAGCCCGTCTCCGAGGCCGACGTCGACGAGCCAGGAGCCGCCGGGGTTCTCCGGGCCGGGCAGCCCGTGAACGGTCACCGCCAGGTGGTTGGCGTCGGCGCCGGGCGCGGGCTGGTCGTAGGCGACCTGGACGCCGCCCCGGTGCCGGCGCACCTGGTAGCCGAGTGCCGCCAGCAGGGCCGAGAAGGCGCCGTTGAGGTGCATGCAGTAGCCGCCCCAGCCATGGCGCACGATCCGGTCGGCGGTGGCGGACGGGTCGATCGTCGTCGGCCGGCCGAGGTGGATGTCGGCCGTCTGGTAGGCGACCCGCTCGACGTGCGCCCGGTGCAGCGACCTCAGCGCGCCGACGGAGGGCGGACCCGGATGGGGCACGCCCAGTCGCGCGAGGTAACCGGGGACATCGACGACGTCGTGACCGGGAAAACGGTCGTCAATGGCGAGATCAACCGGCGTACTGATCGCGTCCAACATTTCTCCCCCTTTTTAGGGCGGCGGATTGTCCCCGCACAGACGAAGATCGGCGCTCCACGTCCCGCCGGCCATGCTGACCAGGGACCTCAAGCGGACATCCCGATGGCCCGCGTCCCCGACAGGCGGGGGCGCGGGCCACCGGGGCACGCGGCGCCGGCGACGCTACCCGATCGAGACCGGGAGCCAGTTGTGGCCGCGCGCGAGCCACCGGGCGCGGAAGGTGGGGGTTCCGGCGACGGCGAGTTTCGGGAAGCGGCGGAGCAGCATGGGCAGGGCCACCTGCGCCTCCATCCGGGCGAGAGGCGCTCCTACGCAGTAGTGGATGCCGCCGGCGAAACTCAACGGCTGGATGTCCGGGCGGTCCGGGTCGAAGCGGTCGGGCTGGGGGAAGCGGCGGGGGTCCCGGTTGCCGGCGGCCATGAGGACCAGCACCTTGGTGCCGGCGGGCACCTCCGTCCCCATCAGGTTCACATCGGCCCCGGCCCAGCGGCTGGTGGCCTGCACCGGCGGTTCGAACCGCAGGGTCTCCTCCACGTAGTTGACCGTGAAGTCCGGATCCACACACAGGCGGGCACGGAAGTCGGGGCGTTCGAGAGCCTGCAGCACCCCGTGGCCGAGCAGGTGGGTCGTCGTGTCGAACCCGGCGTTCAGCAGCAACGTCAGGTTGCCCATCAACTCGTCCTGGCTGAGCCGGTCACCGTCGCTGTCGCGCACCTGGACCAGCGCGCTCACCAGGTCGTCCGACGGGGTACGGCGCCGGCGGTCGATCAGCTCACCCAGGTACGCCGACAGCTCGTCCACCGCGGCGTCCGCCCGGGCGAGCTCGGACAGCGTGGTGAGCCCCTCCAGGGCGATCATCACGTCCGCCGCCACAGCGCGGAACCAGACCTGGTCCCCCTCGGGGACACCAAGCATCTCGCTGATCACCGCGACGGGGAGCCGGAAGGCGAACTCGTTCATCAGATCCATCGGCGACCCGTCCGCGCCGATCTCCGCCAGGCGGTCGAGCAGCTGGTCGGTCATCCGCTCCACCGCGGGCCGGAGCTCCGCCACCCGGCGGGCGGTGAACGCCCCGGTCACCAGGCGCCGCATCCGCGCGTGGTCCGGCGGGTTGGTGAACAGCATGGAGTTGGTGAACCCGCGCAGCGAGGAGTGCGAACGCCATTCCGGGTAGACGATGTCGTAGCTGCTGGCGTCCTGGACTCTGAACTGAGGCTCCCGGAGCGCGCGGGAGCATTCGGCGTAGCCGACGGCGGCTATCAGGCCCTCCCTGACCTGCACCAGATCTCCGTGCGCCCGTATCGCCTCGTAGAGGGGATAGGGATTCAGGCGCCCCTCCGGGGCCACCATGGCTGCGATAGCCTCATCCGGCTGCATCACGTACACAGTCATCGGGATCTCCTTCTTCCGCGGGCCCACCCGGGCCCGCCTTCGACGCTCGGCTCGGACCAGTGCGGCAACCGCCTCGTGCGGGCCGGATCACGCCTCGGCGCGTGCCGCGCGCACGGACGCGCTCTCACGGTCACCCAACGGTCAGTTCCAGGACCGACAACGTGCCGGCCGCGTGCACCGCCACCGGCCGGAGCCCACAGCCGGCCGCCAGCGCGGTCAGCTCGTCCACTCCGCGCTCCTTGCCGCCGCAGTAGACGAGCATCCGCAGGTCCATTCCGGTGTGCGGAGCGCCGCCGCCCGCGTCGATGCTCTCCACGACGAACACCCTGCCGCCGCTGCCCGCCGCCTCCGCGCAACGCCGCAGGATCGCCCGGGAGGCGGTGTCGTTCCAGTCATGGAGGATCCACGACAGCAGGTACCCCCCGGCGCCCGGCGGCAACGGGTCGAAGAAGCTCCCGCTGACCACGTCGGCGCGGTCGACCAGGCCGGCCGCCGCCAGCGCCTTGCGCGCGGCCTCGGCGGTGCCCGGCAGATCCACGACCGTGCCCCGCAGGCCCGGATGGCCGGTCAGCAATGCGGTCAGCAGCGAACCGTCGCCGCCGCCGACGTCGACCACGTGTCCCAGCGACCCCCAGTCGTAACACGACAGGAGCTCGGGCACCCGGGTCGGGACGTTGGCGCTCATCCACGCGTCGAAGGAGGCGCCCTGCGCCGGATTCGCCGCCAGGTCCTCCCAGAACGAGCGGCCGAACTGCAGCGAATAGGAGGCCTCACCGGTGCGGACGCTGTGCAGGAGGTG
The DNA here is from genome assembly GCF_002149035.1 of Streptosporangium minutum. GTDB lineage: Bacteria > Actinomycetota > Actinomycetes > Streptosporangiales > Streptosporangiaceae > Streptosporangium > Streptosporangium minutum. The sequence goes on from NZ_NGFP01000199.1 coordinate 14,463, forward strand.
AGCGAAGGCCAGCTCGGCGCGGCCGGCGCCATCGATGTCGAGCAGGGCGCGCATACCGGAAGGATGATCATCACGCAGCGCCGCCCCCTGGGCGGTCAGGTCGTAACGCCCCGAATCATCGCGGCTCAGGATCCCCCGGGCGGCGAGGTAGCGCATCAGCCGCTCCAGCGCGTCGGCGTCGGCCTTCACCGCCTCGGCCAGCTCGGGCGCGGTGCGCCGCCCGGCCACGATGTGGTCGGCGATCCGCAGCGTCGCCGCCGTGCGCAACGCCATCGGCGTCCCAAGGTGCGCCATCGCCCACAATCCGGCGCCCGCTCCGTCCTCATCGGACAACACGCGTTCCTCCTTCGTAACGACCGCGGACCGGCAGGACCCGCAGCGCCGGCAAGTCACCCCGCGGCGCGGGATGCGCGCTTCATCGTCACGCCGGAGCGCGCCGCGGCGCATCTTTCTGAGTGCGGCATATTCCGGAGTGCCGCACAGCCGTCTTATGGCGCGCAGGCCGGCGCCGCCCGCGGCGGGGCACGGGCCGTTCAGAAAAGCGCATACCGTACGGCGTGCGCCGTCCGGCGAGCCCGCTCGACGCCCGCGCGGAGCCATTCGGCGCCTATTGGCAGGAAGTGGTTACCCGCGATCAGCTTGCTGACTTCCGTCTGTCTGGTCCGTGGACCGCGAAACGCGCAGGATTTGTTTTGCGAGAACAAATACAGAGACCGATGAGACAGAGAAAGGTCGGCAGTAATATGGTAATCGTAATGGACACGGACGCCACTTCCACGGAAATCCAGGCGATTGTCGAGCTGGTGGAGGCGGCGGGCGGTGAGGCGTTCGTCAGCCGCGGTGTCAGCCGCATCGTCATCGGCCTGGTCGGTGACATCGACCACTTCGCCATGATGAACCTGCGGGGCATGCCGGGGGTCCGCGACGTCGTGCGGATCTCGGCGAAGTACAAGCTGGTCAGCCGTGAACACCACCCCGACCGGTCGGTGGTGCGGGTCGGGGGAGTGTCGATCGGCCCGCAGACCGTCACGTTGATCGCGGGCCCCTGTGCGGTCGAGACACCGGACCAGACGCTCGCCGCCGCCCGGATGGCCCAGGCGGCCGGCGCGACGCTCCTGCGCGGCGGCGCGTTCAAGCCCCGCACCTCTCCCTACGCCTTCCAGGGGCTGGGGGAGCGGGGCCTGCAGATCCTCGCCGAGGTCCGGCAGGAGACCGGGCTGCCGATCGTCACCGAGGTCGTGGGAGCGCACGATGTCGCCATGGTCGCCGACTACGCCGACATGCTGCAGGTCGGCACCCGCAACATGCAGAACTTCACCCTCCTGCAGGCCGTCGGAGAGGCCGGGAAGCCGGTGCTGCTCAAGCGGGGGATGAACGCCACGATCGAGGAGTGGCTGATGGCGGCGGAGTACATCGCCCAGCGCGGCAACCTCGACATCGTCCTGTGTGAACGCGGCATCCGCACCTTCGAGCCCGCGACGCGCAACACTCTGGACATCTCCGCGGTCCCGGTGGCCCAGCGGCTGTCGCACCTGCCGGTCATCGTCGACCCCTCGCACTCCGGGGGCCGCCGCGACCTGGTCCTGCCGCTCAGCCGGGCGGCCGTCGTGGCGGGCGCCGACGGCATCATCGTCGACGTGCACCCGCAGCCCGACATCGCACTGTGCGACGGCCCGCAGGCGCTGGTCGACGACGACCTGCGCGAGCTCGCCCGCACGATGGAGGACCTGGCCGGCTTCATGGGCCGTCACCTGGCCACGCAACAGGACCTCGTAGCCGCCTGATCCGCGCGGCCAGGGCATTTCGGGAGAGCTGATGAATTCCACCACAGTCCGCCGCGTCACGGTCCTCGGCACCGGTGTGATCGGGACCTCGATAGCGCTCGCCCTGCGACGGGCCGGCATCCACGTCGCGCTGTCCGACCAGGACGTCGGCTCGCTGGCGACAGCGGAATGCATGGGGGCCGGTATCGCCCTGATGCCCGGCGACCCTCCCGCCGACCTGGTGGTCATCGCCACCCCGCCGTCCACGGTCGTCAGCGTGCTGCGTGACGCCCAGGCCCGCGGGCTGGGCGCCGTGTACACCGACGTCGCCAGCACCAAGGCCCGCATCTCGGCCGAGGCCGAGCTCGCCGGATGCGACCTCACCTCCTACGTCCCCGGGCACCCGATGGCCGGCCGCGAGCTGTCGGGGCCCCACGCGGCGCACGCGGACCTGTTCGCCGGACGGCCGTGGGCGCTGTGCCCGCACCCGGCGACGTCGCCCGAGGCCGTGCGGGTGGTTGCCGAGATGGTCGCGGTGTGCGGGGGAGCGGCCAGGATCCTCGCGCCCGACGCGCACGACCGGGTCGTCGCGGCGGTCTCACACGCGCCGCACCTGGTGTCCGCGGCGCTCGCGGCCCGGTTCGCCGGCGCCGACGCGACCACCCTTTCGCTGGTGGGCAGGGGGCTGCAGGACACGACCCGGATCGCGACGGGTGCGCCCGGTCTCTGGTGCGACATCCTGGAACAGAACGCCGAGTCGGTCGCCACGGTGCTGGAGGCGGTGGTGCGGGATCTGACCGAGGCCGCGTCCGCGCTGCGGAGATCCGACCGTGCCCGGTCCGGCGCGCTGGCCGACCTGCTCACCCGGGGTAACCGCGGCCGTGAGCACATAGTCGCCGCGTGACCGCCGGGCAGGGGCGCGGAGCGGGCG
>NZ_NGFP01000002.1 GCF_002149035.1 Streptosporangium minutum
CGTACGGCGCCGCCTACGCCCTGCAGGAGCTGCTGACCATCAAGTCCGACGACGTGCTGGGCCGGGTGAAGGTCTACGAGGCGATCGTCAAGGGCGAGAACATCCCCGAGCCGGGCATTCCGGAGTCGTTCAAGGTCCTCATCAAGGAAATGCAGTCGCTGTGCCTGAACGTCGAGGTGCTCTCCAGCGACGGCATGTCCATCGAGATGCGCGACACCGACGAGGACGTCTTCCGCGCCGCGGAAGAGCTCGGCATCGACCTGTCCCGGCGTGAGCCGAGCAGCGTCGAAGAGGTCTGACGGTCCCCATGCGCGACCTGCGGGTGCCGGCCCGCTGCCTGCCGGGTCCGGCGGCCGGGGCATGCCGGGCCCGCAGGGGCCCGTCGGCAGCGTGGCCAGCGAGGAATCACCCGTTCAGGTCACCGGGCCACGGCCAGGCGGTAGTTCTCGTCCGTGGTGAGGAGGTTCCGGTGGGTGTCCTCCGCGGTGATGACGCCGTCGTCCAGGACGAGGACCCGGTCGGCGGCGTCCAGGAGGGCCGGGCTGCTGGTGATCACGATGGTGGTGCGGTTCCGGCGTAGCTCCGCGATGTTGCGCGCGATGAGCTGTTCGGTGACCGCGTCGACCGCTGTCGTCGGGTCGTGCAGGACCAGGATGTCGGCGTCGGCGGCGAGGGCGCGGGCCAGGGACAGCCGCTGGCGCTGCCCGCCGGAAAGGTTCGCGCCCCGGTCGCGGACGCCGTAATCGAGTCCCTCGCGGTGGAGGGCGACGACGTCGGTCAGCATGGACGCCTCGACGGCCTCGGAGACCATACGGCCGGCGCCCGCCGGGTCGATGTTCGTGCGGAGAGTGCCCGCGAAGATCTCCCCGTCGTACGGGTTCACCAGCATGTGCTCGCGGACCGCCTCGATCGACAGGTCCGCGATCTCCTGCCCGCCGACCCGCACCACCCCCTCATACGTGTCGGGCGGGACGTTCACGGCCAGGATCGACGCGAGATCGGCCGCCGCGCGCGGCTGGTAGACGGCGATCGCCACGAACTCGCCGGCGGGCACGTGGAACTTCAGCTCGCGCAGGGACCCGTACCGGACGCTGTCGACCTCCAGGTCTCCGCCTGCGGACGGGCGCCCCTGCCTCGGGGCCATCACTGGAGGCGCGGCCAGCACCAGCGCCATCCGCTCGGCCGACGCGCGCGCGATCATCACGTACTTCGGCATCTCCGAGAACAACCTGAGCGGTTCCATGATGAACTGCGCCAGCCCCACGGCCATGACGAGCTGCCCGATGGTGATCTGTCCGTTGAACGCCAGCCAGCCCGCCGTCAGGGTCACAGCGGCGGCGAGGATCGCGTTGAGTGCCAGCGCGGTGCCGGCGTAGGCGCCGTTCACCTTGGCGACGGTGATCGCCTGGCTTTTCGCCTCCGTGCTGACCTTCCGGTAGGACAGGAACCCGGCGTGGTTGCCGCCGAAGCCGTGCAGCGGGCGCAGGCCGGTGATCAGGTCGGCGACCTTCGCCCCCGCCCGCGCCACCCGGGCCTGCTGCTCCCGGGTGCTGGCACCGATCCGTCTGGACATCACGCTCAGGATCGACAGGATCGCGACGGTTCCCACGATCACCAGCAGGCCGAGCTGGACGCTGGCCATGCCCAGCGCGACCGCTGTGATCAGCACCGCGACCAGCGAGCTGATCAGCAGCGGCACCACCTCGATGATGTCGGCGGTCTGGTCGGCGTCCTCGGTGGCGATGGTCAGGACCTCGCCGGACTTGAGATCGACGTCCCTGGCCACCGGTTGGAGCCCGCAGGCCGCGACCCGCACCCGCCAACGGTGTGCCTCGGTCGTGTTGGCCTTCTGCAGGATGCGCATCCCGAACCGCCACGACAGTGACACGGTCGTGATGATCACGGCCAGCGCGGCGATCGACAGGGCGAGGGAGCCGGTGCTGCGGTCCCGCATCGTGTGTTCGACTATCAGGCCGAGTGCGATGGGGAAGGCGGTCTCGCCGGCCTGGTACATGCCCATGAGGACGGTGCCCCAGGTCATGGCGCCCGCGTTGCGCCGCAGTGCGGTCCGGAGGATGTCGGGCCCCGTGCGGGGCCTCTGCTTGTCAGGAGTTGTCATCGAGGTGTCGGGCAATCGCTTCCGGGGTTCGCAGGGTGAGCAGATCACGGATGGTGATCACGGGACCGTACTCGCGGCGGAGCAGCCCGATCAGCCGCACCGCCAGCATGGAGTGCCCCCCGAGGGACATGAAGTCGCTCACCGCGCTCACCTCGTCATCATCCAGGTCCAGTGCCTCGGCGAAGAACTCGCACACCACGGTCTCAGTCTCGGTCATCGGGCCGCGCTCGGCCGACGTGGTCAGCGCGCCCAGGGGTCTGGCCTCCGGCAGCGCCTTGGCGTCGGCTTTCCCGTTCACTGTCAGCGGGATGGCATCGACGTGGGCGTAATGCGTGGGGCGCAGGTAGTCCGGCAGCCCGGCGCCCACCTCGGTGGCGACCGTCGCCAGGTCGGAGCCGCCCAGTACGAGGTAGGCCGCCAGCCGGAACGCCCCGTCGACCTGCGGATCGGGTTGGGCGACCGCGGCGGCGAACCGCACCGCCGGGTGTGCCTCGAACGCGGCCTCGACTTCGCCCAGCTCGACCCGGTGCCCCCGGATCTTGACTTGCTGGTCGGTGCGGCCCAGGTACATCAGGTTCCCGTCGGGCCGCCGGAGCACGAGGTCCCCGGTGCGGTACATGCGCTCGCCGGGTTCGCCGAACGGGCACGCGACGAACCGGTGCGCGGTCTGGCCGGGCTGCCCGAGGTAGCCGCGCGCGATGCCGATACCCGACACGTACAGCTCACCGGGCACGCCGTCCGGCACGGGCCGCAGCCACGGGTCCAGCACGTACACGTCGGTGTTGTCGATCGCCACGCCCACCACCGGGTCCTGGCACTCGAAGGTGCCGACGCCGAGGGTGTTGATGGTGTACTCGGTGGGTCCGTACAGGTTGTAGCCGACTGTCCCCTCGGTCTCGGCGAGCCGACGCCACAACGTCGGGGTGACCGCCTCACCGCCCAGCAGCACCAGCGCGGGTCGCCGCGCGGGGTCGTCGAGCAGCCCCTCGGCCACCAGCTGCTGGGCGTAGGTGGGGGTCACGTTGATGACGTCGATCCCGTGCTCAAGGCAGTACTCGACCAGCCGGGGCGCGTCGCGTCGCAGCTCCTCGTCGCAGATGTGCACCTCGTGGCCGTCGGCGAGCCACAGTAGTTCCTCCCACGACATGTCGAACGCGAACGACACGGTGTGCGCGATCCGGAAGACCCGGTGGGCGTGCTCCACCAGCACCGGCTCGAAGATGCGGCGCTGGTGGTTGATCAGCATGTTGGTGAGCCCGGCGTACTCGGTCACCACACCCTTGGGCTTCCCGGTCGATCCGGAGGTGTAGATCGTGTACGCAGGGTGCCGCAGGCGGGCCGGGTCGTCCGGCGCGAACGTCACGAACGGCTCGGCCTCGGGCAACGGGCGGTCCAGCTCGATCAGGTCGCCGGTCAGCCGGGGAGAGACGGCGCTCACGGTGAGGATCACGTCCGGGCGGGCGTCCGCGACGATCGCGGCGATCCGCTCGTCCGGGTGGTCCAGCTCCAGCGGCACATACGCGGCGCCGGCGCGCAGCACGGCGAACAGCGCCACGATCGAGTCGAGAGAACGCGGGATCGCGAGACCCACGGTCGTCTCAGGGCCGATGCCGCGCTGGACGAGCAGACCCGCCACCGCGCGACTACGGTCCCGGAGCTGGGCGAACGTCATGGTCCGGCCGTGGGCGACGAGCGCGACCCGCTGTGGGCTGCGGTCCGCCGCCTGGTCGAACCGGTCGACCACGGTGTCCGTGCCGACGTCCGTACGCTCGGCCGGCTCGGGCTCCGGCCCCAGACCCCGCAGCGCGCCCACCGGCCCGGTCGAGCGGGCCAGGTCTCCGAGCACGCGCAGGTAGTCGTCCAGGAGACGACGGGCGCGCTCCGCGTCATCGTCGCGGTACTCCAGCTTGACCGTGAGCCGGTCGCCGGGCGTGACGACCCAGGTGAACGGGTAGTGCGTGGAGTCGTCGGCCCGCACCGCGGTGATGCCGTGCCTGGCGTTCATCCTGGCGAACGCGTCCATGTCCAGGAAGTTCTGGAGCACGAACAGGTTGTCGAACAGGGTGTCGTGCCCGCTGGCCCGCTGGATCTCGCCGAGCCCCAGGTGCTCGTGCTCCATCGCCGCGACTCTGTCCGCCTGCACGGCGGCCAGGTACTCCCGCACCGTGTCATCCGGCCGTGCCCGCGTCCACATGGGCACGGTGTTGAGCAGCACGCCGACGATGTCGGACAGGCCCTCGCCTTGTCGACCGGAGACGGTTACGCCGAACACGGCGTCACTCCGGCCTGTGTGCGCGCCCAACAGCAGGCCGAACGCGCCGGTCAGCACCGAGTTCAGCGTGACAGCGTGCGTCCTGGCCGCTTCTCGCAGCAGTTCCGACTGTTCGGCGGACAGCGTGTGCACGAGTACGTGCGGCGGATCGTCCGGAAGTGACGGCGACGGTCCGGCGAGCAGCGTCGGGCCCGGGAGGCCGGTCAGGTGCTCGGCCCAGAAGCGTTCCGACACGGAGAAGTCCCTGGCGTCGAGCGCCCGCGCGTAGTCCTCGAAGCTCGGCGTGGCCGGGACCGGGGCCGGCGGTTCTCCCGTGACAACGGCCTGATAGGCGTCGAACAGGTCCCGCAGCACGATCTCGCGTGACCAGCCGTCCCACAGCAGCAGGTGGTAGCTCAGCAGCAGGCCGTCGCGGTCGCCGGGCAGGCGCACCACGGTCAACCGGATCAGCGGCGGCTCATCCAGGTCGAAGCCCGTGTCGCGGTCCTGGGCGCGCAGGGCTTCGACTTCCGCGTCCGTCGACAGTACGACCGTGCGGACACCGACCCGCCGGCCCGCCGCGAGGACCTGGACCGGGTTTCCGCCGGCGTCGGTGCTGAAACCGGCGCCCACGACCGGGTGCCGCGCGATCACGTACGCCATCGCCTCGGCCAGGGCGTCGGTGTCCAGCCGCCGGTCGAAGGCGAAGTAGTTCTGGGCGACGTAGTGCCCGGCCGAGCCCGCCAGCTGGGCCTGGAAGAACAGGCCCTTCTGGAGCGGGGTCACGGGTGCCGTCCACTCGGCCGTCGCGGAGGCGTCCGCGATCCGCTCCAGCGCGCGCCGCCAGTGCTCGGCAAGCTCGTCGGGGATGCCTTCGGCGAGGGTGAAGACCGCGCGCAGGCTTCCGGTGGCCGCGTCGATCCACGCGTTGACCTCGACAGCGTACGGGCTGCCCTGGTCACCGCCGGCGATGTGCAGCGCCTGGGACTCGCTGCCCCGGCCGAGGTAGTTGAACAGCACCTGTGGGCGCGCGTTCAGCAGCGGTGCCGTCTGCGGGTTGAGGTACCTGAGCTGGCCGTAGGCGACATGCCCGCGCTCGTCCGGCTGGCGTTCGGCGACCTCGCGCGCCGCCGCGACGGGGTCGGTGTGCGCCGTGAGCCGCACGGGCGCGACGGAGGTGAACCAGCCGACCGTGCGGGTGTAGTCGTGGTGCCCGAGCACCGGGACCCGGCCATGCCGCTCCAACTCGATCGCGAGATCGGCAGGCGACGGCTGGATGTGCGTCAGCGCGGTCCGCAGCGCGCCGCACAGCAGCTCGGTGAGGCCGACGCCCAGTACGGCGGGCGCGGTACGCGTCACGCGGGCGGTCAGCTCGGGCGCGATCTCCACAGTGGTCTCGCGCAATCCCTCGATCACGGGCAGCAGCACGGGCGCCTCGAGCGTGGTGACCCAGTGCCCGAGGTCGTCGATCACATGGGCGGACCGGGCCGTCAGCGCGTCGGCGTACTCGGCGTAGGACGTGGTCGGCGGCGCCAAGGGCGCCCCGCGCATGGCGGCGGCCAGGTCGTCCAGCAGGACCAGCCAGGACACCGAGTCGACGGCGAGGTGGTGCACGGTGACCACGAGGGTCCGGCTCGCCGCCAGCCACGAGAACGCGACCACCTCCCCGGACTCGGGATCGAGCCGTCCGGCGTCTCCGTCCGCCACGGCCGTCGCGTCGGTCGCGTCCGTCCGGACGACGGTGACCTCGCGGGCGGGTTCGGTGCGCAGTGCCCACACCCCGTGCTCGACGCGCAGCCGCAGCCGGAGGGCCGGGTGTGCGGCCACGACGGCGTTCGCGGCGCGCTCGGCATCGGCGAACCCGGTTCCCTCGGGTGCCGCCACTGTCCTGGCCTGGGCGAACCGGGCGAGAGAGCCACCCAGTTTCCGTTGGCGCAGGATGATCGGAGTCGGTGCCAGCGGGCCGTCCTCGCGGCGGGCGGGCGCCGACGCCGTGGTCTGCGGCGTGCGCGCCTCCAGGTGCCCGGCGAGTGCGCGCGGCGTCCTGAACAGGAACACGTCCCGTGGGGCGATCGGCAGGCCGAGCGCCCTGGCCCGGTTGACCACGGTGATGGCGACGATGCTGTCGCCTCCGGCCCTGAAGAAGTCGGTGTCGCCGTCCGCGTCGCAGCCGGGTAGCGTCTCGGCGAAAATGCCGACCAGTGCGGCAAGCGTGGAATCACTCGCGGGCACCGGGGTGTCGTCGTGCGCGGCGCGCTCGCTCAGGGCCTGCCGGTCCAGCTTGCCGTTGACCGTCAGCGGCAGGGCGTCGACCCGCAGCACCCGGCCCGGCACCATGTGCGCGGGCAGCTTCGCCGACAGCGGGCCGGTGACGTCGCCGGGCACCCGACCCACGACGTGCGCGACCAGGTGATCGCCGCTGTCGGCCACGGTGACGGCCACATCGACCACGCCGTCGAGTTCCCTGACCGCGGCCTCCACCTCGCCGAGCTCGATGCGGAAACCCTTGAGCTGCACCTGATCGTCGGCGCGGCCGGTGAACTCCAGCTCGCCGCCGAGCGTGCGGCGGGCGAGGTCGCCCGTGTGGTACATCCGGGAGCCGTCGCCCGCGAACGGGTTCGCCACGAACCGGCTCGCGGTGAGCTCCGGCCTGCCCAGGTAGCCGAGCGACACCTGGTCGCCGGCGACGTAGATGGCGCCCACCCGGCCCGGCGGCACCGGCCGGAGCCGGTCGTCGAGCAGGTAGGTGACCAGGCCGGGGATCGGGCCGCCGATCGGGCTGACGTCGTCGCCGGAGACGAAATCCTCGTCGGTCAGCACCCGGTGCGTGACGTGGACGGTGGTCTCGGTGATGCCGTACATGTTGACCAGCTCGGGCGAGCCGGTGCCGTGCCGCTCGACCCAGCCGCGCAGCCGCCCGAGATCCAGCGCCTCGCCGCCGAAGATGATCCGGCGTAGCGATGTGAGCGGTTCGCCGGCGTGCCGGTCGGCCTCGATGAACTGGTAGAACGCCGACGGGGTCTGGTTGAGCACGGTCACTCCGCGCTCGCGGACCAGCCGGTGGAAGTCGACAGGGGAGCGGGTCAACCCGTACTCCGGCACCAGCAGCTCACCGCCGTGCGCCAGCGCGCCCCACAGCTCCCACACCGCGAAGTCGAAGGAGTAGGAGTGGAACTGGACCCACACGTCGTGCGGACCGAAGTCCATGCCGGGCCGGGTGTTCGCGAGCAGCGTCACCACGCTGGAGTGCGGGACGACGACACCCTTGGGCCTGCCGGTCGATCCGGACGTGTAGATCACGTACGCCGGGTCGTGCCAGCCGACCTCGGGCGCGGCGGTGGCCGGCGGCGGCTCGTCCCCCGGTACGAGCAGGTGGGCCGGCACGCCCGCCCTGGCCGACAGCTCCGTGAAGCGGTCCCGCTGTTCCCGGTCCACGAGAACGACCTGCGGGGCGGCGTCAGCGAGGATGTACTCCAGCCGTTCATCCGGGTACGCCAGATCCAGCGGCACGTACGCGCCGCCCGCGGTGACGATCGCGACCAGGGCGACGACCTGCTCGAGGGAGCGCGGGACGGCGACGGCGACCCGTTTGCCCGGTCCGACCCCGGCCGCGCGCAGCGCCGAGGCCAGCGCGTTCTTCGCGTCTGCCAGTTCGCCATAGGTGAGCGACCGGGTGCTGCCGTCGAGACCGCACTGGGTGACGGCGACGGCGGCCGGGTCGCGGTCCGCGGCGGCGTCGAACAGTCCGCCCAAGGTCGTCGGGGTGATCGGCGCGGGGTGTCCGGCGCCGTCGGGCACCGGGTCGTCCGGCCGGGTGAGCAGGCCGGTCAGGGTCCGGGTGAACGTGCGCAGGATCGCCTGGGCGTGCGTCTCCCGCAGCAGTTCGCTGTCGTAGATCAGGTTGAATCGCGGCCGGCCGTCGAGCGTGCGCTCCACCACGAGCGTCAAAGGGTAGTGCGGGGCGCCCTCGTTCACGATGTCGGTGATGACGAACTCGTCGCCAGGCCTCCGCAGACCGTCCACATCGGTCGCGACGTCGAACACCACCAGGGTGTCGAACAGGGGACCGCCACCGACCTGGCGGCCGATCCTGGTCAGGGAGACATGCTGGTGCGGCAGCACCGCGCTCTGGTGTTCCCGCACCGAGGCGAGCAGTTCGCGCGCCGTGGTGGTGCCGTCCCATCGGGCGCGCACGGGGATCGTGTTGATGAGCAGGCCCACCATGTCCTCGATGCCGGGCACATCCGCGTCACGCCCGGACACCGTGGAGCCGAACACCACGTCCTTGCCCTGCAGGACGCCGCCCAGCGTCACCGCCCACGCGCTGTGCACGGCGACGCTCAGTGGCACACCCGCTGACCGGACGGCCGCGTCGATGCCGTCATCCGGCTCCACGGCGGTTTCGGCGAACCGGTCGGACGGGGTGTGCCCCTCGGCGACCAGCGAAGGGCCGGGCAGGCCGGCGAGCTGATCGCGCCATACCCGGTCGCTCTCGTCGTCGTCGCGTGCGGCGAGCCGGCGCACGTGGCCGGGGAAGTCGCCCTGCGGGTACACGGTCCCTGGCGCGTGATACTCGGCCAGCAGCGCGCGCAGCATCGGGGGCACCGACCAGCCGTCGGCGATGATGTGGTGCACGGTCTGCACCAGGACGTTCCGGCCGGCCCCCGTGCGGATGAGGGTGTACCGCATCAGCGGGCCGGCGGCCAGGTCGAACCCGGCGCGGCGATCCCGCTCGGCGTAGTCGCGGATCTCGTCGCCGGTGATGCCGGGGCGCTCCAGCGTGGTGAACGGCGCCTCCACACCGCTCTCCAGCACCGAGACCACGCGGCCGTCGGCGAGGGCCGTGAACCGCGCGGCCAGGTTCGGGTACAGCGCGAGCAGCCGGGTGGTCGCCGCCGCGAGCCGGTCGGCGTCCACATCGCCGTCCAGCGTCAGTATCTGCTGCTCGACGTAGCTGCCCGCCGAGCCGTCGTCGAAGACCGAGTGGAAGTACAGGCCCTCCTGCAGCGGGGTCAGCGGCAGGATGTCCCGCAGCGCCGGGCCGTCCAGGGCGTCGACATCGGCCTGTGTGAGAGACACCGCGCCGAAGTCGCTGGGGGAGTGGCCGCCGTGGTCGAGCGCGGCCAGCCCTGCCAAGGCCTCCCGGAAGTACTCGCCGATCGTCGCGATGTCCTCGTCGGCGAACACTCCGTCCGGCCACGAGATGGTGGTGACCAGCTCGTACTCGCCGGTCGCGCCGGGTTCGGCGATCGCGTTGAACTCCAGGGCGCGCGGCAGGCGCATCCTCGGGTCGCGCTTCTCTCCCAACTGCCCTGTGGCGCCTGCGAGCCGCCAGTCACCGGACGCGCCCGCGTCGAAGCGGCCCAGGTAGTTGAACAGCACCTGCGGGGCGGACGCGTCGAACCCGATGCCGGCCAGGTATCGCAGGGCGCCATAGGACACGCCGTTGCCCGGCATCCGGGCGAGGTCTTCCTTGACCGACTTGAGCGCGGCGGACAGGTACTCGGGGGTAGTGAGATCGGCCGCCGCGCCAGGGTCCACGGTCACCGGGAACAGCGTGGTGAACCAGCCCACGGTCCGCGACAGGTCCGGCTCGAAGCCGGCGGCGCCCGCCACGAACCGTCCTTCGCGGCCGTGGCCCTCGAGTTCGATGTGCGCGAACGTCTGATCCTGCCCGAGACCGCGGCGCCACCGGGCGAGGGCGACGGCGAGCGCGGTCAGCAGCACGTCGTTGACGCCCGCGTGGAACCTCGCGGGAATCTCACCCAGCAGTGCGGCTGTGACCTCCGGGCCGACTGAGACGGCCCGGACCCTCTCGCGCGCGACGGTGTCGGATCCGGACAGCGGACGCCTGCCCAACGGCCCGTCCGCCTTCGGCAGGGGACGCTGGAAGTAGTCGCGGTCCATGTCGAACGCCGCGCGCTCAAGCAACTGTGTCCAGCGCCGGAACGACGTGCCCACCGGAGGCAACTCGATCGGCGTGCCCGAGGTGAGCTGCCGCCACGCCGTGGCCAGGTCCTCCATCAGGACCCGCCATGACACGCCGTCGATCACCACGTGATGGACGACCATGACCAGTTGTCGTGCCTCGCGCCGCCAGACGGCACGGAGCATCACGCCGTTGTCCGGGTCGAGCCCGCCGGTGGCGAGCTCGACGCACTCGCCGAGCGGCCGGTCGCTCTTCTGCCACCCCGCGACGGCCTGGTCCGCCTCCGGGATGTCGAAGCCCCAGCGGGCGCCGCGCACCAGCTTGGCGCGCAGCATGTCGTGCCGCCTGACCACGGCGGTGAGCATCTCGTCGAGGGCGTCGGCGGTCAGGTCCGCCGGGGTGTTCAGCACCACCGACTGCACGAAGCCGTCGATCGCGTCCGTGCTCTCGCCGAGCCACTGCACGATGGGCGCCCCTACGACGGAACCGGTCGCGACATCCTCGCGGTCCACGGGGGAGACACCGTCACGGCTCGCCGCCGCCGCCAGCGCCCCCACGGTGCCGTTGGCGAAGATCTGCGCCGCCGTGACGTGGAGGCCCGCGTCGCGCAGCGCGCTCAGCAGCGAGATCGCCAGAATGCTGTCTCCGCCGAGTCTGAAGAAGTTCTGGTCGACACCGACCTCGTCCAGCCGTAACACCGACGCGACCGCCGCGCACACCACGCGCTCGTTCTCGGTGGTGGGCGGGACGGACGGCCCCGCCTCGACCGCCGGCTCCGGCAGCGCGCCCCGGTCCAGCTTGCCGTTCGGAGTGAGCGGGAACTCCCTCATCACGACGAAGCGCGCGGGCACCATGTACTCGACCATGTGCTCGACGGCCCACGCCCTGACCTCGTCCGCCCGCAGGTCCTCGCTCCCGGCCACCGGGATCACGTACCCCACCAGGTATGTGCCGCCCGCCGCGTTCTTCTTCGCGACGACACAGGTATGCCGTACCCGGGGGTGCTCCGCGAGACCGACCTCGACGTCCTCGATCTCCAGCCGCATGCCGCGGATCTTGATCTGGTTGTCGGCCCGGCCGAGGAAGTCCAGCGACCCGTCCGGGGCGAACCGCGCGAGGTCACCGGTCCGGTACAGCCGGGACCCGTCCCCGGCGAAAGGATTCGCCACGAACCGGGATGCCGTCAGGCCGGGCGCGTTGACGTACCCGCGGCCCAGGAGGAACCCGCCCACGTACAGCTCGCCGCCGACACCGACCGGGACCGGGCGCAGCTCCTCGTCCAGCACGTACAACTCGGTGTTGGGGTTGGCCCTGCCGATCGACGTCGACAGGCGTTCCGCCGCGCCCCGGTAGATGACGTGCGAGACACCGATCGTCGTCTCGGCCGGGCCGTAGCCGTGGTACATGGGGATGTCGAGCCGGGTACGGAACCGTTCGTACAGCTCCGGGGTCAGCACCTCGCCGCCGCACCACACGTGCCTCAGGCTGTCCAGCCGCCCGGAGTCGCCCGCGATCTCCAGCAGCACGTCCAGCATGGACGACACCAGGTACGTGAAGGTGACGCGCTGCTCGGTGATCACGCTCAGCAGGTGGTGCGGGTCGCGTTCGCCGCCCGGCCGCAGGACCACCAGCCTGCCGCCGCACACCAGCGGCAGGAAGATCTCGTTGATGGAGATGTCGAACGACAGCGGCGCCTTGAACAGCGACGCGTCGTCGGGGCCGAAGCCCAGGATCTCGTCGACCTGCCACAGCAGGCGCTCGCTGATCGCCTCGTGCCGGATCATCGCGCCCTTGGGCCGCCCGGTCGAACCGGACGTGAAGATCACGTATGCCAGGGCGGGGCCGGGGACGGCCACCTCGGTGTTCTCGGTGGGATACGGGCCGAACCGCCACTCGTCGAGGTCGACGGCCACGGCTTCCGGTTCACCCGCGTCGTGCTCGCCGGAGTCGTTGAGCTGCACCACGACCCGGGCGTCGTCGATGACGACCGCTCTGCGCGCGGCGGGCCAGTGCGGATCGAGCGGCACGAACGCGCCCCCCGCCTGGAGCACGCCGAGCAGGCCGATCACCATCTCGGCGGAGCGCCCCAGCGAGACGCCGACGACCTGTTCGGCGGTGAGCCCGCGTTCGATCAGGTGGTGGGCCAGCTGGTTGGACAGCTCGGCCGCCTCACGGTAGGTCAGGGACCGATGTTCGTCGACGATGGCGACGGCGTCCGGCCTGGCGCGAACCTGCTCACGGAACATCTCCACGATGGTCGGGCGGATCCGGTCGGCCTTGTTGTCGTTCCACTCGGCCAGGGCTTCGAGCCGTGCCGGCACGCTGGAAGGGCCGATGGTTCCCACGGGCCGATCCGGGAAGTCGGCCAGGTCGTCCAGTGCGAGCTGCGCGTCGGTCAGCACGACGCCTTCGGGGACGGTGATGCTCCGGCCGTCGGCGCCGACCTCCCAGCCGCCGACCCCCTCCCCGCCGTTGTCGACCCATCCGAGGACGTCGGCGAACAGGGTGCCGGAGGTGAGGTCGAGGCTGCCGGGGCTCTGACCCGTCGCCCAGTAGGCCAGCCCGATGGCGCACGCTCCGGTGATGGTCCTGTCGGGATATTCGCCGGTCCGCCGGCGCACATCGGCCAGGCGCGAGGGAGAAAGCAGTGCGAGACGAGGGCTCGGTTCCATCATCGAAGACTCAGTCGCCCTTTCAGGTATGAAAGTCAGCCAAACCTAATTGAATTCCTCAACTGCCTTCTTGCCACGCGCGCCACAGCCGCGCGTACCGGCCGCCCAGAGCCACCAGTTCCTCGTGGGTGCCGTGCTCCACAACGCGTCCCGCGTCCAACACGGCGATGCGGTCCGCCGCCATCGCCTGGGTCAGCCGGTGCGCCACGAACAGCGTGGTGCGGCCCAGGCACACGGCCGACACGGCCCGCTCCAACTCGGCGGCGCCCTGGCTGCCCGCCTCCGCGGTCGACTCGTCCAGCACCACCACCGGCGACCGGCCCAGTACCAGCCGGGCCAGGGCGATCTGGGCGACCTTGGTGCCGTCCAGGCGCTCGCCGCCCTCGCCGACCATGGTGTTCAGCCCATCGGGCAGGGCCGCGACCCACGTCTCGGCGCCGGCCGTACGCAACGCGTCCATCAGCTCGGCGTCGGTCGCCTCCGGCGCGGCCAGCCGCAGGTCGTCGGCGAGCGGACCGGAGAACACGTGCGTCTCCTGCGTCAGGATGCTCACCAGGGCCCGTACCCCGGCCTCGTCCAGACCGGCGAGGTCGGTCGACCCGACGCGCACCGACCCGGCCTGAGGGGTCCCGATGCCCGCGATCAGCGCGGCCAGGGTCGTCTTGCCCGCGCCCGTCGCCCCCACCAGCGCGAGCGAACCGCCCGCCGGGATCACCAGGTTGACGTCCCGCAGGACCGGCTGCTCGGAATCGGGATAGCCGAACGTCAGCCCCTCCACCGTCACCGGGTACGGCCCGGCGTCCGCCGGGGCGACGGCCACCCGGCCCACCAGCCTTTCCTCCGTGGCCTCGCCCAGCACCCCGACCAGCCGGGTCAGACTCGCGCCCGACTTCTGCGCCTCGTCGAAGGTGAACATGATGGCGCCCAGCGGAGTGAACAGCCGGTGGAACAGCAGTGGGGCCACCGACGCCTCACCCAAGGTGACGGCATCGGCCTCCAGCAGGACGTAGCCCACCACGATGATCAGGACCAGCCCGATGAACTCGGCGCGGTTCTCCCTGCCGACGAACCGGCCGAAGAACCGGAACACTTCGACGCCGAGATCGCGCACCCGCCACGACTCGCGGGTGACCTGCTCGCGGAAGGCGTCCTCAAGGCGGTACGCCCGGACGGTGTCGATCCCGTTCAGGCCACTGATCAACGCCTGCGCGCGATCGGCCTGGGCTTCCCGCTGCTTCTGGTAGAGCGGTGCGGACCGGGGGAGATACCAGCGGAGGGCCAGCGCGTAGGCGGGCAGCGCGCCGGCACCCGCCAGGCCGAGCCGCCAGTCCAGCCCGAACATGCCGACCGTGGCGATGACGACCAGCACTCCCGCCGAGAACACCGTGGGGACGGCCGTCCGGATGCCCTTGGACACCACGGCCACATCGTCACCGACCCTGGACAGCACGTCGCCCCGGCCGACCTGCTCGATCCGCGCGCTCGGCATTCCCAGCACCGCCTGGACGGCGCCCTCCCGCAACCGCGCGAGCAGATCCGCGCCCAGCCGCCCGGTCAGGTACGTCGACGCCGCGGCGGCCGCCGAGCCGAGCAGCGCGGCGGCCACCAGCAGCGTCCCGATCGTGATCAGGATCGACTGCGGTTCGCCCCCGACCACCCCGTCGACCACCCGGCCGAGCAGGAGCACCGGCAGCACCTGGAACGCCGCCCCGGCCACCGTGGTGAGCACGGTGGCGGCCGTCAGCCATGGCACCTCGCGGGAGTGCGCCGCGACCCATCGGGCGGCCTCGCGTCCGGTCGCCGTGCGCAGGATGGCCGGGGCGACGCGCGTGTCGGCGGTGCTCACGCCCGGACCGCGGCGGGCCGGGGACGGAACACGTCTGCGGGCATCTCTAGCCGGCCGACTTGACGAGTTCGTCGATCGCGTACGGCAGGGACAGCAGGGTGCCCTGCGACATGGCCGCGCCGATCGCCGGGCCCTCGCTGTCCAGCAGGTACGACACCTTGCCGTTCTTGACCGCGGGCAGGTTGGCGAACAACTTGAACTTCTTCAGCGCCTCCTGGTCCGCCTGGTCGGCGATGACGAAGATGCGGTCGACATCGATCAGGTCGATGCGCTCGGGGGACAGCACGGTGTAGAAGCTGCCGCCCGCGAGCTTGTCGATCTCCGTCGCGCCCTTGAAGCCGATGCCCGACACCAGTCGCCCGCGCACGTCGGTGGTGGTGAACGGCGCGACCGAGTTCTTGTACCAGGACACCGCGACGGCGGTCCGGTCGGCGAACTCCGGGTGCGCCTTGCGGGCCGCGTCGAGCTTGTCCTGGATGCCCTGCACCAGCTTGGCGCCCTCGTCCGCCTTGCCGAGCGCCTTGGCGATGTGAACCGCGTTGTCCTGCCACGGCGCGCTGAACGGCTCCTTCTCGCCCTTGGTGCGGCCCACCGTCGGGGCGATCTTGGAGAGCCGGTCGTAGGCGGCCTGGTCGATCTCGGAGTAGACCGCGATGATCAGGTCGGGCCGCAGGGCGGCGATCTTCTCATAGTTCGGGCCGGGGTCCCCGTTGTTCATGATGACGTCGGGACGGGTGTCCCCCCACTTGTCCTTCACCCACGGCCACTGGGTGTTGACGTCGGGAGTCTTGCCCGGCGGGTTCGGGTACTGGTCGACCATGCCGACCGGCTTGATGCCGAAGGCCAGGATGGCCTGGTCGTCGGTGTAGCCGACGGAGACGACCCGCTGGGGGGCCTTGGGGATCTGCGTGGACCCGAACGCGTGCTCCACGGTGAGCGGGAACGCGCCGCCCGTGGTGGCCGCGGTGTCGCCGCTCGGCTTGTCCGCCGAGCCGGAACCGCATCCCGCGAGGAGGCCGGCGCTGAGGGCCACAGCGGACAGTACCGCCGCGAAGCGCCGCAAGGTCTTCGTAACTGTGGTTCGGTGGGGGGGCATCCAGAATCCCTTGCTTCCGTGCAATCGGCTGCAACCCTTTATGAGGAGCAGGAAAACCGTAGCACGCGGGAATTAGGTGAGGCTAACCTTGCTTGTGGCGGGCCGGACACGGGTGCGGCCGATCGGCACGATGGGTGGCCGGTCGCTCACCCGGTCGCCGATGGCCCCGTGCGGCATCGTGACCCCCGCGCATCCCGGATCGTGCGGGTCGAGCCCCTCGCCCACGTCCTTGGCCGTGAGCTCGGGGATGTCCTCGCTGCCCGGCACGACCGTTCCCCCGGCGGGTTTGAGCGGCCGCCCGCCTGTCCTCACATCCCCCTTCGGAGGTTCGCCCTCACCAGCAGGTAGACGAGGAAAGGGCCGCCGATCGCGGCGGTGACCACGCCGACCGGGAGAGTGATCGGCAGCGCCGTACGCGCCACCAGGTCAGCGCCGATCAGCAGCAGCGCGCCCAGCAGCCCGGAGGCCACCAGCGGCGGCGTCGGATACCGCGCCAGACGCATCGCCACCTGCGGCGCCACCAGTGCGACGAACGGGACCGGGCCCGCCGCGCTCACCGCCACACCGGCCAGCAGCACCGCGCACAGCAGCAGGACCGCCCGCACCATCGAGTACCGGACGCCCAGTCCCGCCGCGACCTCGTCGCCGAAGTGCAGCGGCCTGAGGTGGAACGCGACGCACGACACGACGGCCAGGAGGGCGAGCGTGCACCACAGCGCCACCCAGACCTCCTCCCACGACCGGTTGTCCAGCGAACCGACCAGCCATGCCTGGGCCCGGGCCACGTCCCGGATGTCGGCCGTGACCAGCAGCCAGGCCGTGATCGCCTCCATCACGGCGCTCACCGAGATGCCGATGAGGATGAGCCGGAGGCCGTCGATCCCGCGCCGCCAGGCCAGGAAATACACCAGCAGACCAGTGCCGAGACCGCCCGCGAGTGCCGCGGCGGACAGGCCCACGGAGCTGACGATCGCCGCGGCGGCCCCACCCGACACCGTCACCAGGAACACCGCGACCGCGCTCGCGCCTCCGGTGATCCCCAGGATGTCCGGACTGGCCAACGGGTTGCGCGCGACGGACTGCGTGATCGCCCCGGACACCCCCAGCGCGACCCCCACGATGAGCCCGGCCAGGGCGCGCGGCATCCGCAGATCCATGATCACGAACTCGTCGACCCGCTCACCCCGGCCGAGGAGCGTGGCGATCACCTGTGGCAGGCCGATGGGGAAGTCCCCGAGGCCGATGGACAGGCAGAACACCAGAAAGGCCGCCGCCGCCAGCAGCAGCGTGACGAACACCATCCATGGCCGCCACACGAACGACGCGTAGCCGAGCCGCACGCCCGGAGCCGACGACTGCTTCACCGCTGTCTTGTTCATACCGTCTTGAACTTTCCGCGCCACACCAGCGCCGCGAAGAACGGGGCGCCGACGAGAGCGACGACGACGCCTGCCTGCAACTCGCCCGGTCGTGTCACCACGCGCCCCACGATGTCACAGGCCAGCAGGAGGACCGCGCCGAGCAGACCCGCGCACGGCACCAGCCAGCGATAGTCCGGTCCGGTGAGATACCGGGCCACGTGGGCCACCATGAGCCCGAGAAACGCGATGGGGCCGCATGCCGCCGTCGTCGCGCCCGCCAGCAGGGTGATGGCGACGATGCCGACGGTCCGGCTCAGTGCGATGTTCACACCCAGCCCTCGCGCCATGTCGTCACCCAGGTTGAGCAGATTGATGGCGGGCAGTGTGGTCGACGCCAGCACCAACCCGGCCACGATGAACGCGGACACCGGCCAGATGACGTCGAATTCGACACCGGCCACAGAGCCCGCGTTCCAGAACCGCAGCGCGTTCAGCGAAGCCTGGTCCGACAGCGCGACCGCATTGGTCATCGCCGCCAGGAACACCGCGACCCCCTGCCCGGCCAGCGCGAGCGTCAACGGGCTGCCGGCGCCCCTGCCGAGGCTCGCCAGCCCGAACACGACGACACCGGCGACCGCCGCCCCCAGGAAGGCGAACCAGACGTATTGGTATGGATTGGTGAGCCCGAACAGGAGGGTCACCGACACCACGGCGAACGAGGCGCCGGAGTTCACCCCCAGCAACCCCGTGTCGGCGATCGGGTTACGCGTGTATCCCTGGATCAACGCCCCGCTGACCCCCAGGGCGATGCCCGCCACGACCGCGAGCACGGTCCGGGGCACCCGTACGGTCTGCACGATGAGCGTGATCTCGGTGAGCCGCTGGTCGGAGCCCGGCGCCGCGAACAATCCGTGCCACACCTCCGCGAGACTCAACGCGCGTGCGCCGACAGCCAATGACACCGCCCCCGTGACCAGGAGAATCACCACAAGCGCGCCCAAGCCCACAACCCGCCGCCAGCGGGCCACTGTGGCCTCGGACGCGGGACGTTTCCCCACAGTCGTACTCATCGACGTACGTCATCCCTCTGATCCACCGGGAACACGCGGCCAGAGGGGCCGTCACGAGCCTCATGAGGAAACCCCATGTCCCGCCTCGGCGCCGACCGGCTTCGGACATGTCATCCGAGAAGACACGCCTGCCGTCGCCTCGGACTGTCCCGAGGAGACGACTCCGCCTCCGGCCGCCGCGCGCTCCGCCTTCCCGAGACCGCCTCGACCGGAAACGGCCCGGCCGGGGCGGACGGTCGGGACATGGTGAGCGGCCGCGGCTCGCGTGTTCTCCGAACCCGCCATTTCGATCAACAAATTTAGGTAAGTCTATCCTTAGCTTCTGTTCGGCGGTAGGGACGGAGGAGGACCGCGATGGAGAACATCTTCGCCCGGTTCGGGTGTGCAGGTGAACCCGGTACCGACGAGTTCTGGGCGGCGGCGGCGGGGGCACCCGCGTTCATATCCGCCGGCGACGGCGGCGGCTGGACGACCCTGTTCCTGTGGCGCGGGTCCCCGGCGAGCATCGGCTTCGAGAGCTGGTCGGAGCCGGTCCCCCTGCGCCGGTGGGGCGGTACGGACTGCTGGTACGCCGAGGTGGTCATGCCCGCGCGGCTGCGGGTGACCTACCAGTTCCTCACGGACGACGCGGCGTACGCCGACCCGCTCAACCCGGCCGGTGCGGGCGGTGACCGGTCCATCGCCGCGACCCCGGACGCCCCTGCCCAGCCGCACTGGCCTGCCATCGGCGCGGACGACGTCCTGCCCCTCCCTCGCACCCGTTTCCGCTGGTCCAGCGAGAGGCTCGGCGGACGGCGCACTGTGCGAGTCCACCCGGCGGGCGGTGGCGGGCCGATGGTCCTGCTGCTCGACGGGGACGACTGGCTGTACCTGCACCCGGCCGTGACCGCGTTCGACTCGGCCGTCGCCCACGGCGAGATGCCCGCCGTCACGCTCGTCTTCCTGCCTGCCCAGGCCAGGGACGCCGAATTCGGGTGCAGGCCCGAGCTGTGGGAGGCGGTCCGGGACGAACTGCTGCCGCTGGTGGCCGAAAGCGGCGTACCCGTCGACCGGGACCGGCTGGTGGTCGCCGGGCAGAGTCTCGGCGGACTGAGCGCGATGTACGCGGCACTGGAGTTCCCGGGCCTGGTGTCCGGTGTCGCGTGCCAGTCGGGGTCGTTCTGGTGGACGCCCGACGCCGTGGACCTGGCCGACCCCATGGGCGGCCCGGCCGGCGGTGCCGTCGCCGCGCGCTTGCGGGAGCGTCCCGACCTGTCCGGTCTGCGGGTCGCGTTCGACGTGGGGGAGCACGAGACGCGGATGCTGCCGCACTGCGAGCTGGTCGAGACCCTGACCGAACAGGCCGGTGCGACCGTGCGGGTTTCACGCTCGGCCTCCGGCCACGATCGAGCGGGCTGGCGACACGCCCTGCTCAGGGATGTCGCCTGGGCGCTCGCCTAGCGCTCGGCCGTCAGGCTGCATCGGTGAGAAGGGCTCCGGTGCGCGCCCGGCACTCGTGCGGCGCGATGGCCGAGCTGTGGTAGCCGGTCAGCGTCACGAGCCGAGGAGCGCGTACGGACAGCGGGAGCTACCTCACGGTCTCACGCCTCTGGGGAACCCGGTCCAGCGCAGGTCGGCCGGGAGATGGCTCATGTCGTTGAACATCACGATCGTGGGCGGCAGGGCGTCGCGGTACTCGATGACAGTCAGCGCGGTGTTGGCGCTGTTCAGTCCGAGCCACCGGGACGGCGGCGCGTCCAGTGCGTGCCGCACCAGCCACGCGATCGGATAGGCGTGCGTCACCAGGACCTCGTGCGTGTCGGGCCCGGCCCCTCCCGCGGTGGTGTCGGGGACCTTCGCGAACCGGGCGACCAGGGCCTCGGCGATCCTCTGGCCCGAGGCTGCCTCGGCGTCGTCGTAGCCGTCGAAGAAGCCGGTCCAGGACGGAGGTGTTTCGGCCGCGCCGGGAACGTAGGGCACGTGGTCGACGAGTTCGGCGGCCTCGGTCACGGGCACGTTCGGTAGATGCCGGGCGAGTTCGTGCGCGCTCGCTACGGCGCGTGGTAGCGGAGAGTGCCACACGGCGTCGACCGGTATGCCGGCGAGCCGTTCGCCCAGCAGGCCAGCCTGCCGGTGCCCGATGCCGGTGAGCTCCCCGAACGCGTCGGCCGCGCCGTGGCGTGCCAGGTAGAGGTGTCGTGTTGCCATAGGTGGTCAGGGGTGCGGTGCCCGTGCGGGCCCGCTTCCCCTCTCCTTTCGATCCGTAGGTGCGGGTTCGGTGGCGGAACGCTTGGGCGGGGCCGGTTCCTGGTCTGGCGGAGGCCGTGCGCGGCCGGGCGGCGCGACCATCGTCAGCGGACGGGACCCGTGCCGTTGCGACTGCCGGCATGCTTGCCACGTCGGCGGCGTGCGCCTTCCGGCGATGACCCCTGGCCGGGGACGGAAGTGATCAGTCACGCGTTCGTCGCCGTGACGGTGCCGGTGGTGCCGTCGACGGTGATGACGGTGTCGTCGTGGAGCCTGCTCGTCGCGTTCGGGATGCCGAGGACGGCGGGGATGGCGTGCTCGCGAGCGACGATCGCGGCATGGGAGAGCACGCCTCCGGTCTCGGTGACGACGCCTGCGGCGATGCGCAGCAGCGGCGTCCAAGCGGGGTCGGTGAAGGGGCAGACGAGGATGTCACCCGGGCGCACGCGCGCGAAGTCGCCGGGACCGCGGATGACCCTCGCGGTGCCGGTCACGGTCCCGCGGCTGCCCGGTGTCCCGGTGAGCGTCGCGGCCGGGGCGTCCGAGGCGCTGGAAGGCGACGCCGGCGGTGGGAGCGCGGCGGTGACCGGCCGTGCTTGCAGAACCCAAATGCGGCCGTCGACGATCGCCCACTCGATGTCCTGCGGCCCGCCGAATACGGCAGCGATCTCCTCGCCCAGCTTGGCGAGCCGCGTGGCGGTCGCGTCGTCGATCGTCGGTTGGTCCCGGGCGGAGGTGGGCACGTCGCGAATGACGAGCTCCGTGCCGCGCCGGTCAAGGCGGGTCCGTTTGTCCGCGACGGTGCGTGTGACCGACCCGTTCTCGGCGACGCGGTAGGCGTCAGGGGTGACCGTGCCACCGACGACGCTGGGGCCGAGGCCCCAGGACGCCTCGATCCCGGTCGCGTCATCCGGGCCCGCGGGTGTGAACATGACCCCGGATACCTCGGCGTCCAGATGGCGTTGGACGATGACGGCCATCACAGGATCGTCGGAAGGGCGGCCGTCGCGGCCGCAGGCACCCCGGTAGTCGATGGCGCGGGGGGAGAACAGCGAGGCCCAGCAGGCACGTACGGCATCGGCGACCTCGCTGACTCCGCGCACAGCGAGAAAGCTCTCGTGCTGACCGGCCGCCGACGCCTGAGCGGTGTCTTCGCCTGCTGCCGATGACCTCACCGCCACGGGCGGATCGCCGAGCTCGTCGAGTGCGCGTCCCAGTGCGTCGATCACGGTGGCGCGGACCGGGCGGGCCTCGACCGTCCGCCGCGCCGCGTCAAGATCGTCCGACTCGCCGGTGAGTCGTGCGAGGTCCAGGTCGCGGACAGCGTCGAGGTAGGCGGCGAACGGGACGACGAAACCGTCGGGGACCGGCAGACCCGCGCGGAGCAGCGCGCCGAGTGCGCCGGCCTTGCCCCCGCAGGTATCCGCCACAGCCTCCATGAGGGGAACGATCATCCACCCCTGCCTTTCAACGAAATGTTGACGATGCGTTGCCGATTGTGGATCATTACTTGTATGCAACGCAAGCAGGACATCGCCCAAAGCATGCACGCCGACCACGCCCAGGCCCACCGGGAGCAGGACGCGCGCGCGCGTCTTCTGGACCTGGGCGCAGACGCGCTCGACGCCCGTCCGTGGCAACCCTCGTCCGTCCCGCCGTCGGCGGTCGACCTCACGCGGTTCGCCGTCTGGCGCTCCGCCGACCTGGACCCGGATGACATCCTGGGCGCGCTCGCTCTCCTGCCCGCCGCGCGCGCCGAGGTCGAAGGTGTCGAAACCGCCCTGCTGTTCACGGCCCGGAGCGCGGGACTGACCTGGGCGCAGATGGCGCACGCGATGGGGTTCAACTCCCCGCAGGCGTGCCAGCAGCGGTACACCCGCCTGGTGACACGACAGGACGCCGACTCGTGACGCGGGACTCTCCGCACGACCTCCTGGTCCTGCACGCCGTGCGCATCACCGGGTTCGCGGACACCCCGGTGATCGCTCATCGGTACGGGCTCGATGCGGCCGAGACGGAAGAGGCGCTGCGCGACGCCGAGGCACGTGGGTGGGTTGGGCACACCGCCTTCGCCGGCACCGGAGGCTGGTCGTTGACCGAATCGGGCCGAGTCGAGAACGAGCGCCTGCTCGCGGCCGAGCTCGCACGCGCCGACGGCGCCGACGAGGTCCGTGACGTCTACCGCGAGTTCCTCCCGCTGAACGCCCTCCTGCTGCAGGCCTGCACCGACTGGCAACTCCGGCCCACCGCCGGCGATCGGCTCGCCGTCAACGACCACTCCGATCCCGCCTGGGACGCCAGGATCCTCCACGAGCTCGCCGGCATCGACCGCGCCCTCCTGCCCCTCGCGGGCAGGCTCGGGAGCGTCCTCGCGCGGTTCCGCGGATACGACACGCGATTCACCGCGGCCCTGGCTCGCGCCCGAGCCGGGGAGGGCGCCTGGGTCGACCGCACCGACGTCGACTCCTGCCATCGTGTCTGGTTCGAGCTCCATGAAGATCTCATCGCCACGCTCGGCCTCGACCGGCACGCGGAACCCTGAACCCATGCTCCGCCGGCCCTCGCCCGACGGTCACCTCGCCGTCAGCCGGGACCCGGTAGACGCCGGCCACCGGCGGATGCCCGCCCCTGTTCTTGCCGGTGGGGATGGCCTGCTTGCGGGCGGTGGGTACGGCGAGGACCTCCAGGCGGGCCGTACGGCGGTGTCGCCGCCGTCGGCCCGTGGCGCGGACCGGCCCCCTCGCCGGCTGAGTGCGCTGATCGGCCGGCTCAGCGGACGCGGTCGTAGACCATGGCGATCTCGCCCAGCTCGCCGGTCTCCTGGTGGGTGAGCGTCCACTTCGAGGCCGGCAGGCCGTCGTCGAACAGTCGCCGCCCACCCCCGGCGATCTCGGGGAAGATCATGAGGTTCAGCCGGTCGAGCAGGTCCGCCGACAGGAGCGGCTTGATGATGCTGGCGCTGCTGTTGACGAGGATGTCGCCCTCACCGGTGGCCTTGAGTTCGGCGACGACGTCGGCGGCCGGGGCGTTCACCACGCGGGTGCGTTCCCACGGCGCTTCGGTCAAGGTGGTCGAGAAGACCACCTTTTCGGTGTCGACCAGCCACTTCGCGTATCCGCGATCACGCGGATCGGCGTTCTCGTCTTCGGCGACAGACGGCCAGTACCCCAGGAATCCCTCGGCATTGATGCGGCCGAGCAGCGCCGTCGTCGCGCCCTCCCAGATGCCGGTCATGTGGTCTCGCGCGACCTCGCTGGTCACATACGGGGCGAACGCCCCGAAATCGCCGGGCCCGCCGGGGCCGTTGTAACGCCCGTCGAGGGTGAGGCTCAGGTTCGCGGTCACCCTGCGGCCGGTCGAGCTGGTCATTTCGTGCTCCTTTTATTGGTGTCGTGCTCGGTGTCGTGCGAGTCCGCGGCGAGGGTCGCCGCGAGTTTGTCGAGGCTCTGGCCGAAGCCGATCTCGATGCCTGCGATGAAGTCCGCGGAGTCGACGGTGCTGTCGGTGATCCGGTAATGGACGTCGAGGTCGGTGCCGGTGCCGGTGGGCCGCAGGCCCATATCGACGTGGGCGGTGAAGGCGAGGCCGCCGCCGGGAAGCAGTGGGGAGAGCCGGTAGGCGAGGCGCTCACCGGGGCACACGTCGTCGACGACCCCCTCCGCGCGCCCGGCGACCAGGTCGGAGCCGTCGGCGTCCTCGGCATCGCGGTACTCATGGAGGATCCGCCCGCCCGGTCGCGCCTCGAAGACGAGCTCGGAGACGCGGAGGTCGTCGGGTGTCCACCACCGGGTGAGCAGGGAGGTCTCGGTCAGGTGGCGCCAGACCAGCTCGGGGCGCCCCGCCAGCGACCGGAGGAACCGGAACGAGCGGCCGTCGGCCCACCCCGGCTCTGTCGCGGCGAGCCGCTCTGCCTGGAGGCTGTGCCCATAGCGGTTGTAGGTCCCGCGCGGGCCGCCGGCCTGGTCCGCGGTGTCGGCGAGCCGGCTGAGCGCAGCCGCCAGGTCTCGCAGCGGAGCGGACCGAAGCGCGTAGACGCGGCGCTGGCCGGCGCGCTGGGAGGTGACGACGCCGGCGCGCTCAAGGGTCTGCAGGTGCTTGGTCGTCTGCGGCTGGCGCGCCCCGGTGAGCTGGGCGAGGACACCGACCGGCCGGGGCCGTTCGGCCAGCAGGTTCACGAGCCGCCAGCGGGCCGGGTCGGCCAGTGCGGTGAGGAGTGCGTCCATAGGAGCAAGTATTCCTGATGAAGAATATTCGTGTCAAGGAATAAATGCTGGATCGGTCGGCCCGGCTCGGGGCCGACCGGCCCCGAGCCGGACCCATCGTCACCCGGCCTCTCCAGCCGTCATGCGAGGCGAGCCGGGCGAACGGTGTCCGGCGGCGAGGCAGCCGCGAGGATCGGGCAGTGTGCCCGTTGCCGGGCGATCACGTTCGCTTCGGTGCTGGAGCGGAGGGCGACCAGCCGGTACGGCGGCGCGGTCAGCATGGCGTCCGACATCGCCATGACAGATGCGGCCGGCCACTCCGATGAAGGTCCGGGCTGTCAGGAGGCGTTGGTCCGGAAGGCGGAGCGGTAGGACTGCGGCGTGACGCCGACGACGCGTTTGAACCGCTCCCGGAACGCGGTGGGCGAACCGAAACCGGCCTGTGCGGCAATGCGCTCCACGCCGTGGTCGGTGGTCTCCAGCAGGAACTGCGAACGCCGTACGCGGGCTCGCAGCAGCCACTGCAGCGGGGTGGTGCCCGTCTGCTCCCGGAAGCGGCGGCTGAAGGTCCTCTCGCTCAGCCCGCTGCGCGCGGCCATCTCTGCCAGGGTCACCTCCTGGGCCAGGTTGTCCTCGATCCACGACAGCACCGGCTCCAGCAGCGAGCCCTGCGGTACCGGCGGCTGGGCGTGCACGATGAACTGCGCCTGCCCGCCCTCCCGTTCCAGCGGCGTCACCGACAGCCGGGCCAGGTCCGCGGCGACCGCCGAGCCGAGGTCGCGCCGGATGATGTGCAGGCACAGGTCCAGGCCGGCGGCGGCCCCGGCCGAGGTCAGGATCTGGCCGTTGTCGACGTACAGCACGTCCGGTCGCACATCGACCAGCGGGAACATCGTGGCCAGCCGGTGGGCCGCCGCCCAGTGCGTGGTCGCGCTCAGCCCGTCCAGCAGGCCGGCCGCGCCCAGGATGAACGCTCCCGCGCAGATGGACGCGATCCGGGTGCCGGCGGCCGCTGCCGCGCGCAGAGCGTCGAGCACCTCCTCCCCGGGAGGGGAGGCTCGCTCCGAACAGCCCGGCACGACGATCGTGTCGGCCTGCCGCAGTGCCTCCAGGCCGTGCGGGGCGATGAGCGTGAAGGCCTCGCTGACCACCTGCGGTGTCGCCGCACAGACCTGGACCCGGTACGGGCGGCGCCCGTCCGCCAGTCGGGCACGCCCGAACACCTCGATCGGGGTCGCCATGTCGGCCGCCACCACATGGTCCAGAGCCAGGACCGCCACCGTGTGCATGGGGGACACGGTAAAGGAGAGCTCGCCAGCCACGGACGAGCGGTTCAGAGGGTCGGTGCGGCCATCTTCGCAGGCAGCGTCGGATGGCGAGAACCCGTTGGAAATTGTCGATCCAGCTCATGGGGCCCGGCGGCCGGTCGGCCTAGCCTTGCGCTGCGAGATTCCGAGCATATGGAGAAGGAGCGGTATCCGATGCACGCGTAGTCCGTCTTGTCCGACGGTTCCGACCTGCTGGATGTCATCGCCCCCATGAGGTCCCGCACGCCGCGGGGATGGCCACCGACGGCGCGGGGACCGCCGAACCGGTCACCGCGGAAGGCGTCTGACCAGGGCGCCGAAGCGGGCCGGCCAGGTCCGCGCCGGCTGGAACCGGGCGTATCTCCACCGTGTCCGGACGCCGTCAACGCAACGTGCACGTTCTCCATGTCCGGACACCGTCAATCCAACGTGCACGTTCGCAGAACGGATCACCACGCCTCATGTCCATCTTCATGCCGATCCTGATCGGTCTGATCGCCGTCTCCCTCATGTCTCTGATCCCTGAGCCGCATCGGCGCCGCGTCAATGCCGTGGTGGTCGCCGGTGCAGGCGCCGCCTACCTCAGCGGAGGCGGGCTCGGCCACTGGGAGTTCGTGCTGCCGGTCGTCATGAGCTACGTCGCCTACCGAGGGCTCGAGAGCTGGACGTTCATCGGCATCGGCTGGCTGCTCCACACCGCCTGGGACGTGCTGCACCATCTGAAGGGCAGTCCCATCCTCCCCTTCGCCGAGCACTCCTCCTTCGGCTGCGCCATCTGCGACCCGGTGATAGCGCTGTGGTGTTTCGCGGGCGGACCGTCGATCATCGGCTGGGCTCGCACACGTCTCTCCCGCAGACCGGTGGTGCCGATCGGCGCCCCCAGCGGGCAACCCGAATAGGGCCTCGATCGGCCGAGGTCACGCACAACCCCCGCGTACGGGCCGAAGCGAAACGCCCCGCGCATGTGCGAGGAAGGTACTGATGACCGCTGCCCCGTCCGACGCGGCCTGCGCCGAGCGGCAGACGCACGACGGTGCCATCTTCGCCGACCCGCGCAGCGCGGCAGCAAGGACGCCGCGCGCCAAGGATCGGCCCCGCAGCTGCGAGTTGACGTTCTTCGGCTACGGAGTGCTGCCGCCGACCTTTTCCCACCGGTGGTGAGCGGGGGAGAGGCGGCTCCCGCCGACCCGGCGTTCCGGGGGACGATTCGCACAGGGCGCCGCCCTCGTCATCGATCTCGTGGACGCGTACTCGTTCCGCCGTCCGGGCGGCGGCCTGGCGGCACAACGCCGCCCGGACAGCCCCTCGCCGCATACGGGCTCACCGGCGGCGTCAGGATGACCGCGGTAGCTGCAGTCCCCGGAGGAGCAGTTCGACCAACCGGCGGGGGTCGTAGCGGGGGTCGCTGTCACGCCCGATGCAGAGGTTGCCGACGCCGCGCATCAGTTCGTAGGCGTGCGTACCGGGCCTGATCTCGCCGGCGTCGACTGCGGCGTCGAGCAACTGCGCGCAGACGGGCACCAGGCGGTCGAGGAAGTAGGTGTGCAGCGTGTCGAAGCCGCTGCTGTCCGATTGCAACGCGTTGGCGAGTCCGTGCTTCGTGACCAGGAAGTCGACGAAGAGGGCGACCCACTGACGGAGTGCCGCGAGCGGAGAGTCGGCACTGCCCAGCAGGCTCGGGCCGGCCTCGGCGCATGCCTCGACCTGGTGGCGGTAGACGGCGACGACGAGATCCGCCCGGGTCGGGAAGTGGCGGTAGATCGTCCCCATTCCGACGCCCGCTCTGGCCGCGATCTCACGGATCGGCGCGTCGACGCCGGAGGTGACGAACACCGCGGCGGCGGCGGAAAGCAGCGTCTGCTGGTTGCGCAGCGCGTCAGCCCGCTTGCTCCGGGCCGGCACCTCCCCGGACTGGCCTGTAGTGGGCACCACGCTCTCCTTCCGGCAGCCGTTGACAAAACGGAACAGCGCTCCGTATATTAATCGGAGCAACGCTCCGATTTCAGCGTAGCTGAAGCCGGACACTCCTGCCCGCCTCACCCGCCGCCGGTCGAATGAGACCGGTGGCAGAGGCCATCGAACGGAACTACGCATCATGAGTGAATCGACTTACACAGCCGGCACCCTCGGCTCGCCCGCCCCCGTCCTCTCGGTCCGTCCGGTAGTGCTGCCGGCTCCCGGCCGAGCCGTGGACCTGGAGGTGCGAGTCTCCGCGCCCGTGACCGGGAGCGAGCTGCCGGTCATCCTCCTCTCGCACGGCCAGGGCTACTCGAACAACCTCTCCTCACTGAACGGCTACGCGCCACTCGCCGACTTCTGGGCGGCGCACGGCTTCGTCGTGATCCAGCCCACCCATCTGAGCTCCACGACGCTGAGCCTCGATCCCGGCACCCCCGGGGCCCCGCTGTACTGGCGATCGCGGGCCGAGGACATGAAGCGCATCCTCGACCAGTTCGACGTGATCGAGGCCGCCGTCCCGCAGCTCCTCGGGCGCCTGGACCGGAGCAAGGTCGCCGTGGCCGGGCACTCGATGGGCGGGCACACCGCGAGCCTGCTGCTGGGCGCCCGGCTCACCGATCCGCAGGACGGAACGGAAGTGAACCTGGCCGAGCCCCGGATCAAGGCGGGTGTGCTGCTCGCCGCGCCCGGCAGAGGCGGCGACGCCCTCACCGAGTCCGTGGCCGAGAGCCTTCCTTTCCTTCTGACCACGGATTTCTCCGAGATGACGACGCCCGCGCTCGTGGTCGCCGGCGACAAGGACATCTCCGCCCACCTGACGGTTCGGGGCCCGGACTGGCACGCCGATCCGTACTTCCTCTCTCCGGGCCCAAAGTCCCTGCTCACCCTGTTCGGCGCGGAGCACGGGCTCGGCGGGGTCTCCGGATATGACGTCGCCGAGACCACGGACGAGAGCCCCGCGCGAGTGTCTGTGGTCCAGCGGCTCACCTGGGCCTACCTCCGCGCCGAGCTCTACCCCGGGGATCCCGCCTGGCAGGCGGCGTGTGACGCGCTGACGGCCGGCCCCGACCCGCTCGGACAGGTCGAATCCAAGTAAGCCGAAGAGGAGCCATCTCTGTGGCGGACCGAATGGTCACCGCGCCGGCCGCGCCTCAAGGTCTGGCCTGCCGGCCCTGCCGGGAATCTTGCCGCGCGACACGCGCACCCGCTCAGGTGCGGATGTCGTCGAACATCGGCTCCGGTCACATCGCGTTCGATGCCGCGAAGGTTCCCTGACGCGCCCAGCCCGTCCCGACCTGACCACGTCCTGCTGGACCGCGTCGACCAGGCGCGAGGCCGCCCGGGAGGGACTCGAACGGCGGAGCGCCGGGGAGAGTCTGGCCGAATGGGGGATGGCGGGTCGGTCGGATGACCGATGGCGGAGGGTCGGCGCTGGGCCACGATCATGGCATGAGGCGAATCGTGGTGGTAGCGGTGGCGGCTCTGGCTGCTGCGGGTGTAGCGGGTTGCGGTGTGGAACTGGACGCGAAGGAGGTGCATTCCACTCAGGGGTTTGCTTTCTCCGGTGATGCACTCACCATCAAGTCCTCGCTCGGCGGGCTGAGGGTCATGCCGGGAACCACGGGGAGCGTGCAGGTGGAGCGGTGGGTGCGGGGCAAGGCGGCCACGGAAGGGAACGCGTCGTGGTCGCTCAAGGGCGACACGCTGCGCCTCAGCGGGAACTGCACCGCAGTTTTCGGCGATTGCGGCGCCCGGTACCACGTCAAGGTGCCGCCGGGGGTCAGGCTCGTGGTCGACGGCGGGGACGACGGAGTGATCCTCAACCGGCTGGCCCAGGACGTGGATGTGTTCGCCTCGGGCCCCATCAGGGTTTACGAGACGGAAGGCAGGCTGCGGCTACGGGGGAACGATGACGTGATCACGGGAGATGGGCTCAGGTCGGCGGATGTCAGGGCACGCACCACAGCCGGAAACATCACCCTGTCGTTCGCCGCCCCGCCGTCCAAGGTGGACGTGCTGTCCGGCGACGGCCGGGTGACGGCGACCGTGCCCGACGGCGCCTATGACGTTACCGCCAAGAGCACGCACGGCAGCGAACGGTCCCAGATCAAGGACACCGAGAGCGACAAGATCATCATTGCCAGGAGCACGACCGGAGATGTCCGGATAAACGCGAGCTAGTGCATGCCTGCTGACGCCTCCGATCCCGAAACCATGCGCCAGGCCGTGGCTGACACCGTGGCCAGGTTCGGGGACTCCAGTACGCCGTCAGCAACGCTGCCAGTCAGTACAGCCAGGCGGCGCCGGAGGCCGCGGTTCTCCGACAGCTCGGCCGGATCGACCGTTCACCATGGCGGACAGGCGACCCCGCGTTCGGGGTCGCCTGGCTCACCGCGCACCACGGCGAGCTCGTGACGCGCGTCGCAGACCCTTCCCGCCGGATGTGATCGCCCACGTCATGCCTGTCCGTGCGGGCTCTGCGCGGGCGACGACAACGGCGGGGTCCATGGAGTGGCCGGGCTGCGCGCTCGCACAGGCAACGACCACATCGTCTTGTACCGGCCGAACTCCCGGCCGTATCCGGACTCAATCCGGGGGGCCGGTGGGTTCCAACATGGGCACGAGGAACTGCCGGGCCACTCCGGCCAGTTGCTCGTCGTCGTCGAGGTCGATGACGTGACTGGGGATCGCCAGGAAGGACGCAGAGATCCGGACCATCAGTTCGGCCGCGAGGTCGGTGTCCAAGTCGCTCGACACGTTGCCCGCGCGTTGCTCGCGGCGGAGCTGACCCGCGACGAACTGCCGCACGGTTGCGAGGGTCCGGCCCCCGTCATTGATCATGGAGGGCACGAGCAGGTCCGGTTCTGTGGCGATCAGACCGCCGATCAGCGGGTTGCGCCGGATGGCGCGTAACGAGCTCACGAAGCCCAGAACCACCCGATCGGCGGCGGTGCGGGCTTGTTCTATGTCAATGAGGAACCGGTCGAAATACCGGCGAAACTCTCGACGTACGACGTGTTCAACCAGCGCGTCCTTCGTGGCGAACCGCCGGTAGACCGTGATCCGTGACACCCCGGCACGGCGGGCCACGTCCTCCATCGTGGAGCGCCGGATACCCATACGGCAGAACTGCTCATACGCCGCATCGAGTATGCGTGCACGGAGCTCGTCCGTGTCGTCAACCTGTTCGACGGCATCGATGTACGCGCGCTCCAGCAACGACTCCGAGTTCGACGGCGCCATGAGCACGGACAGCGCAGATTCCACGATCACCTCCGGTGAATTCATTCTGCCCAATCCCCAACAGCCGCTGCCACGGTCTTGTGATGACCGACACAGTGTGCTGTGATAAATGATACACAGACCCATTCAGTGTTTCTTTGTATCAACGCTCGGCCTCGACCTGAGGAGGAACGAAGGCATGGGCAAACTCAGCAGGCGCAACATGTTGAAGGCGGGTGGGGCGCTGGGCGCACTTGGTGCGCTGGGCGTCGCCTCGCCGGCACAGGCACACTCGCTGTGGACATGGTCACCCCAGGGCTCCGTGGCGGGCGCAGGGGCAGGTCTCGACCCGCGGTGGGTCTGGGACGAGGAGGCCGACTCGCTGGTCGCCTCGGTGATCGACAGGGGTGAGGTGCCCAGGGTCAACGAGCTGTTACGGACCTGGACCAAGAACGGCCAGCCGTTACCGGCCGGGCTGCCGGCGGACCTGCGGGACTTCATGGAGCGCGCCCGTCAACTGCCGTCATGGACCGACCAGCGCAAACTGGCCACCGTGGTCGAGTTCAACCAGAAGCGAGGGCTCTACCTCGGCCTCCTGTACGGGCTGGCCAGCGGCATGATGAGCACGGTCATCCCCAAGGAGGCGCTCGCGGTCTACTACTCCCAGGGCGGCGCGGACATGAAGGACCGCATCTCCAAAACCGCCAAACTCGGGTACGACATCATGTCCCAGACCGCCTACCAGCCCGATGGCGAAATGATCGTGACCTGCGTCAAGACCCGGCTGGTGCATGCGGCGGTGCGGCACCTGCTGCCGCAGTCACCGTACTGGTCGGAGGTCGCCGAGGAAGAGATCCCGATCAGCCAGCGAGACATGATGGTCACCTGGCACAGCCTGCCCACGACCGTCATGCAGAAGCTGACCACGTGGAAGGTGCCGATCCCCGCTGCCGAGTCCGCAGCCTTCCTGCACTCGTGGCAGCTGTGCGCGCACATGCTCGGCATCAAGGACGAGTACATCCCCGCATCGTGGACCGAGGCCAACACCCAGGCCGGGCAGGTCCTGAACCCCGTGCTGGCCCCGACGGCCGAGGGGATCAAGCTGGCCGACATTCTTCTCAACCTCGGCTCCTCGGTCGATGGCGCCATCCTCAGCAAGCCCGTACTCGGCGCGTTCACGCGCTTCATGCTCGGTGATGAGATCGCCGCATGGCTGAAGATTCCCAGGGAGCCGGTCTGGGACCCGCTTCTCAAGGTGTCCTGGAAACCCTTCATCGCCGTCCGCGAAGGCCTGCTTCCGTTCCCCCTGGCGCCGGAGGCCTACTGGCTCTTCGACGAGTTCCTCCGCAAAGCAGCCCTGCTCT
This sequence comes from Streptosporangium minutum, assembly GCF_002149035.1. Classification (GTDB taxonomy): domain Bacteria; phylum Actinomycetota; class Actinomycetes; order Streptosporangiales; family Streptosporangiaceae; genus Streptosporangium; species Streptosporangium minutum. The sequence continues at coordinate 32,625 of NZ_NGFP01000002.1, forward strand.
TCCTGTCCGAAGCGCGACCGATCAGCATCGAGATCCCAGATTCCAACCGCCCGTCCTGATCAGGACCGCCTGAGCCGGACCTGCGGCGCCACGAGCGGAGGAAGGACTCCGGCCCGGCCTGCCCTCCGCGGGCCGGGGCGTGGCCACAAATTATCGGGTCAGCCGGCCCCTGTGTGATGCGCTCGCCGGCCACCTGGTCGGCGACCAGGTGGCCGACTGGGACGGCATCAGGCGCCAGCCGGTGTGGGACCCGCTGATCAGCTCCGCCTGGCCGAAAGCGGTGAAATTCCGCGAGGGCCTCATCCCGCTGCCGCTGGTGCCCCAGGTCGCCTGGGGTATCGACGGAGCCGCGCGGCGATACATCCTGTTCTATCTCACCAAGGGCAAGGAGACCAAGATCGAAACCCCGACGACCAACCGTCCGGGCTGAGCCGGATGATGACAGGATCGAACGGCGACGGGCTGGACGAGGCCATCGGGCGGCGGCGGTTCCTCGGGTACGTGCTGGCGGCTCCGACCCTGGTGGCTGCTGCCGAACTCGTTCCTCCGGCACCGGCGGCCGACGCCCAGCTGCCTTCGCCGGAACTCACGGAATTGCTCGACCTCAACGACGTGATGACCGCGGCGGCGCTGCCGACCTCGGGCCTGATCTCGGTCGAGGTCAACCCGGACGGCACGGTGTCGTTCGCGTTGCCGCGGGTCGAGGTGGGGCAGGGCATCACCACCTCGACGGCCATGTTGATCGCCGAGGAACTGGCCGTGCCGCTGGAACGGGTGCGGGTCACACTGGCCGACGCCCGGCCGGAGCTGGTGTTCAACCAGCTCACCGGCGGGTCGAACACGACCATCGCGACCTACACCCCGATCCGGGTCGCCGCCGCCATCGCCCGGCTCCGCCTGCTGGCAGCCGCAGCGGCCGAACTCGGCTCGGCGGTCACCGATCTGACGATGAAGGCCGGGATGATCATCGATCGCTCCGGCGGCGGCATCGACATCGGAGCGCTCGCCGAGAAGGCCGCGAGCACAGAGACCAGGCGGGTGTCCGTAGAGCTCGCGCCACGCGGGAACTTCACCGTCATCGGCAAAGCCCACAACCGCATCGACGCGCTGGACGCGGTGACCGGGCGCAAGAAGTTCACGATGGACCTCGATATCCCGGACGCGAAGCCGACGATGGTGTGCCGCCCGCCGACCATCAACGGCACAGTCGGCTCGGTGGCCAACCTCGCAGAGGTCCGTAGCATGCCGGGCGTCACCGATGTCGTGGTGATCTCCACCGGGGTGGTGGTGCGCGCCGGGACCTTCGGCCAGTGCGTCGACGCCATACGCGCCCTGAAGGTCGCCTGGAGACCCGGTACCGCAGAAGGAAAGTCCGACGAGAGCGTGCTCCGGGAGCTGGAAGCCGCGGAGTTGCCGCTCGGGCTCCGGCCGCCGGCTCCGGTCGTCGAAGGCAAGTTCACGTTCTACTTCCGCAGCAACAGCGCGCTGGAACCCAACTGCGCGGTCGCCGACGTGGGGGCCGACCGCGCCGAGATCTGGTCGGCGTTGAAATCGCCGATCGTCGCCCAGCGGGCCATCGCCGCCAAGCTCGGGCTGCCGCCCGGCAGGGTCATCGTGCACGTCACCGAAGGCGGTGGTTCCTTCGGGCGCAAGCTGTTCTTTGACGCCGCGCTGGAAGCGGCCGAGGTGTCCCAGAAGATCGGCAAACCGGTCAAACTCATGTGGCACCGCGCCGACGACTCCCGTCAGGGCCGCACCCACCCGATGGCCACCTCGCGGGTGCGCGCCGCCTACGTCGGCGGCACCGTGCTGAGCTACAAGCAGCGGCACACCAGCGTCTCCACGGACCTCGGCCACGGGCTCGGCGAGATCATCACCGCCATGGCTGCGCGGCTTCCGGTGGGCGACATCGGTTTCTCCCAGACATTTTTCCATCTCAGCCAGGCGATGTCCTACCGGTTCGGCGCCAGCAGCCAGTTGCTCAGCGAAACGGACAGGGGCTTCAACACCGGCAGCATGCGCAACGTCTACTCGCCCGACGTCACCTGTGCCCGCGAGCTCATCGTCGACCAGCTCGCCGCGAGGATGGGCAAGGACCCTTACCGGTTCCGGCATGACTTCCTCCGCGATGACCGCTCCCGGGCGGTGCTGGCGAAGGCGGCCGAGGCCGGCGACTGGGGTCGGCCGATGCCGGTCGGCACCGCGCAGGGCATCGCGTTCCACGCCGAGTACAAGGCCGTCAGCGCCGCGCTGGTCGAGATCGACTGCCGGCCCGAAACCGTCAACCGCCCCATCCGCGACGGTGTGACCGGACCACGCGTCACCAAGGCCGTATTCGCTGTGGACGTCGGCCTCGCCGTCAACCCGAGGGGTCTGGAAGCGCAGATGATGGGCTGCATCATGGACGGCATCGCGCTGGCCCTGACCTCCAGCCTGCACCTGGACGACGGCTACTTCCTCGAAGCGAGCTGGGACAACTACTTCTACACCCGGCAGTGGAACACCCCGCCCGAACTCCAGATCATCATCATGCCCAGCACCTCCGAGGAGCCCGGTGGTGCCGGGGAACTGGGCGTCGCCGCGTCGATGGCCGCCGTCGCCTGTGCGTACGGCCGCGCGACCGGGACGATGCCCACCAGCTTCCCGATCAACCACGGCACGCTCTCCTTCGTTCCTAAACCGACTGTCCCGCCCGTTCCCCAGTCCCCGGTCGACGGCCTGAACGACGCCCGCTGAATCAAGGAGGTCTGAGTGCCTGAGCACACTTTCCGCGTCAACGGGGAGCAGGTCACCGTCGACGTCGCCGGCGACGTGCGCCTGCTGTGGGTCCTGCGCGACATCCTCGGCATCACCGGCCCGAAGTACGGCTGCGGCATCAACGTCTGCAAGGCCTGCACCAGCCACATCAACGGCAGAGCGGTCAACCCCTGCGCGATCCCCGTCAAAGATCTCCAGCCGACCGATGAGGTCACGACCATCGAAGGGCTTCCGGCCACGGTCGGCGAGGACCTGCACCCCATGCAGCAGGCATGGCTCGACCACGACGTCGCCCAGTGTGGCTACTGCCAGCCCGGTCAGATCATGGCCGCCGTGGCGCTGGTCCGCCGTGTCGCCGTCGAAGGCCGCGAAATCACCGACGTCGACCTCGACGGCCTCCGCAACATCTGCCGCTGCGGCACCTACTTCCGTATCCGCGAAGCCGTCAAAGCCGGCGCCGAGCACATGTGAGGTCCCTGTGGGCGCGGTAGTCCCTCCGGGCTGGGACCCGGGGGACACCCCCAAGGACACGTCAGAGTCCATGGGACTTTCCGATGATGTCGCGCTGGACCCCGCTCGTGCCGCCGTACACGGTGGACACCACCGTGGATCGCAACGGGCGTTCCAAGCCATGCTCCATGGCATGGTTGATCGCATCGATCAACGAGCTGCTGTGGCCGGTACTTTCGCGCCCAGGCCGACTACCGTGCCTGATCTTCCTGCGTCACCGCATCGGCCGGGGGCGAGGCGTTCCGAGACGCGTTCGTGATCAAGGTCCGGCAGGATTTCCTCTCCCGTACCAGGCTGAGAGGAAACCACCGTGAAGCGAGTGATCGCGGGCATCGCCGCGACCACGGTCACCGTGTCCGTCGCCACGGCACCCGTACAGGCCGCCTCCGCGGATCCGGTCACGGCGTTGAAGAGCCAGTTCGTCGCGGGTGAGGGGGTGAAGTTCACCGACGTCGCCACTCTGGTCGAGTTCACCGGGAACACCTCCTTCCTCAAGCGCACAGGTTCCTTCCAGTTCGGCAAAACCGGGATCGTCGCCTCCGACGTCAACGCGAAGCGCACCAGCGACGACCCCGAGATGCCCAGCAGCTTCCCGGGGATGCTGGCCAGGCCGGAGCGGACGATCAGGATCGGTACCACCAGTTACTACTCCGGCGGTGCCTGGGCGCCGTCGAAGGGCAAGACCTGGATCAAGCATCCACACGGCATGAACGCCGGCTTCAGCGGCTGGTACGGCCAGCTGGTGAACATCGCCGAGCCGGCGACCCTGAAGGCCCTGATCACGAAGGGGAAGCGAACGGGACGCACCTACGCAGGAACGATCAGCTTCGGCGCGCTGGAGAAGGTCTCCCCGTGGTTGCGCGACGCCGGCCTGACCGGGCTGTCCAGTGGAGACAAGGCCGCGGTGCTGCGCTTCAGGCTCACCCTGGGCTCCGACCAGCTTCCCCAGCGATTGGTCACTGTTTACCCGGGGAGCACCCACATCAGTGCGGCAGTGGCGGAGGACAGGCGAGTCAGCATCGAGACCCATTACACCGGGTGGGGCAGCCGGGTGAGCGTCAAGGCGCCTGCGGCGAGCGAGGTGGAGAACATGGGAAAGCGTGAGCCGTCCGACCGGGGCGGCGGCCGGGGTTAAGGCGGGAGACTCCCCGCCGGGCCGGGATCGCCGGTGAACCAGGCCCGGCCGCTCCCCGCCGGGCACTTCTCCCACCCCGATCTCGCCGGGGTGAGAGAAGGCCGGAGCGATCTCCCCGGCCTTGGACGACACAGCCGGCTGTCTGTGCGCCCGTGCCTGGATCCAGACGAAGTACCACTGAGCGCACGCAGCACGTCCGTACCAGCCAGATGACCTTCTCGGTGCCCGAGCCGATCGAGAGGCCGTCGGTGGTGACTCCGGTGCTCCCCGGCGATGTGATCCTCACCGGCACCCCGGGCGGGATCGGCGGCGCCCCTGCCCCGGCTCGCTCCTGCCTGATCCAGGAGACACGCTTTAGGATCGGGCCATGCCCTTGAGCGCGAGCGACGTCGACCGGTTCGAGGACTCCAGGCCGCGGCTGGAGGCCATCGCCTACCGCCTCCTCGGTTCCGCCGGGGAGGCCGAGGACGCCGTGCAGGAGACGTTCCTGCGCTGGCAGGCCGCCGACGTCGACCGCATCGAGGTTCCCGAGGCCTGGCTGACGAAGGTCCTCACCAACCTGTGTCTCAACCAGCTCACCTCCGCGCGGGCGCGCCGCGAGACCTACGTGGGCCAATGGCTTCCCGAGCCGCTGCTCGCCGGGGACCCGATGCTCGGCCCGGCCGACACCGCCGAGCAGCGCGAATCGGTCTCGTACGCGGTCCTCACCCTCATGGAGCGCCTCTCCTCCAACGAGCGGGCGGTGTACGTGCTGCGGGAGGCCTTCGACTACCCGCACCGGGAGATCGCCGAGATCCTCGGCATCACCGAGGCCGCCAGCCAGCAGATCTTCCACCGCGCCAAGAAGCACATCGCGGCCGGCAAGGCCCGGGCCCGCACCGAGATCGACGAGGTCGCCGCCCGGCGGATCGTCGAGGAGTTCCTGGCGGCCGCCGCCAGCGGCCAGACCGAGCCGCTCGTGCGCCTGCTCACCGAGGACGCCATCTCGATCGGTGACGGCGGCGGGAAGGTCCCGGCCCGCGCCAAGGCGTTCGAGGGAGCCGTCGCGGTCGCGAAGTTCCTGCGGGGCCTGTTCAAACCCGGCGAGGCCAAGCGCGCCCTGGTCGGCGGCGCGCCCGAGGTCTACGTCTGGACCGCCAACGGCGGCCCCGCCGTCGTGGCCGTCGTGGACGGCCGGGTCGTCGGTGTCATGTGCCTGGAGGTCACCGCCGAGGGCATCGCCGCGTTGCGCAACCAGGTCAACCCCGACAAGCTCGAACGCGCGACCGCGCACTGGGCGGTCGCTGACCACGGGGAGCCCCTGTTCAACGCCTTCTGAGCGCTGTGAGGTGCTTCACATCGCGTTCCTGTCAGGAAACGGCGGGCCGCCCGGTTCAAGTGGCGAACCCGCCCAGGACAGGAGCAAGGAAATGCAGCACCGCATCATCGTCCTCGGAGCCGGATACACCGGAGCCATCGCCGCCGGCCGACTCGCCAAGCGGCTCCGCCGCGAGGACGTCGCCATCACCCTCGTCAACGCCGAGCCCGACTTCGTCGAACGCGTCCGCATGCACCAGCTGGCGGCCGGTCAGGACCTCAGGCCCCGGCCGTTCAGCGAGATGTTCGCGGGCACCGGCGTCGAACTGAGGATCGCGAAGGTCACCGGCATCGACGTCGACCGCAAGACCGTCGCGGTGATCGACGCGAACGGTGCCGAAGAGCTCGCCTACGACATACTCGTCTACGCCCTCGGCAGCGGCTGGAACGCCCAAGGCGTCCCCGGGACCGCCGAGCACGCCTACGAGATCGCCGGCCGCCCCGGAGCACTCCGGCTGCGCGAGCGTCTGGCCCGCCTCGACGCCGGGCAGAGCGTGGTCGTCGTCGGCGGCGGGCTCACCGGCCTGGAGGCCGCGACCGAGATCGCCGAGGCCCGCCCGGACCTCGACGTCGCCCTCGCCGCCCGCGGCGGCCTCGGCGACTGGCTCTCGCCCAAGGGCCGCGAGCACCTGCGGAAGGTCTTCGGCAAGCTCAGGATCACCGTGCACGAGCACACCGCCGTCACCGGCGTCGAAGCCGACCGCGTCGCCACCGCCGACGGCAGGGCCATCCCGGCCGCGGTCACCGTGTGGACCACCGGCTTCGCGGTTCACCCGACCGCGAACGCGACCGCCCTGGAGGTCACCGGAACCGGCCAGATCGTGGTCGACGGGACCATGCGCTCGGTCTCGCACCCGGACGTGTACGCCGTCGGCGACGCGGCCATGGTGATGGGCCCCGGGGACAAGCCGCTGCGGATGTCGTGCGCCTCGGGAACTCCGGCCGCGTGGCAGGCCGCCGACGCGATCGCGGCGCGCCTGACCGGCGGGAGGGTCCCGAACACGCCGATCCGCTATTTCAACCAGTGCATCTCACTGGGCCGCAAGGAGGGGTTGATCCAGTACGTCACCGCCGACGACCGCGCCGTGCGGGCGGTCCTGACCGGACGGCTCGCCGCCGTCTACAAGGAGCTGATCTGCAAGGGCGCCGCCTGGGGCGTCGCCAACCCGACGCTCGGGCTGCCGACCCGGCGCCGCCGCGTCGCGCGGGATCGGGCCGCGGCGGGTTCGGCCGTCAAGGCGCCGGCGTAGAGCACGGAGCGGAGCGGGCGCCCTCGACGCGAGGGCGCCCGCCTCGCTGCCGGTCCACGCGGTGACGATTCGTGTCACCACCGGATCGAGTCCGTCGGCGGGGACCTCCGCTCACTGCGTGCCCTGATGGCGGATCCCTTCACCAGGCCCGTTCGGATCCGGCGAGCTGGGCGGCCATCAGGGTGGTGTAGGCGCCAGGCCGCTCGACCAGCTCCTGGTGGGTGCCCGCCTCGGCGACGCGTCCGCCTTCCAGGACCACGATCCGGTCGGCGGTGAGGATGGTCGACAGCCGGTGGGCGATGACCAGGGTGGTGCGGTTACGGCGCACGCCGGCCATGGCCGCGGAGACCTCTTGCTCGCTCTCGGTGTCGAGGTTCGAGACGGCCTCGTCCATGATGAGGATCGGCGCGTCCTTGAGGATGGCGCGCGCGATGGCGATGCGCTGGCGCTGGCCACCCGACAGGCGGGCGCCCAGCTCGCCGGGCAGGGTGTCGTAGCCGTCCGGGAGGCCGGTGATGAACTCGTCGGCCTGGGCGGCCCGGGTCGCGGCGATGACCTCCTCGCGGCTCGCCTCGGGCCTGCCCAGGCGGATGTTGTCGATCAGCGGGATGTTGAAGAGGTAGACGTCCTGCGGGACCAGGGTGATGAGCCCGCGGAGGTCGTCCTGGGGGAAGTCGCGGATGTCGTGGCCGCCGATGGTGATCGATCCCGCGTCCACGTCCCATAGCCGCATGAGCAGGCTGGCGCAGGTGGACTTGCCCGCGCCGGAGTGGCCGACCAGAGCCACGGTCTCGCCGGGGGCGATGTCGAAGGAGACGTCGCTGATCGCGTCGGGCAGGGCCGTGCCGTACCGGAAACGCACGCCGGAGAAGGCGACGTGTGGCGAGATGGGGCCGGGCGGTGGTTCGGTGACGTGGTCGGTGACGGGGGCGGGGGTGTTGAGGATCGTCATGATGCGGTCGCCGGCGGCGATGACGAGGTTGAGGTCGCGGGCGACATCGGTGACGGCGATGACGGGTGCGAAGGTGGTCGCGGCCAGCACGACGGCGACGGGGTACAGCACGGCGTCGAGGCCGCCGTCAGTGACGAGCAGGGCCGCGGTGAGCAGTACGGCGAGCAGGCCGAAGGTGGTGAGCGCGTTGGTGACGGAGTGCTCCAGGCCGGAACGGCGGCCGTGGGCGAGCTTGGCGGCCAGGAGCCGGTCGTCCTGTTCGGCGAGGCGCTCGAGTTGCCGGTCGCCGGCACCCGAGGTGATCAGCTCGCGCAGGCCCTGGAGGGTGTCGACGGCTTCGGCGTTGAGCTCGCCGACGCGGGCGCGCAGCTCGGCGCCGTGGGCTTCGGCGCGGCGGCGCAGCCAGGCGGGCACCAGGGCCAGCAGGACGAGCGCGGGCGCCAGGGCCAGGGCCAGGGCGGGGTGGAAGACGCCGAGCGAGGTGAGCGCCGCGACCGGGACGGTGGCCGCGCTGACCAACGGGCTGAGCGTGTGGGCGAACCACAGCTCCAGCTGCTCGACGTCGGAGACGGCGGCGGCGCCGAGGTCGCCGGAGCGGCGTTCGAGCAGGTAGCCGGGGGCAAGGCGGTCGAAAGCGCTGTAGACCCTTCCACGTACGTCGGCCAGGACGCGGAAGGCGGCCATGTGGGCGAGGTAGGACTCCAGCCAGGGCGTGACGGCGAGCAGCGGCAGTAGCAGGCCGAGCACGATCAGGCCGCCGCGCAGGTCGTCGGGCGAGGCGCCGGTGACGGCCCGGCTGACCACCCAGGCGCCGACGCCCGCTGAGGCGAGGACGACCACGTGGTGGGCGATGCCGCTGAGGATCGCCGTGATCAGCAACCAGCGGTGGGGGCCGAGCAGTCGGGCCAGCGGCAGCAGACGGGCGATCATCGGGCGGCTCCTTCCTGGGCGGCGACCAGGCGGGCGTAGGCGCCTCGCCGGCTGAGCAGGCTGGTGTGGTCGCCCTCTTCGACGATCTGGCCGTCGGCCATGACGATGACGTGGTCGGCGTCGCGGACCGTGGACAGGCGGTGGGCGATCATGAGGGTGGTCCGGCCGCCGGTCAGCGCGTCGAGCGCCTGCTGGATGCCGGATTCGTTGGCTGCGTCCACGCTGGAGGTGGCCTCGTCCAGCACGAGGATCGGGGCGTCCTTGAGCAGGGCTCGGGCGATGGCGATGCGTTGTCGTTCGCCGCCCGACAACCTCAACCCGCGTTCGCCGACGATCGTGGCGAGGCCCTGGGGCAGATCATGGACGAAGTCCGCGCGGGCAGCCCGGATGGCGGCGTCGATCTCGGCCTCGGTCGCGTCGGGCTTGGCCAGGGTGAGGTTGTGCCGGACGGTCCCGTGGAAGAGGTAGGTGTCCTGGGAGACCACGGCGATGAGTGAGCGCAGCACGTCGAGTGGGAGGTCGCAGATGTCGGTGCCGTCGATGCTGATCCGGCCGTCGGTTGTGTCGAAGAAGCGCAGGAGCAGGGCGGAAACGGTGGTCTTGCCCGCGCCCGAGCGGCCGACCAGGGCGACGCGCTCGCCGGGGGCGATGTCCAGCGTGAAGTGGTGGAGGGCGGGCTTGTCCCGATCCCGGTAGGAGAAGGTCACATCGTGGAACGACACTCCGGAGCCCGTCACGACCTGGGCGCCCTCCGACCGCGCCGGGGCATCCAGGACCTCGAAGATCGCGGTCAGTGAGGGGACGGCGTTGTAGCTGGAGTGGTAGGCGGACTCCAGCTCGCGTAGCGGCCGGAAGCACTCGGCGGTCAGCATGAGGATGAGCAGCAGCTCGGTCACGGTGAGCTCGCCCGCGGCCAGCCGCATCGCGCCCACACCCAACGCCACCGCCGTGCCCAGCCCGATGACGAAGGCCACTCCGCCCAGGTAGAGCACGACGACGGCCATCAGCCGGATCGAGTCGCGGCAGAAGGCTTCCGCCAGCTTGGCGAGCTCGGCACCCCGGCGCCCGCTGGCGTTGAAGGCTTTCAAAGTGGCCATGCCCTGCAGGGCGTCCAGGTTCTCCGCGTACAAGCCCTTGTAGCCGCGGAGCCAGGCGGCGTTGCGCCCCCTGAGCACCCGCTTCGAGACCAGGGGCAGCACCGGCATCAGCACCGCGCACAGCAGGACGACCACCCCGATGATCGGGTCGAGCAGGAACAGGAACGCGGTCACCCCGACGGAACCGACCAGGGCGGCCACCATCTGCGGCAGGAACCTGCCGACGTAGGCGTCCACGGTCTCGACTCCGTCGACCAGCGAGGTCTGGGTGGACCCGGTCCGTCCCTGCTGCGCCCAAGAGGGCCCGAGCAGCAGCAGCTTGGCCGTCAGCCGCCGCCGCAGCTCCTTCTTGATGCCGCCCGACGCGCGCAGGGCGACGCTCTCCCGTACGGCAAGCGCCAGGCTGCGCACGAGCTGCAGGACGGCGATTCCCGCGATGGGCCAGATGATGGCGGCCACCGGCCGGCCGGAGAAGATCCGGGCGAGCGACTGAGCGATCAGCACGCCCTGGCCGACATAGGTCGCGGTGATGGCCAGCAGCAGGCCGACCAGCCCGGCCAGGCGCCGGCGGACGGGCGGTGACAGGCTCAGCAGCCGGGTGATCACTGGTCCTCCTTGAGCTCGAAGACGAGCTGGGCGCGCTGTACGGCACGCACGCCGTACACCTGGGAGATCCGTTCGGGGGTCAGCACCTCGGCCGGAGATCCGCCGGCGACGATGCGACCGCCGTCCATGAGGTAGAGGCGATCGCAGTACTCGGCGGCCTGGTTGAGGTCGTGCAACGCGGCCAGCGTGCTGATGCCCAGCCCACGTACCAGCCGGAGGATCTCCAGCTGGTGGCGGATGTCGAGGTGGTTGGTGGGCTCGTCCAGCAGGAGCAGGCGGCTCTGCTGGGCCAGGGCGCGGGCGATGAGCACGCGCTGCTTCTCGCCGCCCGAGAGCGTGGTGAAGCCGCGCTCGCGCAGATGTCCCGCCGCCACCCGTTCGAGGGCCTGGGCGCAGATGAGCTCGTCGGCCGTGGTGGTGCGGTCGAGTGGCTTCTTGTGCGGGGTGCGGCCCATGGCCACTACTTCGGCCACGGTGAAGTCGAGCTCCGCCGGGGTTTCTTGGGCGACGACCGCCGTGCGCCTGGCGGATTCGCGTGGCGTGAGCCGTACCAGGTCGTCGCCTTCGACGGTGATGAGGCCGGCGGACGGGCGGAGGGCGCGGTAGGCACTGCGCAGCAGCGTCGACTTGCCGCAGCCGTTGGGGCCGAGCAGGCCGACGAACTCGCCTGCGCCGATCTCCAAATCGGCTCCGTGGACGATCGGCCGGCCGTCGATCCGGAGGGAGACGCCGTGGAGTGTGAGGGTCATCCGCGCCTCCGCAGCAGCCACAGGAAGAACGGGACGCCGAAGACGGCGGTGACGATGCTCAGGGCCAGCTCCTGCGGGGCGGCGATGGTGCGCGCCGCCACGTCGACGAGTTGCAGGAACACCGCGCCCAGCAGGGCTGAGACCGGCAGCACCCGGCGGTGGTCGGCGCCGACGAGCATTCGCGCCGTGTGCGGGACGATCAGGCCGACGAAGGCGATGGCGCCACTCGTGGCCACCAGGACACCGACCAGCAGCGAGGTCAACAGGAACAGCCGCACCCGCAGGGCGGTCACGTTGATACCGAGGGAGATCGCACTCTCCTCACCGGAACTCAAGGCGTTGAGCGGCCGGTGCTGGAAGAGCAGGTAGGCGACCCCGGCGAGCAGGACGACGGTGGGGATCGGCAGCATCTCCCAGCGGGCACCGCCGAGGCTGCCCATCAGCCAGAACAGCACCTGCTGCGCGGCCCTGCCGCTCTGCGCCTGCTGCAGGACGTAGCTGTAGACGGCCTGGAACAGGTAGGCCAGGGCGACTCCCGCCAGTACCAGGCGTGCCGGGGTGATCCGGCCCGAGCGCTGGGCCAGGACGTACACCAGCACCAAGGCGAGCAGCGCGCCGAGGAAGGCGGCCACCGACAGGGAGAGCCCGCCGAGCACCGATGAGCCGAGGATGAAGACCAGCACCGCGCCCAGCGACGCGCCGGAGGAGACGCCGAGCAGGAACGGGTCGGCCAGCGGGTTGCGGACCAACGCCTGCAGCACCGCGCCGACCACCGCCAGACCGGCCCCGACCAGGAGCGCCAGCAGGGCTCTGGGCAGGCGGAAGTCCCAGACGATCTGGGCTTGCGCGGGCGTCCAGGTAGGGGCGGCAGAGCCGGGCACGAGGCGGTCGGCGACGATGCCCCAGACCTGAGCCGGGCCGACCTGGACCGCGCCGATGGTCACCGCGAACAGTGTCGATGCGACGGTGGCGAGGACGAGCACGGCGATGACCGGCCACAGCCGATCGGACACGCGTGCCGCATACCCCCGTCGCAGCGCCTTCGCCTGACTCATCAGGCGAAGGCTTCGGGGTGGAGGAACGCGGCGATCTCCACGACGGCCAGGATGTTGCGGTAGCCGGGGTGCTGGGCGGCGGCGGGAAGGGCCAGGTAGCGCTTGTCCTTCGCGGCGGCGCTGTTCTTGGCGATGGAGAGGGCGTCCTCTGCCTTGGCGGGTGCCGTGGGCATCTGCTTGCCCATCAGCGTGGCGTATTCGGTGACGAGCAGCGCCTGGGGATCGGTGGCGGCGATCTTCTCGGCGTTCACCTCGGTGTAGTCGGCCTTGACGTCGGCGAGGACGTTCTCGCCGCCTGCCAGGGCCACCATCTGGTTGGTCAGCCCGGCTCCGCCGTACGCGTTGACCGGCCCTCTGCCGCCGTCGGTGGCCAGGACCCTGACCTTGGGACGGCCGGCGACCCGCTTGGCGGCGTCGTCCAGGGTGCCGCGCAGCTCGGTGATCAGCTTGTCGGCGCGGTCGGGGACGCCGAAGATCGCTCCGAGCTTGCGCAGATCGGTGAAGGTCTGGTCGATCTTGAATTCGAGCTGCTTCTCCGGGCTGCACCAGCCGCCCAGCAGATAGACGGGCGCTCCCGCCGTTCCCAGTTCCTCAACGGTGGCGTAACCGCCGGCGGCGTCGAAGCTGGCCGAGGAGTTGTCGAGCACGAAGTCGGCGCCCTGGGTGAGCATGACCTCCTTCTGCGGCAGCATGATCGTCGGTGAGATCTCCGGGATCTTGTCGTAGCGCTCTTTCTGGCCGGGCAGGAAGGCGCTCTCGGAGAAGTCGGTACGGCCGGCGATCCGGTCCTGCAGGCCGAGCGCGAGCAGGGTCTCCAGGGCGGGCTGATAGCCGGTGACCACCTTGGCGGGAGGCTTGTCGAAGGTCAGCTTCCGGCCGCAGTTCTCGACGGTGACGGGGAAGCCCGCCTGCTGCGCGGCGGACGGCCGGGTGGTGGCTGCCTGGGGGGTCACGGGCTGGGCGCCGCAGCCCGCCAGGGCAAGCGCGGACAACAACAGGGCGAACAGCCTCATGGGTGCCTGGCTCCTTGCAAAGTCATATCAGGTGCAAATCATTCGCAAATTAGGCCAGAGGGGATGCGGAGGTCAAGACTGTCTCCGTTCTTGTTGCAGAATTATTGCTGTTGCATATAAGTTGCAACTATCGCGCATGGCGCGGAACAGGTCCGCGCCCGGGCGGTGCTCACGCTGGTCTTCACCCGGCTGACCCTCGCCTACGTCGTGCGGGCCCGCAGGTGGGCCTTCGGACGAGGCCGGCGGCGCGGCCGCACGGTCCTGGTCGCGGTCGCCGCCACCGCGCTGCTCCGGACGCTCGTCACCCTCGTGCCGTCACTCGGCGCCACGCCCTCCTGGCAAGCGGAAAACAGGGCGGAAGGTCCCACGCCGGTGGGACCTTCCGCCCTGCCACGCTGTGGCCTGCGCCACCGATCCTGGGAAGGGAGGTGGAAGCGATGACTGATTCCCACGGCATCGTCGTCGGCTATGACGGCTCCGACTTCTCCATGCAGGCCTTGGAGTGGGCGATGGACGAGGCCGAACTGAGGAAGCTGCCGCTGACGGTGGCCCACGCGTGGCGGTGGCCCTACGGCGAGGCCGACGAGGAGGCCAAAGGTCACCTGCGCAAGGCCGCCGAGCACGTGCTGTACCACGGGGGCGAGTGCGCCCGCTCGTGCAGCACGATCACCGACGTCGCCGTCGATCTGCATGAGGGGGCCGCCGCCGAGCGGCTGGTGGAGCTGTCGGCCCACGCGCCGCTGATCGTGCTGGGCTCACGCGGGATGGGCGCCCTGGCCAGGACGGTTGTGGGGTCGGTGGCCGGCTATGTGGCGGCGCACGCGCGCTGCCCGGTGATCGTCGTGCGCGGACCCGGCCCGATCCCCGTCCCGCGACACCGCGGGGCCGTGGTGATGGGCATGACCGGGCACACACCTGACGCGGCGATCGAGTTCGCCTTCGCCGAGGCCGAAATCCGGAGGCTGCCCCTGGTCGCGGTGCACGCCGGACACCTGCAGCCGATGGCGTGGAGCGCGCCGATGCCGCTGGTGCCCGACACGCGGGCCATCACGACGGCGGCCGAGGACGACATGCTCGAACGGTTGCAGCCGTGGCAGGCCAAGCATCCCACGGTGCCGGTGCGCACCTACTTCGTCGCCGCGTCACCCAGAGAAGCACTGTTGGACCTGTCGAAGGAGGCCGCTTTGATGGTGGTCGGCGGCGCACGCGGGCGCGGCAGGCTCGGCTCGGTGACCGCCTCGACCCTTCAGCACGCGTCCTGTGCCGTCGCGGTCGTCCCCGTCCTGAAGGAGAACCCGCCGCAGGCCGAGGCCCCGCTTTCCGCCTCCCATACCTCCGAATGCTGATCAGAGCATCGTCACCGATGCGGAAGACAAGGAACAGATCATGGTGACGCAGGTGAAAGACGTCATGGGTGTGGTGGCCATCGCGGTTCACCGGCAAGCGACGTGCACCGAGCTGATGGCGACCATGCGCCGCTTCAAGGTGAACGCCGTCGCCGTGATCGACACCGACGGGCGCCCGGTCGGGATGGTGTCGGAAGACGACCTGCTGTCGAAGGAGGCGGGTGCCTCTTGCGGCGAGCCTCTTTTCGAGGGGCGCCGGCGGCTCCAGGAGGCCGAGAGAACCGCCGGGCCGACCGCCCAGGAGATCATGACCAGTCCGGCGTTGACGGTCGGCGCGGAAACCCCTATCCGGGAGGCGGCCCGGCTGATGAGCGATCATCGGATCAAGCAGTTACCGGTGGTCGACCCCACCAGTGGGAAGATCACCGGTACCGTGCACCAGGTCGACCTGCTGAAGGTCTTCAGCCGGTGGGCACCCGACATCCTGGCGGACGTGGCCGCGGCCATCGCACGCCTGCGCCTGGACATGCGGACGCTGGCGATCACGGTGGACGACGGCGTGGTGCGCATCGAGGGCAGGCTGGCCCGACGCTCGCAGATCGCCCAGCTCACCGAAGCCGGCCGCCGGATCAAAGGAGTGGTGGACCTACAGGTCGAGGCCACCTACGGTCAAGACGATCATGCGGAGACCCGGGTCCTCCATGCCTGAGAAGTCTCGGCCACGGTGGTCGATGTCCGATGCGGGTGCGGCGTTCTCGGGGACATCCGCGATGGCGGTCTGAGGGCCTCCCGGTCCGGCGCAAGCCGTACTCCGAGCCGGATCCGAGATCGCATGTCCGGATCGGGCGTGCGCGGTGGCCGCGATCTCCACCGGCTCCACCGGCCGTTACGGTGGAGGCGAAGGAACGGTCATGAGTCGTTCTTCGGGGCGGCTCCTCGGGAGGCGCCGCCAGGGGGAGGACGCGACGATGCACGCGAAGGACACGACGTCGTTCACAGGTGGAGGTCAGGCCGAGGTCCTGGACCGCGACACCTGCATGGCGTTGCTGCGGACCGTCAAAGTCGGCAGGGTCGCATGGTCGGCCCCGAGCGGTGAAGTGATGGTGTTGCCGGTCAACTTCGTGGTGGACCGCGACGGTGTCGTGTTCACGTCCTCACAGGGCGGCAAACTTGACGCTGTGCACCGGGGCGGCCCCCTGTCGTTCGAGGCCGACGACATGGAACCCGCGCTACGCGTGGGCTGGAGCGTGCTGCTGGTCGGCGTCGGCGAAATCGTCACCGACCCCGACCAGGTGCGACGCCTGAAGGAACTGCCCGCCCCCTGGGTGGCGGCGGCCGAGCCGGTGTTCGTCCGCCTGACGGCTCGGCAGGTGACCGGCAGGCGTCTGCCGCTGCAGCCGGGGGGAGTCGCCGTCGAACGGGTCGGCGGCGCCTGAGCGGGTGCCCGGACCCGGCCGATCTCGGGTGCAGGGTGACGGCGGCGCGCTCGGCGAGTCCGTAGGCGACCCGGACGGCGGAGCTGCCGGCGCCGCGCCTTGAACAATGCCGCCACCTGGCTCCGGCCTCGGCGGCGCCGCGGGTTTCGTGGAGGGCGGAGGCGCGGCAGACGGTCATCGGGTGCCTCCATCCCGGTCCGGACGAGTCGCCGAGGTGGATGGAGCCGGACCGGTAGGGACGCGCGTCACAAGTTAGGCACTCCTCTAATTTGACATACCTCTAATCAGCGGGGCAAGCTACTGACTACTTCGACAAACTTCTAAACAGGAGGTGTGCGGTGCGCGCTCTGTTCCGCCGATCCCGCCGGGTCCGGCACGTCTCGTTCAACGAGGCCACCGGCGAGGTCTGCGACGCCGCCTGCCGGGCGGACGCCGCTGCCGACCGCGCCCGCACCACCTTCCTGCTGTTCCGCTGACCCCCGAGGCCCAGGAGAGACAACCATGAGTGACAGCTGCTGCGGCACCGCCACCTCCCTTGAACTCGAGCAGACCCTGACCGCGGGCGACGCCGGCGCTCTGCCCGTCGTCGTGATCGGCGCCGGTCCGATCGGCCTGGCCGCCGCCGCGCACCTCGCCGAGCGCGGCCAGGACTTCCTGGTCCTGGAGGCCGGTGAGCAGGTGGCCTCCTCGGTCGCCCAGTGGGGCCACGTCCGGGTGTTCAGCCCGTGGAAGTACGACATCGACGCCGCCGCCCGGCGCCTGCTGCAGGCCGACGGCTGGACCGAGCCGGACCCCGAGTGGCTGCCCACCGGCGCCGAGCTGATCGGCGACTACCTGGCCCCGCTGGCCGAGCTGTTCGGCACGCGGGTACGGCTGGGCGCCCGGGTGAGCGCGATCAGCCGCCTCGGCTACGACCGGGTGCGGACCGGCGGCCGCGAAGACGCCCCGTTCCTGATCCGCCTCGCCGGCGGCGAGGAGCTCCAGGCTCGCGCGATCATCGACGCCTCCGGCACCTATGCCAGCCCGAACGTCCTGGGCGCCTGCGGCCTGCCCGCCTACGGCGAGGCGGAGGCGGGCGAGCTGATCGACCACGCCCTGCCCGACACGCTCGGCGCCGACCGCGAAGCCTACGAGGGCAAGCACACCCTCGTCGTCGGCGCGGGCCACTCGGCCGCCACCACCCTGCTGGCCCTGGCCGAGCTGGCCGACACCCCGATCACCTGGGCGATCCGCGCCGGCAACGCCACCCGCACCTACGGAGGCGGCGCAGCCGACGCTCTGCCCGCCCGCGGCGCACTCGGCACCCGCCTGCGCGCGCACGTCGACTCCGGTCGCATCCAGTTGCTGACCGGCTTCTTCGCCTATTCCGTCACCACGGACGGCGGCCAGGCCACCGTGATCAGCCGTGACCCGTCCGGAGCCGAGCAGTCCGTCACCGTGGATCGCATCGTGGTCGCGACCGGCTACCGCCCCGACCACTCCATCGCCTCCGAGCTGCGCCTGGACCTGGATGCGATCCTCGGCTCCACCCGCGCCCTCGCCCCGCTGATCGACCCCAACCAGCACTCCTGCGGCACCGTCCCCGCCCATGGCGTCGACGAGCTCGCCCACCCCGAGCCCGGCTACTACGCGGTCGGCGTCAAGAGCTACGGCCGCGCCCCGACCTTCCTGATGGCCACCGGCTACGAGCAGGTCCGCTCCGTCGTCGCCGCCCTGGCCGGTGACTGGGAGGCTGCCCGCGACGTGCGGCTCGACCTGCCCGAGACCGGCGTGTGCTCCTCCAACCTGGCCGAGGCCCAGGAGGCGCGCGTGGGCCTGGCCACCGGCATCAGCGGCGGCCTGCTCGCCACACCGTTGCCCCTGGTGACTGCCGACGCCGGTGGCGGTTGCTGCGGCTGACCCGCACCACGTACCAGACTGTGGCTGACCCGTACCACGCACCGGAAAGGAGCCCGAGATGTCTGAGGGACACCCCGCCGCGGCCCAGGGGGAGGCGCTGCGCCTCATCTGCGGTCACGGGCCGCTGGAGGCCGGGCGGCTCGGTGAGCGCCTGGTCGCCGCGAGGCGCCTCAGCACCGATCCGGACTTCGGCCCGGTGATCACCCGCATGGCGGGAACGTTGACCTGGCGGCTGCACGCTCAAGGGTTCATCGCCCAAGCGGAGTCCGGGAACGGCTGGACGGTGACGGCGGACGGCCGTGAGCTGATCGCCTGCGCCGGGACGCGCGGGTGAGCTCCACCGCCCCGGCCGCCGCCTCCCTGACAGGGGGCGGCGGCCAGTCGCGTTTCACGAGGGGCTGGCGGATCGTCGCCGCGCTGGCCGTCACCCAGACCATCGGCTACGGCGTGCTCTACTACGCCTTCTCCGTCTTCCTCACCCCCATGGCCCGCGACCTGAATGCGAGCGGCGCCCAGATCGCCGCCGCGCTCACCGGCTCGATCCTGATCGCCGCGCTGTGCGCCCCGCTGGTGGGCCGCCGGCTGGACGCCCACGGCGGCCGGAACCTGATGACCGCCGGCTCGATCCTCGGAACGGGCGCCGTGCTGGCCTGGTCACGGGTGGACAGCCTGCCGCAGCTGTATGCGGTGTTCGCCGCGATCGGCATCGCGTGTTCGATGGTGCTGTACGAGAGCGCCTTCGCCGTCATCGTGAGCTGGTTCGACGGCCCCGTCCACGGGCGCGGCCGGGCAGGTGCGCTGCTCGCGCTCACCGTCGTCGCCGGGTTCGCCTCCTCGATCTTCCTTCCGCTGACCGGGCTGCTGGTGGACTCCTACGGCTGGCGCCACGCCCTGGTGGTCCTGGCCCTGACCTACGGGGTGGCGGCCATCCCGCTGCACGCGCTCATCGTGCGCCGCCCCGCCCGTGCCGACCGCCAGGGCGCCACGACCGAAGAGCGGGCCGGGATCGTCAGAGCCGCCACCCGCCGGCGGCCGTTCTGGCTGCTGGTGATCGCCTTCACCGCCAACGGCGGGGCGGTGGCCGTGATGGCGGTCCTGCTGATCACCTACCTCATCCACCTGGGCCACTCACCCGTCCTGGCCGCCACCCTGGCCGGGCTGCTGGGCGTGCTGTCGGTGACCGGACGCCTGCTCACCACCGGCCTGCAACGCCGTATGCCCGCCGCGCTCATCGCGGCGGCGATCTTCACCCTGCAGGGCGTCGCCGCCGCGCTGCTGCCCCTGGCCGGGCGGACGGTGCCGGGCGCCGTCGGCTGCGTGCTGGGATTCGGGATCGGATTCGGCATCGCCTCCATCACCCTGCCGCATCTGCTGGTCGAGCGGTACGGCACGGCGGCGTATGCCTCGTTGTCGGGCCGCATCGCCGCCTTCTCCGTCGCCGACAAGGCCTTGGCCCCGCTGGGAGCGGTCGCGCTCGCGCAGGCGGCCGGATATGTGTGGGTCATGGCAGCGGTGGCCCTCGCCTGCGTGGTCGCCGCGGTCGCACTGCTGGCCTACCATCGCGTATAATTTAGATAGATTTCGAAGTAAGGAGCGCCGTCTTGACCGCCGTCACCACCTCGTGCTGCGCGCCGATCGCACGCGAGCCGCTGAGCGAGCCCGATGCGGCCGAGCTCGCGGTGCTGCTCAAGGCGGTCGCCGACCCGGTCCGGCTGCGGCTGCTGTCGATGATCGGCTCCCACGCCGGCGGTGAAGCCTGCGTGTGCGACCTGACCGCCGCCTTCGACCTGACCGCGCCCACCATCTCCCACCACCTCAAAGTGCTGCGCACCGCCAATTTGATCGACTCCGAGCGGCGCGGCACCTGGGTGTACTACTGGATCGTCCCGACCACCGTCGCCCGCCTGGGCGCGCTGTTCACCCCGCTGGCGGAGTCCGTGAGCGTCTGAGCGTGCCGGGCCGGACGTACCCGCCGAGCCGCCCCGTCAGACCTGAGGCCGCCAGTGGCGGCGATCACGGTGGACGTGGTGTCGGCCCGGCCGATGATCATAGGGGAGTGGCCGGGATCAGTCATGACCGCTGAATCCGTGTCCGTCCGCAACCACATCCAGGGCGCCTGGATCGCCTGACACACCGACGTCTGAGGAGCCCCGTCATGAACAGATCCGTAATCGCCGGCACCGACGGCTCTCCCGCCGCGTCGGATGCGGTGCTGTGGGCCGCGCGTGAGGCCGTACTGCGTGCCAGGCCCCTGAGGATCGTTCACGTTCGCGAGCAGTGGGCCGGCGACGTCCCCGTCCACACGATGAAGAACTACCGGGATCCAGAGGCGAAGCACTGCGGGGCGATGCTCGCGGACGCGGCTGAGGCTGCGCGGGCGAGTGCGCCTGGACTGGAGGTCACCACCGCACTCGTTGACGGAGACCTCGTCCAAAGGCTCCTGGAGGAGTCCGAAGCTGCCGATCAGCTCGTGATCGGCAGCCGGGGCCAGGGCGGGTTCGCCGGGCTGCTGCTGGGCTCGGTCGGCATGGGCGTCGCAGGCCACGCCGGCTGTCCCGTCGTCGTCGTCCGAGGCGACTCCGCGACACGCCACGGCCGGATCGTGGTCGGGGTCGACGGATCGGAGGGGGCGGAGGCCGCGCTCGCTCATGCCTTCGCCGAGGCCGAGATCCGAGGTGCCGTCCTGCACGCCGTCCATGCCTGGCAGCCCCCTGGCCTGTCCACGCCGGCCGTCGAGAGCGGATCGATGGGGGAGGGGATCGGCGCTGAAAGAAGTGCGTTCCTCCGGCGGGTGCTGGCTCCATGGCGGGAGCGGTTCCCCCGTGCCACGGTGACCGAGTCGGTCGTCTGCGGTCACCCGGCCGGAGCCCTCCGCGACGCCTCCACCGAGGCCGACATGGTCGTCGTCGGCTCCCGCGGCCACGGCCTGATCGCCTCCGCCGTCTTCGGCTCGGTCAGCCACGGCGTCCTTCACCACGCCCACTGTCCCGTCGCCGTCGTCCGTCCGAAGGGGCCGGCTCCGGAGCCGGCGTAGTCCCCCGGACGGGGCAGGCGCCCGGACTCGGTCGGCGGGAGAAGACGGTGCGGTGGCGCGCCTGATCGGCTGCGGCGCCGGAGAATCCTCAGCCGCGCGCCTGATCGGCTGCGGCGTCGGAGAATCCTCAGCCACACGTCCGGACTCCCCGGCGGGGGAAAGGGCGAAGGTCCTGTTCATGCCGGGACGATCGCCCCTGGGGAAAACGCCGGCGCCGCAGTCGGATGGAAGCGCAGCAGAAGCGAGAGGAGCATGTCATGAGCGAATCGATCACCGCTGCGACGGACGGCTCGCCCGCCGCCCTGGCGGCCGTGAAATGGGCGGCTGATGACGCCGCCCGCAGAGGGTTGCCGTTGAGGATCGTCCACGTTGTGGACCGCTGGCCGTATGGCGTCGCCGCGTTCCCTCCGCCCGACTGGGCCGAGCTCGCGGCGCGCGCCGGCGAGCAGGTGCTCGCCGAAGCGATCACCGTGGCCACGAGATACCGGCCGGACGTCCGGGTGACGACCGAACTGATCGAGGGATCACCGGCCAAGGTTCTGCGGGAGCAGGCCGGCACGGCCACCGAGCTCGTGATCGGCAGCCGCGGCCTGGGCGGCTTCGTCGGCGCCCTGCTGGGCTCAATGGTCCTCCACGTGGCCGGTCATGTGCCCGGCACCGTCGTGGTCGTCAGGGCGGACGCGGGCCAGCCGCACGGTGAGATCGTCGTGGGTGTCGACGGCTCCGCCGAATGCGAGCCCGCGCTGGCCTACGCCTTCGAGCAGGCCAGGCTGCGCGGCTGCGCCCTGCGCGCCGTCAACGCCTGGCAGCGGCCGGTGTACGGCCTCATACCGGAGATCCCGTCCGACATAGAAGAAGTTCACCGTTTCCACCAGCGTATGGTGCGGGACAAGCTCGGCACCTGGCGGGAGAAGTTTCCCGAGGTGGAAGTGGTGGAGGACGTTCAGGACGCGCATCCGGTCAAGGCCCTGACCGACGCCTCGGCCAGGGCCGGCCTGGTCGTCGTGGGCTCGCGGGGGGTGGGCGCGGTCGGCTCGGTGCTGCTGGGCTCCGTCAGCCGCGGCGTGCTGCACCACGCCTACAGCCCGGTGGCGGTGGTCCACTCGTGACCACCGGGCTCGTACGGCCGGCCTGACGAGCCGCCGACCGGCCGTTCACATCCATCGGCCGCCCGGGACCGCTGCCCGGCCGCACCGGCCGGCGATCACGGTCGCGCCTGTGCCTCGAACAGGCAGACGACCCCGGCCATCGCGCCGAGATGGATCCCCTCGGCGGTGGTGCCTCCCTGGAGGTCCTTCACGTCGTTGTTCAGCGCCTCCACCAAGAAGGGGTGGGAGGCGCCGGGGCGCAGGCGTGCCAGCACCCCGGCGTGGACGACCGCGCTCAGCGTGGAGCCGTGGCAGGTGCGGGCGAGGTAGTAGTCCACCGTCCGTGCCGCCATCTCGGCGTTCCACCCGTAGCCGAGGCCGGTCAGGATCTCACCGACCCCTTCCTGCCCCAGCAGGTGCAACAGCATGAGCACGTCGGCCTGCTTGGAGACCTTGTACCTGTTCGACGTGTCCCCTTCGGCCTCCAGGATGCGGTCCAGCCGCCGGATGTCCGTGTACTTCTCCCGGTAGGCGGCCCAGTCCAGCTCCTCCAGCTCCGCATATCCCTCGAACTGGCTGATCACCCCGTCATGGAAGTCCACCCGCATCCGCCGGGACATGCCGGTGAAGAGGTCGATCTCCTGTCGGCTGACCCCTTCGGCGCCGACCAGATCGATCATGTCCAGGACCCGGCGCATCAGCCATGCGGTCATGATGTTGGTGTAGGCGTTGTTGTCGAGGCCCGGCCCGGTGCGGCCCGGGTAGCCGTCGTGGTACTCGTCCGGGCCCATCACACCGCGGATCGCGTAACGCCCCTGCTCGCAGGTCGCGATCGAGGCGAAGAACCGGGCAACCTCCAGCAGCAGCTCCCCGCCGAAGCCCGCCAGGAAAGCGGTGTCCTCGGTCGCCCGGTAGTGCTGCCACACGTTGTAGGCGACGGCCAGGCCGACGTGGCGCTGCAGGTGCGAGCGGTCGGGCAGCCAGCGGCCGGAGCGGGGGTTGAAGTGCAGGCGCGGTGTCTCCTCCCGGCCGTCGCTGCCGCTCTGCCAGGGGAACATCGCTCCGGTGTGCCCGGCGGCGCGGGCGGCCCAGCGTGCCTCGGGCAGGCGGCGCCACCGGTATCTGAGCAGCGCCCGGGTGATGTCCGCGAAGCGCGGGGCGAGGAAAGGGAAGACGAACAGGTCGTCCCAGAAAACGTGGCCCCGGTAGGCCTCGCCGTGCAGGCCGCGGGCGGGTAGCCCGGCGTCGAGTTCCGCGACGTGCGGGGAGGCCGTCTGCAGCAGGTGGAAGAGGTACAGGTTGAGGATCTGCTGCACCTCGGTGTCCTCGGCGGTGACATGCGCCCGCTGCCACAGCCGGTCCCAGGCTCGGGCGTGCCGCTTGAGCAGGCAGGGAAAGCCGCCCGCGCGCACGACCGCGGTTCTGGCCGCGGCCTCGCTCTCGGCGACGGCCCGGTCCCGGGAGGTGTACAGGGCGACGACCTTCTCCACGGTGACCCCTTCGCCCGCTTTCACCTCGACGGCCCGCTCATCGCTCACCCAGCCCTCTTGGACGGCCTGGTCATCACCGGACGCGCTCTCCGCGACGCCGGTACGGCTGCGCCCGCCGGCCAGCGTGGTGCGGGCGGCGAGCGCGATCTCCACCCGGGAGGTCGCGGTGCGCGTCAGCAGTTCGATCACACTGTGGGCGGCGTGCCCGCGGATCGGGACGAGATGCCGATCGGCCAGCCCGCGGTAACGGGCGACCCCGGCGTTGGTGACGCGCCCGTCGAGCGCCGAGCGGATCTCCAGCGTCCCGCTCCAGTTCTCCGGAACGATCGTCATGGTCAGGGCGGCCAGGTGCGGGTCGTCCATCGAGACCAGGCGGTGCTGCTCCAGGCGGGTGATCCGGCCGCGGGAGTCGCGGGTCCGCAGGAGCCGGGTGAGCACCCCCCGGCGCATGTCGAGCGTGCGGCGGTCGGCCAGGATCTCGACACCGTCGGGGGCGAACCAGTCGCCGCCGTCGGCACGGAAGGTGAGGGGCAGCCAGTTCGGCGCGTTGACGAGATCCTCGTTCTCCGCCGAGTGGCCGGCGACCTGGGAGACGAGCCGGTCGTAGCAGCCGGCGACGTAGGTGCCGGGATAGTGCACCTCATCGGCGCGTGACTCCGGCGCGGCACCCCGGGTGGCGAAGTAGCCGTTGCCGAGCGCGGTCAGAGCCTCCCTCAGCCCCTCCTGGGCGGGGTCGAAGCCGTCATAGACGAGGAGCCAGGGGTTCACGCCTTCTCCCGTGGAGTCGTGGTCGCGCCAGGTCGGTGACGACGAGGTCGGCTCCGGCGGCTCGCGGGGAACCTCCGTTCCCGTGCCGGTCGACGCCGACGACGACGCCGAAGCGACCTGCCCCGGCGAACGGCCGGAACCGCTCGCCGGACCGCTCGGCGCGCCCGCGCAGGAAGGCGTCGAAGCCCCGCTTCCACGCGGCGGCGTGCACCCTGGCCGTATCGGTGATGCCCCCATCGGTGTCGAAGATCATCGCGGCTGTCCGTCCGAGGTCCATGACCGTCGGGAGCGTCATGGAGCACCCCCTTCCACCTGCACGGTACGGCGCGGCTCGCGGCCGCCGTCAGGGCTGATCGGCCCCATTGCCCAGGGACCTTCGTCGGAAGCGCGGGCCCCGCGGCCACAGAGGGCGAAGGTCCCCCTGGTCGGGGACGATCGCCCCTGGGGAAACCACCCGTGTCGCGGTCCGATGGGTGGCGGGGGAAGTCATGACCGAATCGATCGCCGTCGGGACGGACGGCTCGACCGCCGCGACCGCGGCCCTGGAATGGGCGGTCGACGACGCCGCCCGCAGCGGGCTGTCCTTGCGGATCGTCCACGCCGTGGACCGGTGGCCGTACGAGATCCTTGAATTTCCCGCACCGGGCCGGCCCGACCACTTGACGCGCCTCGGTAAGCAGGTGCTCGCCGAGGCGGCCAGGGCAGCCGCGGAACGCGGGCCGGACGTCTGCGTGACCACCGAGCTGATCGAAGGGACGCCGGTCGAAGTCCTGTGGGAGCAGGCCGAGACGGCCGTCGAATTGGTGATCGGCAGCCGCGGCCTGGGCGGTTCCGTCGGATCGCTGCTCGGCTCGGTCCCCATCCGCCTGGCGGGTCACGTGCGCGGCGCCGTGGTGGTCGTGAGACCGGGCGTCGGAGAGCCACACGGTGAGGTGGTCGTGGGCATCGGCGGTTCCGCCGAATGCGAGCCCGCTCTGGGCTTCGCCTTCGAACAGGCTCGACTGCGAGGACGCCCGTTGCGGGCGGTCCACGCCTGGCGAGCACCGGTTCACGGGTTCACGCCTGAGGCCGCCCACGACATGGACGAGGTCCGGCAGGGACACCGCCGGGTGGCCGCGGACCGGCTCGCCGGCTGGCAGGAGAAATTCCCGACGGTCGACGTGGTGCAAGACGTGACATGTGCGGACCCGGTGCCGACTCTCGTGGCCGCCTCGGCACGAGCCGGCCTGCTCGTCGTGGGGTCCCGCGGTCTCGGCGCCGTCGGCTCGGCCGTACTGGGGTCGGTCAGCCGCGGGGTCCTGCACCACGCCCCCTGCCCCGTCGCGGTCGTACGGCACGATCCGGCATCGCCGCCGTCTCCGGGGAACGTCGTGGTGGGGCTCAAACAGCACGACTGACAGCGAAAGCTACGTGAAATCGTCGCGTTCGCAGCGCGTACCCGCAGCCTGCTCACTCCATCCATGGACATAACGGGTAGCTCGCTTACCAGCACCTGTCGGGAAACAGGCCGAAAGTCCCTGCGCGGATGGTCCAGCGCCTCTGGGATCTCCCGATCCCCATGTCCGACGCTTGAACGGACAGGAACCCTACGTGGGGAGAAGAACATGTCCTCCAACGACACCAGTCAGCCGGTCGGTCCGGACGCGCACGAGGGCTCCTCGCCGATCGTCGTCGCGGTGGACGGCTCGGCCGATGCGGGCAGAGCGGTGAGATGGGCCGCCGACGACGCCTTCCGCAGGCGGTCGCCGCTGCGGATCGTGCACGTCGTGGAGCGCGGCCCCTATGACATTCACCGGTTCGCCGCCCCCGAGCGGCCCGACACGATGGTCATGAACGGGTGGAAAGTATTGGCCGAGGCCGAGCAGACGGCGCGAAGGCGCCAGCCGTCCGTCGAGGTGGGCACCGAACTGGTCGAGGGAAACCTGACCAGGACCCTGTGCGACCAGGCTGTGGGCGCCACCGCGATCGTGCTCGGCAGCAGAGGCCTGGGCGGCTTCGCCGGAGCACTGCTCGGGTCGGTGAGCACGCACGTGGCCGGCCATGCCCACGGCCCAGTGGTCGTCGTCCGCCCCGGCGACGAGGAAGCGCACCGTGAGGTGGTCGTCGGCGTCGACGACTCCTCGCAGTGCGAGCCCGCGCTGGCCTATGCCTTCGAGCAGGCCAGGCTGCGCGGCTGCGCCCTGCGCGCCGTCCACGCCTGGCAGGTGCCGGTGTACGCCTTCGCGCCCGAGATCTCCTACGACATGGACGAGATCCGCCAGGCACAGTACCGGGCGGTCCAGGAACGGCTCGCGGCCTGGCAGGAGAAGTTCCCCGAGGTGGAAGTGGTCGAGGACGCCCACAGCGCGCACCCCGTCGACGCTCTCACCAACGCCTCCACCAGAGCCGACCTGGTCGTCGTGGGGTCACGGGGGAGGGGGGCGGTCGGCTCGATATTGCTGGGCTCCGTCAGCCGGGGCGTGCTGCACCACGCCCACTGCCCCGTGGCGGTGGTCCGATCCTGAGCACCGAGCCGTCCAGGGGCCGGATGCCCTGATCGGAGCAGATCTCTGCTTCCGGGGCGACTCAGCCCGCCGCAGGAGGCCGAGGACATGAGGCGGTCGCGGCCGGAGAGGGGGGCTTTCGCCGCTGATGCTCTCGACATCACTACAGGATCGTCGTGATTGAGGGGTCTTTGAGGAGGTCAATCATGAAGGTTTCAGACGTCATGGGCACCAGAGCGGTCGCGGTGCGACCGGAGGCGCCCTTCACCGAGATCGTCGAGGCCATGCGGCGTTTCAAGGTCGGTGCGCTCACCGTCATCGACGCCGATGAACACCCCATCGGCGTGGTCTCCGACGATGACCTGCTGCTCAAGGAGACCGACTCCACGTCTGCGGGCGGGGCCTTCGACAGCCCCCGCAGACGCGAGGAGCACCACAAAGCCGCAGGCGTCACGGCGCGAGAGATGATGACCAGTCCCGCGATCACGGTCACGAAGGACACCGCCGTCCGGGACGCGGCGCGGCTGATGCACCGCTACCGGATCAAGCAGCTTCCCGTGATCGAGTCGGCCACCGGACGTCTCGTCGGAACCGTGCAGCAGAGCGATCTGCTGAAGGTGTTCACCCGTCCGGTCGAGGAGATCGACCGCGAGATCACCGAGATCTGCAATCACCTCTACGTCGACCGGGAGCACCTGACGGTCGACGTGGAGGCGGGTGTGGTCACGCTGACGGGTCACGTCGGTTTCCGCTCGCAGATCTCCCGCCTGGTCGCGGCCGTCCATGGGATCGACGGTGTCCTCGACGTGGAGAACCGCCTGGCCTACCGATCCGACGACCTGACCCCCACCCTGCCCCTTCCGTGACGGAGGTGAAGTCATGAGCGCTCGCACCACCGAGGAGATCGCCCCACCCGGGCGCTGGAGATGTTCCACCTGCGGGAGTTCCTGCGGCAGGAGCCGCTGTCGGGCCGGTATCCCCAGATGATCATGCGTCTGGGCCGCACCTCCGGCGACAGCGAGGGCGTCCGGCGGCCGGTCACCGACCTGCTGGAAGAACGCCGGCCCAATGGTGCGCCACCGTCGCGGCGCGGGGGGACGCCAGTGCGAGGAGCGGCTACGTCGTCGGGAGGCCGACCGCGTTGGACGCGTCGGCCTCGAAGTATTCCGTTGTGGCGAAGGGGCCGACGTGATCCTCGAAGAAGCTCCTGACGCCGTCGATCGAGTCATGGACGATGACGTTCACCGCCTTGGTCCCGTCGGTGCCCGCCACCGCCAGCGTCCACTTGGCACCCTTGGGAAGCCGGCCGTACGCCTTCTTCACGGAATCCCAGAAACCGTCGTTGTCGGAAATCGTGGAAACAGCCATGACATGCACCGTGGCGCCCTCCTCGTTGACTCTCGGATTCACTCGGCAATTGATATGGAGATACTGTGCGGCACCGTTCTTGAAGTCGTAGATCGCGACGGTCTGAGGGTCCTCGAGCGGATCGTCCGAAGGCATCAGGAAGTGGGTCTCGCTGATCGGGAACAGCTTGTGGTCGAGCTGTTCCGGTTTATCGAGGAGTCGCGCCTCCATGGGGTTCAGGGTGAATTTGAGGTGGAGCTTCCCGTGGTCGGCCACCACTTCGTAGCGGGTGCCGGGGCGCTCGTAGGAGCCTTCGTACCTGGACAGATCGAGGGCCAGGGCCGGGTCGGGCTCCGGCAGGCCGGGGATCGTGACCGCGCCGAGATCGGCCAGGATTTCGTTGAACACCTTCCGGTAGAAGCTGTCGCGCGGCCCGGCGTTCGCCAGCATCGAGACGGCGATGTTCGATTCCGGCAGGATCCGCAGGCGGGCGCTCTGGCTGACTGCGCTGCCGTCGTGGGCGTAGACGGTCCGGCCGTGCCAATCGCAGACGATGAGGCCGAGTGCCCATTCCGGCCCGAACATGTACGGGTCAGGTATGGGCACCCGCGACTCCGTCATCTCACGGATGACGCCGGGGGAGACGATCCTGGTCCCGTTCGGCGCCTTTCCCCCGTTGAGGAAGACGTGCGCCATCATCAGCAGTTCCCGCGCCGTCGTGCTGACGTTGCCTCCGGGGCCGAAGGAGCGCGGCAGATGACCCAGCGGTGAGAGGACGGGTCCCTCTTCGAGGGATCGGATCAGGTATCCGGTCGCGGCCCGGTCCCGGTCCGCGTGTTCACGCCGGCTGCTCGTCGAGGTCAGTCCCAAGGGGGCGAACAGACGATCCTTCATGATGTCGTCCCACCGCTTGCCGTCGATCACCTCCATGATGCGGGCGAGGATCGCGTAGCCCAGGGCCGCGCTGTAGCCGTGAGTGTGGCCCAAGGGGTGGACCTGGCGTGCGCCGGCGATGTTCTCCACCATGCGCTCGTACACGTCGTCGTCCTCGCCCGGATCTCCGTAGCTCTCCTCGATGCCGTTGGTGTGGTTGAGGAGATGGCGGGGTGTGACCTTGGCGCTGACGCCGGGGTCGGCGACCCGGAAATCAGGGAGGTAGGTCCGCACCGGCTCGTCCAGGGCGACTTTCCCCTCGTCGACGAGTTGCATGAAGGCGAGAGCGGTCCATGTCTTGGATACGGAGCCGCACTGGTAGACGCTGTCGGTCGTCGCGGGCTCCCGCGTGGAGATGTCCTTGACGCCGACCGCGAAGTCGGTGATCCCCCCGTCGTGGAGGACGCCGATCACGGCACTCGGGATCCGGTATTCCGCCAGCAGCTCGGAGACGCGCGCTCGCATCCGGGTCACATCCAACGCTCTTGCCATAAGGGGTTCCTCGTCCTGTCCGATTCTTTCCAAGTGGGAAAAGGCTACGTTGCATTTCAAGATGCGTCAACGAAAAACCCCACTGGTGTGCTTGAAATGCTGGGCTTTCAGTCGATCGTTGCAACGGTATTGTTGATAAATGCAATCCACGCCAACCATCCGTTGCAATGTACTGTTGGTGAACGCACCCGTGAACCCGCACCGACAGGAGGGCGATCCGATGCCCGGAGGCAGGCTGACCCACGAGGATCGCCGGCAGATCGCGACCTGGCTGGCCGAAGGGCTGGGATACGCCGAGATCGCCAGGCGGCTGGGCAGACCCACGTCCACAATCAGCCGCGAAGTGGCACGCAACAGCGCGCCCAGCGGCTACCTGGCCGACCGCGCCCAGCAGGTCGCCGGGCAGCGCGCCCACCGCCGCAGACCGGTTCAAGCCACGGAGCCGCCGGTCGACGGGCGGCCGGCCGAGTCCGTGCGCGGTTTCGTGGAGCAGTTCGCGACGCTGCTGGTCGGGACCGGCCTTCCCCGGATGCCCGCTCGCGTGTTCGTCTGCCTGCTCACCTCCGACTCCGGGGGCCTGACGTCCGCCGAGCTCGTACGCCGGCTACGGGTCAGCCCGGCGTCGGTGTCCAAGGCCATCGGCTACCTCGAGGAGATGGAGCTGGTCAGGCGCACACAGGGTTCCGGCCGCCGCGAACGGTACATCATCGAGGACGACGTCTGGCTCCGGGCGTTCAAAGCGGACACCGGGGCACACGCCGAGGTCGCGATGGCCGCGCGGCACGGGATCGAGATCTTCGGCGCCGGCACGCCCGCCGCCACCCGGCTGGGCCAGATGGCTCAGTTCTTCACCTGGATCAGCGAGCAGATGAACGACAGCGGCCTCACCGACGCCGTCGTCCGCGACGCGCTGACAGTGCTGGCCGCGCTGGTGTACGCCGCTCGGCCACTCACCGTCGACGGACTCGCCACGGCACTGGGCTGGCCCGTCCAGCGGGCGGCCGACGCCCTGGACGCGATCAGCCGTCGTCCGATCCTCTCCGACCCGCTCACCGTGGAGCAGGTCAGGCGCGGCGCGTACGCCGTCACCCCGAGGCCGGACCGCCTGAGCTCCGCACAACGCGACGCACTGATCGTCAGTCCGCGCGGCCTGCGCGACTACCGCATGTAGGTGATCGGAAGAGGAGGCTCTGATAATCGCCGTGCCTCTCACATGGTGACCGGAGGTCCTGTGGGGAAAGGACTTTCGCCGGTGTCGCCGCCGTGCCGTCCAGCGATGTGATGAGGGCGAGGAAGGGAGAACGCCATGATCCTGGTAGGAGTCGACGGCTCACAGGCCGCGCTTGAGGCCGTGAGCTGGGCGGTACGAGAAGCCCGGCTCCGCGACGCCGGGCTGCGCGTCGTGCACGTCATGCCGGCCTGGCCGCTGGAGATGTCCGAGGACGCGCCGTACGCCGACGCGGGCCGGTGGATGCGCGACGGGGCCGCCTCCATGCTGACGGAGGGGGTGGAGCGGGCCCGGGAAGAGGACGGCCGTGTCAGGGTGGAGTCGCAGTTGCTCCCGGGCGACCCCCGGCTCGTCCTGATCGAGGCGGCCAAGGAAGCGGACCTCCTGGTGGTCGGCAGTCACGGGCTGGGCGGATTCTCCGGCATGCTGCTGGGATCGGTCGCGCTGGACGTGGCCGGGCACACCACCTGCCCGGTCGCCGTCGTCCGGAACCTGCCGGCGCAGGCACACGGCGAGGTGGTCGTCGGCATCGACGGTTCCCCGGCCGGCGCGGCCGCCATCGAATTCGCCTTCGCCGAGGCGTCCCTGCGCGGCGCCGCCCTGCGGGCGGTTCACGCCTGGAGCCGGCCCGTCGCCGGCTGCGGCCCCTTCGCCCTGGAGTCCGCGCAGGAGACGGCCGGAGGCGAGCGGCGCCTGCTGGCCGAAGCACTGGCGGGCTGGAGCGATCGCCATCCGGATGTCAAGGTCACCGAGCAGGTGGAGCACATGCATCCGGTGGAGGCCCTGAAGAACGCCTCGGCGAACGCCGACCTGCTGGTCGTGGGGTCACGCGGACGAGGCGGCCTCGCCGGACTGCTGCTCGGCTCGGTCAGCCACGCGCTGCTGCACCACGCCGCCTGCCCGCTGATCGTGACACCCGCTCCGGCGACGCCCCGGCACACCTGAAGTCGTAGACGGGATTCATGAGGGTGCGGGTCTCCTTCAGCCGCCCCTGCGATCATCCGCTGATCGTCGGATCGTGCGGTTTCACCCGCGGTCGGCATCAGGCGTTCGGGGCGCGGACGGCGGTCAGGGGATGCCCGCCACAGGCGGTCAGACGCCTCCGTTACCGCAGTTCAGAGGCTACTCCGGTGGAGATTTCCGCATTGCCGCCGGGTCCCCCCGCCGGGTGGGTGAATGCCTGCCGTCCTTTGAACGGCAGCTCAACCGCGGAGCTCTGCGTTGAGCCGTGCGGCCTGTCGTGTGAGGTGGTCGCGTTCGGGGAGGTTGGGTGCTGATCGGGCGGCTTCGGTGTAGAGCCGTGCTGCGGTCACCGGGTCACCGTCACGCTCGTGCAGGTACGCCGCGGCGGCGGTGTGGCGGGGCAGGGAGGGGTCGAGCCCCGCCAGGGCGGCCAGGCCGGCCCGCGGGCCGTCGGCCTCGCCGACCGCGACAGCCCGGTTGAGGCGGGCCACCGGGCTGCCGGTGAGGCGCACCAGTTCGTCGTACCACTCGACGATCTGCACCCAGTCGGTCTCCTCGGCCGTGCGGGCGTCGGCGTGGAGTGCGGCGATGGCGGCCTGGGCCTGGAACTCCCCCAGCCGGTCGCGGGTGAGGGCTGCCTGGAGCACGTCGACGCCCTCGGCGATCAGGCGGGTGTCCCACAGGCCGCGGTCCTGCTCGGTGAGAGGCACGAGCCTGCCGTCGGGGCGGGTCCGTGCCGGGCGCCGTGCGTGGTGCAGCAGCATGAGCGCGAGCAGGCCCGCCACCTCCTCATGCTTGGTCCTGGCCGCCAGTTGTCGGGTGAGCCGGATCGCCTCGGCGGCGAGGTCGACGTCGCCGGAGTAGCCCTCGTTGAAGACCAGGTAGAGCACGCGCAGCACCGTGGTGACGTCACCGGGCTGGTCGAACTGGGCGGATGAGACGGTCCGCTTGGCCCGGCTGATGCGCTGGGCCATGGTCGCCTCCGGCACGAGGTAGGCCTGCGCGATCTGACGCGTGGTCAGGCCGCCGACCGCGCGCAGCGTCAGCGCGACGGCCGAGGCCGGTGTCAGGGACGGGTGCGCGCACAGGAAGTACAGCTGGAGCGTGTCGTCCACCGCCTCGCCCGGGCCGGGCACGGGCTCGCTCTCGACGAGCACCTCGCGGTGCCGTCGGGAGGTGTCGGCGCGGGCGGCGTCGAGGAACTTACGCCAGGCCACGGTGACCAGCCAGCCTTTGGGGTCCCGCGGCGGGGCGTCCGGCCACACGCGTACGGCCTCGACCAGGGCGTCCTGCACAGCGTCCTCGGCCGCCGCGAAGTCGGCTCCGCGACGGACGAGGATGCCGATCACAGTGGGGGTAAGGGTCCGCAGCGGGGCCTCATCCACCGTCCGTCACTCCGTAATGGTCGGGGCCGCGGACAGGAACGGGCGCACCTCGAGCCACTCGTGGATCGGCTTCCCGCCCGCACCCGGAGCCGCGGACAGCTCGCCGGCCAGCTCGAGCGCCCGCCCGTAGGTCTCGACGTCGATCACCATCCAGCCGGCGATCAGGTCCTTGGTCTCCGCGAACGGGCCGTCGGTGACCGGCGGCCGCCCCTCGCCGTCGTAGCGGACGAACGTGCCCTTCGGGGAGAGCGCCTGACTGTCGACGAACTCGCCGGTGCCCTCGAGCCGAGCGGCGAAGTCCCGCATGTACTGCACGTGGGCCGAGAGCTCCTCCGGGGTCCACTGGTCCATCGGCACGTCGTTGACCGATGCGGGCGCGCCTCGGTAGTGCTTGAGCAGCAGGTACTTGGCCATCATGTTCTCCTTGGTGCGGTACGACCCCCATTGTGGCCGTGTTCACTGCGGGGACGGAGCCGCGCGCGGGTTCTCGACATCCCACCCGGACTTCTTCTGGCGGACACGGCCGGCGGAGGGCTGAGACGGTCAGTGCCTGGACGGCGCCAGATGGGCGCGCTCTCCCTGCGCGCCGAACAGGGTGAGCAGCTCCGCGGGCCGGCTGTCGGCGCTGCCGATCCAGTGCGGTATGCGGGTGTCGAATTCCGCGGCTTCGCCGACGCCGAGCCGGAACTCCTGCTCGCCGAGCACGAACCTGACGTGTCCGTCGAGGACGTAGAACCACTCGTATCCCTCGTGGGTCTGCAGGTTCATCGTGGGCGCTCGGCCGGCGGGCGGATAGATCACCTTGTAGGCCTGGATACCGCCGGCCCGCCTGGTCAGTGGCACTGTCACCAGCCCGGATCGCCGCACTGGCCGCAGGTGGATGCGCGGGTCACCGGTGGGCGGCGCCGCGACGAGATCATCGAGCGGGACGCCGTGCGCCCGGGCCAGAGGCAGTAGCTGCTCCAGCGTGGGGCGGAGCTTGCCGTTCTCGAGACGGGACAGGGTGCTCGCCGTGAGGCCGGTTTCGTCTGCCAGCGCCGCCAGCGTGGCGCTCCGTGCCCGGCGCAGGGCACGCAGACGCGGTCCGACTCCGGCCAGAACATCTCCTGCGGGGTGGTCCATGCCCCGATAATGCGGATCCGCAATTTTTCTTGCAAGTGGGGAACGGCGGTCGCGATGCTGTCGGTACATCACCGGCGTCGAAGGCGGGTATCGGATCACGCTCGGCACGCCGGCCGACGAAGGGGCGACTCAGATGGATTCCACCCGACGCCGACGGCCCGACGCCGCAGGCGACCAGGGCGCGACGGACGAGGAGGCCGAGCTGTTCTGGGAGCGGCACTACCGCACCCGGCGTACCTGGGACGCACGCGTCAACCCGCTGCTCGCCGAGACCGCCGCACCGCTGCGCCCCGGCGCCGCCCTGGATCTGGGCTGCGGCGCCGGCGGCGACGCCATCTGGCTCGCCCGGCGGGGCTGGCACGTCACCGCCGTGGACATCTCCACCACCGCCGTCGAACGGGTGCGGGAACGCGCCCGCGATCTCGGCGTCGCGGACCGGGTCGCCACCGAACAGCACGATCTGGCCGGAAGCTTCCCGGCCGGCCTGTTCGATCTCGTCTCCGCCCAGTACTTCCACACCCCGTTCCCGTTGCTCCGCGGCCGAGTCCTGCGCACCGCCGCGCGGGCCCTGCGTCCCGGCGGTCTGTTGCTGATCGTCGACCACGGCTCCACCGCGCCCTGGTCGTGGGACCAGGACCCCGGCATCCACCACTCCACACCCACCGAGGTCGCCGCCGAACTTGATCTCGACCCCGCGCACTGGTCCGTCCTGCGCGCCGACATGCCCCGCCGCCGGGCCACCGGACCCGGTGGTGAGACCGCCACCGTGATCGACAACATCCTGCTCGTCCAGCGAACCGCCGGATGACCGCCTGAACCACACGACGGCACGTCGGAACGGAGTGACTCGATGCCGGAAAACCAAGCACAGCGATCCAGGACGCGGGCGAAGGACACCACGCCTCCGCGGACCGGCGTCGACGAGAAGGCCACCCTGCGGGGCTTCCTCGACTATCTGCGGAACGCGGTCGCGGACAAGGTCGCGGGCGTGCCGGAACCGCGGGTCCGAACGGGGGGAGTGCCCTCGGGCACCAACCTTCTCGGGCTGCTCAAGCATCTGGCGTCCGTCGAACGGTTCTACTTTCTCGGTGAGGATGTCGGCGACTGGCGCGCGACCATGCGGCCGTCCGCGGAGGACACCGTCGACGGCGTGCTCGCCGACTACCGGAAGTCCGTCGAGCGAGCGAACCAGGTCATCGAGGCCTGCCCAGATCTGGCCCTTCCCGCCCCACGCCCCCCGCGCCCAGGGCCGGCGCCATCGATGCGATGGGTCCTGGTGCACATGATCGAGGAGACCGGCCGGCACGCCGGCCACGCCGACATCCTCCGTGAGCAGATCGACGGATCCGCCGGCCGCTGACAGGAATCCCCGCAGTTCGGCCGCCACGGAGAAGCCGGATGTCCGAGGTGTCCACGTTCACGGGGGAGCACCCCTTTACGGATTCAACGTGTGTAGCTCCGATGCTGCGACCTCGCCCGTCCTCAGGCTCCGGGTCCGCATGCCTCGCACGTGCCGGATAGTCCGTTGCAACGCAGGCCGGCGAGGCGCCGCCGGCGTTACCAGGGTGTGTCCCGTGATCTTGGTGTGGTAGGTATGAGCCCGGTGCCCGCCTTGGGGTTGTCCGGTCCATAACCAGTCGCCGGGAACCTCTAGGGTGGGTGATCGTGGCGATGGAACGATGGGCGTTGGGCGGAGACCTGAGCGTCGCGAGGGTCGGGTACGGCGCGATGAAGCTGACCGGTTGGCCGAAGGGCGACCGGCCCAGCCGGGAAACAGCCCTGACCATCCTGCGCCGGGCCGTGGAACTCGGGGTGAACCACATCGACACCTCGCACTATTACGCACGTGACGGGGTGGCGGCCAACGAGTTGATCCGAGAGGCGCTTCATCCCTACCCGGACGACCTGGTGATCGTGACCAAGGTGGGGGCGCTGGTCGAGGGCTCCGACCTCGCCCTCCCGTCAGACAAGAAGACCGGCCTCACCCCCGACAACCTGCGCCGTGGCATCGAGGCGAACCTGCGCACGCTCGGTGTGGACCGCCTGGATGTGGTGAACCTGCGGATGGGCGATCTGGACCCCAGCCAGACACCGTTGGCCGCCCCCCTGGAGACCTTGCTCGCGCTGCGCGAGGAGGGCCTTATCCGCCATCTGGGCATCTCCAACGTCAGCGCCGCCGAGTTCACCGAAGCCCGCAAAATCGCGCCGATCGCCTGTGTCCAGAACCTCTACAACCTGTCCCGGCGCGATGACGACCTCCTCATCGACACCTGTGCGGAGGACGGCATCGCCTATGTCCCCTTCTTCCCGGTCGGCGGCTTCCAGCCGCTCACGGCCGAGCATCTGAACGCCGTCGCCGCCCGCCACCGCGCGACCGTGGCGCAGGTGGCCCTGGCCTGGCTGCTGGCCCGATCTCCGAATATCCTGCTCATCCCCGGCACCGGCTCACTGGACCACCTCGAAGAGAACATCGCCGCCAGCACGCTGAGGTTGAGCACGGAAGACATCGCCGAACTCGTCGGGTGAGGACGGGCCATGGTGGACGCTCCCGGCACCCCCTGACGGGCGCATGAATCTCGTGACAGCCGACGCCAGAACGGCCTGCGGCACGATCGCGAAAGTACGCCGCCACCGCCAGAACCGCGCCGATCACGGCTCCAGCCGCACCGCCTCCCCGGCCGTCAGCGGGTCACCGGCTTGGACAACGAGCCCACGGACACCCTGTAGGAGCGAGCGACCGGCCGGTGGCATGCCGGGACCACTGAGCCGACCGTCGCCGGTGATGGATCACCGTGTTGCGGCGACCCCTCGAATGCGCCCGTCGCCTTCCTCCCGCTCGCGTTGTCCGCCGAGGTGGTGCGGACCGCGGTCAGCGGCCGACGGCTGTCTGTACCTCCCCTATCAGGATGGCCGCGTCGGCCACGGTCTGCTCGATCTGCTGCGTCGACCCGCCAACGTGACCGAGTAGCCTCTGCGCGCGGGCGGCGAAGTCTCGCGGAGCGATGGGCAGCCGGTCAGTCGAGGCCACCATGCCCTTCTCGTTGATCAGCCACCGGCCTGCGTGGCCGTGCAGGGCCTGGCAGGCGATGCCGATGGCGCGGAACAGGCAGCCGGCCGCATAGGCAGGGTCGGTGCCGACCGCCCCGTACCGCGCCAGCGCGACGGAGAAGTCGGCTTCCCACAGACCGTTCACGAGCGCGTCGCGCAGCGGCGGAGGATAAGTATGGGCGCGTTCCCGCAGGTCGGTGAGCTCCCCGCTGGGATCAGCCAGCACCCGGCACAGTGCCACCTCGCCGACATAGCAGTGGGAGTAAAAACCCAGCGGATGTCCGGCCTGAGCTCCGACTTCGTAGCGGCCTTCCCGGCAGTCGGCCCAGATCCGGTGAACCCGGTCAAGGTCGCGGTAGATCCAGTCGACTCGCCGGCCGTCGATGGTCAGCCAGCCACCGCCGTTCACCCACGGCCCCCAGCCACCCGGCGCGGTCAGCTCGGCCTGTTCGCCGGACGCCTGTACGGCCAGCGCGCGCAGCGCCGCCACGTCCAGATCACCTCGGTAATACAGCCCCAGATCGATGTCCGAATCCGGGCGGTGCGTGCCACGGGCCCTGCTGCCGCCGAGCACTACCCCGACCACTCCCGGGATCTCTGCCAGCCGCTGTGCAAGCGTTCCTAGCGCCACATCATCCACAAGGACATATCTGATCACATACTCGATCCTCCACTTACTCTCGCCCTCACGGGGCCGCGCGGCTGGAGCCGGTCCCGGACTCCCGCCTCTGACCCCCACGCACGGCTCCCACCCACCGAGGCCCTGCGTACCGGGTGGTCAGACGGCGTCCGCCCGCGCGTGGGTGTCGGGCATGGGCGACACCCATGCGCCTGTCAATCCGGTGCGACAACCTCCTTGAGGAAGACGACGCCGTCGATCGTGCCGAGCTGGGCCGGGTCCAGCGGGAAATAGGCGAAATCGTGGGAGATACGCGGGGCGGGCTCCGCGACGGCCCCGGCCAGGCGGCGGGCGTCGACGAGGGAGTGGTCCCACGGGAGCGTGGACAGCATGCCCTCGACGGTGTCCACAGGCGGAGTGTCGTCGCCGACCGTGCCGAGGGCCGAGGCCAGGAAGACGTACCGGTCGCCGAGGTGCGCCCCGGCGATCGCCCCCGCGCTCCACCACTCCAGCGTCTGGTCGCCGAGCGGCATGGAGCTCTTGGTCCGCTGCAGGTGGAGGTTGTGTGTGAAGACCAGAGCCGGGCCGTGCTCGGCGACGGCGCGCAGGTTGGCGGCCATCATCG
This sequence comes from Streptosporangium minutum, assembly GCF_002149035.1. GTDB lineage: Bacteria > Actinomycetota > Actinomycetes > Streptosporangiales > Streptosporangiaceae > Streptosporangium > Streptosporangium minutum. The sequence goes on from NZ_NGFP01000002.1 coordinate 71,341, forward strand.
CGTCCCGCAGGCCCGACAGCCTGGCTATCCGGGCCGGGGACGTGTCGGCCATCCCGTGGTGGTAGCGGAGCAGGCCGACGGCGGTGCGCCCGTACAGCGCCGCTCGCTCCCTGTCTTCCGCGCTCAGCCGCGGCGCCTGTGTGTCGAGCAGCGCCACCAGGTCGTCGGCGAGCAGTCGCAGCCGCTGGGCGTCGGCGGACTGGCCGATCGACTGGGACGGGTCCATGACCGTGGCCTCGTTCGACCACCGGTCGTCCGGGCCCAGCAGCGTGTCGAGGGTTTCGCCGGTGCAGGGGAGCGGGCCGTCGAGGAGGGCGTGGAGGCCGGTGAGCGCCTGGCGCGGGCTCTCGGCCCAGTATTCCAGCGGGCCGTCGAAGCCGAAGAACCGGAGCTTTCCGCCATGCTCCTCGTTGTACGCGCGCATCCAGCGTACGAGGTCGCGATTTGCCGGGAACGCGCCGAAGCCGTGGCTGAAGCCCCGTTCCATCACATCGTCGAGCGTGCCCGTGCCCGTCGTGATGTAGTCGTCCACCACCAGGCCCCTGAGGCAGTCGCTCTCGATGGCGAACGACCGGTAGCCCTCGTGCTCGACGAGGTGCTGGAAGATCTCGTTGCGCAGTTCGCCCAGTTCCCGCACGAAGTGCCTGGCCTCACCCAGGCCGAGCAGCAAGGGTTCGGCGGGAAGCGACCGGAGGAACGCCGAGATGCCTGCGCCGTCGAGCGGACGGGCTGTGTCCTTGATATCCATGCCTTCAACGGTATCGTTGAACTTTCGGTGTAAACTTTTCCCCGCTATACCTGCTCTCGTCGCGATGAACCTTCAACCCGCGATGCACCGATGAGGCCAGTGGGCCCGGCGCGCGAGCATGGCCTGCCCACGCCCGGTGCGGCGGTGACGGCCACCGTGCCGAGCACGCACACGGCGGCCGTTCCGTGGTGACCGGCCGCGCGCCGTCGGCGTCCGTCCCGTGCTCGATGACTCGCGGGACGGACGCCTGTCGCCGCGCCCAGGTCAGGTCTGCTCACGTGGACGCCGTCGAGCCGCGTGTAGTAGCGGTCGGGAGCCGTTCAGTGACCGGCGGCCGTGGCGCGTTCCCGGGCCAGACGTTCCTCGCCCGACAGCGTGTTGAGTGGCTTCTCCTTGATGAACAGGACAGCCACCAGCGCGAGCGCGGTGAGCGGCACCCCGATGAGGAACAGGTCGGCGGTGGCGGTCGCGTACACGTCCTGGATGACGCGGACGACGGGAGCGGGCAGTTTGGAGATGTCGGGTACGGCGTGGCTGTCGCCGCCCCCGCCGGTGGCGGCCATCGGGCCGAGCTTCTCCGTCATGAGGGTGGTGATCCGGTTGGCCAGTACCGCGCCCAGCGCACTGACGCCGACCGCGCCGCCCATGCTGCGGAAGAAGGTCAGCATCGAGGTGGTGGCGCCCAGGTCGTGGGCGGGCACGTCGTTCTGGGCGGCGAGGACCAGGTTCTGCATGAGCATGCCCACGCCGATGCCGAGCACCGCCATGTAGACGCCGAGCAGCACCGTGCCGGTCTGGCCGTCGATCGTGCTGAGCAGGCCCATCCCGCCGAGCATGACGACACCGCCGGCCACCAGGAAGCCCTTCCAGCGGCCCCACTTGGTGATGAGCTGACCCGCCACGGTGGAGGAGACCAGCAGGCCGAACACCATCGGCAGGCTCATCAGTCCGGCGACCGTCGGCGACTTGCCGAGCGCCACCTGGAAGTACTGCGACAGGAAGACCGTGCCGCCGAACATGGCCACGCCGACCAGCACGCTGGCCACGGTGGCCAGGGCGACGGTGCGGTTCCTGAAGATGGACAGGGGGATGATCGGCTCGGCGGCCCGCGACTCCACCCAGACGGCCACCGCAAGGATGAGCACGCCGCCGCCGACGAGCGCGGCGGTCTGCCAGGAGCCCCACGCGAACTGGTTGCCCGCCAGCGACGACCAGATCAGCAGGGTGGACACGCCCACCGTGATGAGCAGGGCGCCCAGGTAGTCGACCTTGACGTCCTTGCGGACCACCGGCAGGTCGAGGGTGCGCTGCAGCAGGATGATGGCCAGGATCGTGAACGGCACGCCGATGAGGAAACACCAGCGCCAGCCGAGCCAGGAGGTGTCCACGAGCACGCCGCCGATGAGCGGGCCCGCCACGGTGCCGACGCCGAACACGGCGCCGAAGATGCCGGCGTAACGGCCGAGCTCACGCGGTGGGATCATGGCGGCCATCACGACCATGGCCAGCGCGGTCATGCCGCCGGCGCCGACGCCCTGGACGACGCGGCTGACGATGAGGATCTCCACGTTCGGAGTGAAGCCCGCGATCAGCGAGCCCACCACGAACAGTCCCAGCGAGAGCTGGATCAGCAGCTTCTTGTTGTACAGGTCGGCCATCTTGCCCCAGAGCGGGACGGTGGCCGTCATGGCCAGCAGTTCCGCGGTGACGATCCAGGTGTAGACGGTCTGCGTGCCCCGCAGGTCGGTGATGATGCGCGGCAGGGCGTTGGCCACGACGGTCGAGGCCAGGATGGACACGAACATGCCCACCATCAGCCCCGACAGCGCCTGCAGGACCTTCCTTCTGGACGTGGGCGCCGCAGCCTCGGGCTGCGTGCTGGCGGTTGTCATCTTTCCTCAATTTCTCGGGTGGGGACCGGCGCTCCCCAGGACTCCTGCGGGCGCCAACTCAACGGAAACGTTCACGGGGACGGTCGAGAGGAGACGGTGATCGGAGCGGTCACGGATTGGGCAGGCCGGCGGCGAGCTGGGCGAAGGCCTCGTCGACCAGGTCGGCCAGCTCCGGGCGGCCGCCCGCGGCGCTCCAGCGGATCATCGCCACCCGGAAGGCCGCCATGGCCGCCGCGGTCGCAAGCTCGGGATAGCCGCTCGTGCCCAGCTCGATACCGGCCCGGCGGGCGACGGCGGCTGTGATGGCGCGTTCGGTCTCGGTGCCGCTGGTGACCAGCCGTGGGAGCAACGATGGGTTCTGCTCGAACACCTTCAGCCGCAGCAGCCATTGCTCGCGCTGTTGCTGGACGTGCTCGGCCTCGACCCGCGACATCAGCCGCAGCGCCTCCAGGACCGGCACGTCGGCGGGCAGTTCCTCCAGCCTCTCGCACAGTTCGGCGGCGGAGGCAGGGCCCGGGCCGATGAGCGCGTCCTCTTTGGACGGGAAGTAGTTGAAGAACGTGCGCGAGGAGACGTCCACTGCCTCGGCGATGTCCTCTACCGTGACCCCCGCCAGGCCGCGCTCGGCCACCAGCGTCAGGGCGGCGCGCTCCAGCGCCGTACGGGTCTCGAGCTTCTTACGGTCCCTCCGGCCGAGCTCGTCAGCGCTGTCCATGGTGGTCACAGTGTCGAGGATAGGGTAAAACTTTCAGGATCTGCAATATTTCAGTGTCCGAAGTGCGGCAGAGCACATGCGGGGCGTGCAGGCGGAACGAGCGAACCAGGCGGAATGCCGGCGGGTGGCGACCGGCCGGGCCTTGGCCGACGCCGCGCCGTCGTCGCGATCCGGGCTACGGCGGGGACGGTCTCCCGGGCGCGCTGGATCCAGTGGCCCGGAGGAAGCGGGCGCCCCACTCCTGGACATGCGCGGCGAACTCCGGCGGCCCCAGCACCTCGAACTCGGCGCCCACGTTGCCCAGCGCCTGGGTCGGCCAATCGAGGGAGGTCGAAGTCATGGTGAGTCGGCAGGTGTCGTGGTCGAGCGGTTCGACGGTGCCCCACTGGCCGACCGCCTGCCGTACCCGGGTGGCGGGGGCATGGACGAGCGCCTCGACCCGGTACGGGGCCGGGGCGTCGCTCGCTGCCTGGACGAAGGCCGCGGCGTCCTCGGCCGGGAGCGGACGCGGCCGGAAGCGCGTGCCGGTCGCGGCCGGCTCGATCAACCTGTCGAGGCGGAAACTGCGCCAGTCGTGCCGGGTCAGATCGTAGGCGACCAGGTACCAGCGCCCGCCGAGGGCGACGACGCGGTGCGGCTCGACCTCGCGGCCGGTGGGTGCGGAGCCTCTGGCGGTGTAGCCGAACCGCAGCCGCTCCTGGTCCCGGCAAGCCTGGGCGACCGTGGTGAGCACCCCCGCCGCGACGACCGGCCCGGACGTGGCGACGGAGAGGGTCATCTCCCGCAGGGCGTCCACCCTGGTCCGCAGCCGGGGCGGCAGGATCCGTACCACCTTGGTGAGCGCGCGCAGCGACGCCTCCTGCATCCCGGCGATCCCGCTCTGTGCCGCGTCGCCGATGCCCACCGCGAGGGCCACCGCCTCCTCGTCGTCCAGCAGCAGCGGCGGCAGGACGGCCCCGGGCGCGAGCTGGTAGCCGCCGTCGGTGCCCCGGGCGGCGCCGACCGGGTAGCCGAGCTCGCGCAGCCGGTCAACGTCGCGGCGCAGCGTCCGCTCGGAGACCCCGAGCCGCGCGGCCAGTTCCAGGCCGGGCCAGTGGCGGTGGGTCTGCAGCAGCGAGAGCAGTCTGAGGGTCCGTGAGCTGGTGTTCGCCATATCGCCATCCTCGCCCGACTTCCAGTCAAGAAGTGACCGGAAGCCTCTTTAAAGTCGATCTCGAAGGCCGTACCGACGTAAGGACCAAGAAATGATCACCCGTGAGATCCAGCTGACCGCGCAGATCGCCGGAGCACCGGCACTCGACGACTTCACCGTCGCCACCACCGAGGTGGACGGCGAGGTTCTGGTCCGGACCGACCAGGTAGGGCTCGCCGCGACCTACCTGGAGTTGATGCGCGCGGACTGCACCATCCCGGTACCGGCCTGGCAGCCGGGCCGGCGGGTGGGCGTGGCCGCCGTCGGCACCGTCATCCGGTCCGACAGCCCCGAGCTCGCGGTCGGCGACCTGGTCCAGTCGATGACCGGCTGGAGCGAGTACTCGGCGGGCCCGGCCGCCCAGTACATCAAGCTTGATCCCATCGCGGACCCCGGCTACCACCTCGGTCAGGGGCCGACCGCCTACTACGGGATGGCCGACGTGGCGGGCGTCGGCGAGGGCGACGTGGTGTTCGTCTCCGGCGCGGCGGGCGGGGTCGGCTCGCTGGCCGGGCAGATCGCCAGGTGCCTGGGCGCGGCGCGGGTGATCGGCAGCGCCGGCAGCCCGGCCAAGGTCGGCTATCTGGTGAACGAGCTCGGCTACGACGCCGCGTTCGACTATCACGACGGCTCGGCGGCCGACCGGCTCCGAGAGCTCGCGCCCGAGGGCATCTCGGTGTTCTTCGACGTCGTGGGCGGCGAGCAGTATCAGGCCGCGCTGCAGGCGGCCAGGCCCGGCGCCCGCTTCGCGCTGTGCGGCTCGCTGTCCAGCCAGCTCGGCGACGCGGCGGAGCGCTTCCCCAAGCCCGATCACGCCGCGGCCCGGGCCCGGGGCGTCGAGCTGCTGCCGTTCTCCTGCTACCACACCCCCGACCAGATCGCCGCCTGGCGGGAACACTTCAGTACCTGGCTGGGCGAGGGCCGCTTCGTCTACCCGCAGACGGTCGTCAAGGGCGGGATCGAGGATGTGCCGCAGGCGTTCTTGTCCCTGCTCCAGGGGTCCTACCGGGGCAATGTCTCGGTGCGGCTGTCGTGACGACCCTCTCGGGCAGGGCACTGAACCGGGCCCTGCTGGGCCGCCAGTTCCTGCTGGCCCGCACCGATCACACCCCGCTGGAGGTGATCGGGCGCCTGGTCACGCTGCAGGCGCAAGAGCCCAACTGGCCCTACGTCGGGCTGTGGAGCAGGATCAACGGCTTCACCCACTCCCGGCTCACCACACTGCTGCAGGATCGGAAGGTGGTCCGCTCCGGCCTGCTCCGCAGCACCCAGCACCTCGCCGTGGCCGACGACTTCCGCCGGCTGCGGCCGCTGCTGCAGCCCGTGCTCGACCGCACCGCCCGCTCGGCGTACTTCGCCCGCAACAGCGCGGGCCTGGACACCGTCTCGCTGGTCGCCACCGGACTTGAACTGCTGGCGGGCGGAACGACACCGCGAAAGGAGCTGGCCCGGCGGCTGGCCGAACGCCACCCAGGCCGCGACGGGCGCGTCCTCGCCGGAGAGGTCGAGCTCAGAGCCCCCCTCATCCACAGCCCGGCCACCGGCACATGGGGCTCGTGGGGCACCCGGTCGGCCGTCTCCGTCACGCCCGCCGGGACCTGGCTCGGCCGGCCCATGGCCCCGGTGACCGCCAAGGACCTGATCCGCCGCTATCTGGCAGCGTTCGGCCCGGCCGGGACCATGGACGTGCAGGCCTGGTCCGGGCTGACCCACCTCGGCGAGATCGTCTCCGACATGCGCGCCGAACTACGCCACTACCACGACCCCGACGGCAGGGAACTGATCGACCTGGCCGACGCGGAACTGCCCGATCCCGACACGCCCGCGCCCGTGCGGCTGCTGCCCGCCTTCGACAACGCCCTGCTCGGCCACGCCGACCGGACCCGCATCATCAGCCACGAGGACCGAAAGCGCGTGATGCCCGGCCAGGCACGGGTACGGCCCACCTTCCTCGTGGACGGCCACGTGCACGGAAGCTGGTCCCTCGAAGGCGACACCCTGCGCCTCACTCCGTTCCGCCCGCTGTCCGCGATCGATCGGGCGGCGTTGGAGCAGGAGACGGAGCGCCTGCTGCCGTTCGTGGGAGGCGAGAATGTGTCCTACAGCGGCCCGATCGCGATCAGGTCGTCCTGAGCGTCCGCCCCGGCATCGACCGCCGGACCCGAGCCGGGCAAGGTGAGCACGGGTCAGCATCGTGGCGCGTGGCCGGTCGACGTCCGCTCAGGCGGTGTCGCCACCGTCGGCGAGCAAGGTGCTGCCCGTCATGAAGGTGGACAGGTCCGACACGCAGAACAGGACGACGCGCGCGATGTCGTCAGGAACACCGATCCGGTTGATCGGGCTGTTCAGCATGAGGTCGGTCGGCGGGACGTCGTCGTCGCCCATCATGGCCGCGGCCATCATCATGTTGCCCTCGGTGGGGACGAAGCTCGGTGCCACTCCGAGCACGCGGATGCCCAGCGGGGCGAGTTCGAGGGCCAGCTCGCGCGTGAGACCGCGGGCGGCGTGCTTCGAGCCGACGTAGGCGGCCAGGCCGGGCGCGCTCCCGCGGAAACCGGCGGTGGAGACGATGTTCACGATGACACCGCCCGTGCCCGCCGCCGACATCCGCCGTGCCGCCTCACGCGCACCGACGAAGACGCCACGCGCGTTCACGTCGAACACCTTGTCCCACGTCTCCTCGCTCATCTCCAGCAGGGGGACGCTCGGGAAGATCCCGGCATTGTTCACCCAGACGTCCAAGCCGCCGAGTTCGGCGACCGCGCGGTCGGCCGCCGCGGCCACGGCCGCCGCGTCGGTGACATCCATGGCGGCGCCGATCGCGCGCACCCCATGGCTCTCCGCGATCTGCTTGGCGGCGGTCACGGCGAGATCTCCGTCGATGTCGCCGATCAGCAGATCGGCTCCCGCCTCGGCCAGGCGGAGCGCGATCGCCTTGCCCAGACCGCGACCGCCACCGGTCACGACCGCACGTCGCCCTCGCAGGGAAACGAGCTCGGCCAGGGACTTGCTCGACACATCGGCAGTGGACATGAATGGTCTCCTCTGTTTCTTCYGTTTCTTCAGGGAACGGGGCGGCACCGGGCGAAGCGGCCCGGGCCGACGTGGGAAGTGCTGCCGACAGCCTGGGTCCTCATCCGCTGCCGTTCTCGTTGATGCGGTAGTGCGCGTTCAACAGCGGCCAGGTCACCTCGGCCATCTCGGCGGAGGTACGGGGACACCCGCCCTCGAGCCAGTCCACGGCCACTCCGATGAGCGCGCCCGCGGTGAACGATGCCGTCACGTCATGCGGGACGCGCTCCGGCCACCCGCCGGCGTCGGCGTGCGCCAGGCGCTCACGGATGACCGCGGCGATGCGGCGGCGGATGTGACCGGCGACGCGTGCGCTGCCTTCCGACCCCAGCAGCGCGCGATACAGCCCCGTGTGCTCGGCCAGGCTGCCGAAGAACGCCGCCAGCGACTCGCTCGCCTCCTGCGCCAGGTCCGGCGAGTCCAGGGCGGGGCCGGGCAGGGACTCGATCAGGCGGTCGATCATCGCGGTGCAGGCGTCCTCGGCCAGTTCGTGAACGTCCCGGTAGTGGTCGTAGAAGGCGGAGCGGCTCACTCCAGCGCCCTCGGCGACGTCCGAGACGCTGATCCGGGACAGGTCGCGCTCCTCGACCAGCTCCATCAGCGCGTGTGCCAAGGCTGATCGTGTCCGGCGCACGCGCCGGTCACCTGACGGGGTGTTGCTCTCTCTGGCGGTCACCACGCCCGGCAGCCTATCCGATAAACGACAGTTGTAAGTTTCCTTGCACTTGTAGGTTAATGTGTCAGCGGGATGACGGAGGGATATCGACCTATAAACCACGCCTCGTGACCGCGTCCGGACACGTGCTGATCGTCGGTGCGTCCGCCGCCGGGCTGAGCACAGCGGAAGCGTTGCGGCGCAACGGCCACCAGGGCCGGCTGACCCTGCTGGACGCCGAGCCCCACCTGCCCTACGACCGGCCGCCGCTGTCGAAGCAGGTGCTGGCCGGGGCCTGGGAGCCGGAGCGGGCCCGGCTGCGCGGCCAGGCGCAGTTGGAGGCGCTGGGGGCGGAGTTCGCCCGGGGCGAGCCCGCGGTCGCGCTGGACGCGGCTGAGCGGACCGTCACCACCGCCTCCGGCCGGGTGCTGCGCGGCGACGCCGTCGTCATCGCCACCGGTCTGACCCCGTGCCGCCTGCCCGGCCAGGACGGGCTGGCGGGCGTACACGTGCTGCGCGGCCTGGACGACGCGCTCGCCCTGCGTGCCCTGCTGACCGCGGGCACGCGCCTGGTGGTCGTCGGCGAGGGCGTGCTGGGCGGGGAGATCGCCGCCACCGCCCGTGGCCTGGGCCTGGAGGTCACCCTCGCCGGCATGGGACGCGCCGTGCTCGGCGACCAGCTCGGCGACGAGATCGGCGGCCTCCTCACCCGGACGCACGCCGAGCGCGGGGTCCGGCTGCGGCTCGGCGCCGCCGTCGACGCGCTGACCGGCGAGGCCGGCCAGGTGACGGGTGTACGGCTGGCCGGCGGGGAACTGCTGCCCGCCGACGCCGTCGTGGTGGCCGTCGGCTGCCGCCCGGCGACCGGCTGGCTGGAGGGCAGCGGGCTCACGCTGGGCGACGGCGTGGAGTGCGACGCGCGCTGCCGTGCCGCCGAGGGCGTCTACGCCGTCGGGGACGTGGCCTCGTTCGTCCATGAAGGGCTCGGCAGGCGGCTGCGGCTGGAGAACCGGACCAACGCCACCGAGCAGGCCCAGACGGTGGCGGCGAACATCCTCGGTGCGGATCGCCCGTACGCGCCGATCCCGTACTTCTGGACCGACCAGTACGACGTCAAGATCCAGGCCCACGGCCTGCCGTCACCGGCGGCCGAGGTGGCCATCGCCGAGGGCGACCCGGAGCAGCGCCGCTTCGCCGCCCTCTACCGCGAGGACGGCCGGGTCACCGGCGTCCTCGGCTGGAACATGCCCAAGCAGGCCCGCCTCCTGCGCCAGCGGACATTGACCACCCCGCCGCTCCCGCCCACCTGAGGAACATCCGGAGGAGACATCGTATGAGCGCCAACGAGCAGGTCCTGAACTACCCGATCCCGAACGACACCGCGCTCGACCCGCCCGCCGAATGGGCCGAGCTGCGCGGCAAGTGCCCGGTCGCCCACGTGACCTTGCCCAGTGGCGACCAGGCGACGCTGCTGACCCGGTATGAGGACGTCAAGCAGGTGCTCGCCGACCCGCGCTTCACCCGCCTGCTGAACGCGCCCGACGCGGCCCGGCTGTCGGCCACCGAGGACGGCGGGCTGTTCAACAGCGAGATGGCGACGATCATCCCGGACAGCGGGGAGGAGCACCAGCACTGGCGGCGGCTGGTCGGCAAGTGGTTCACCGCCAAGCGGATGAACGCCCTGCGCCCGGTGATGGCCCGGATCGCCGAGGACCTCATCGACGACATGGTCAAGCGTGGAGCCCCCGGCGACCTGAAGGCGTCCCTGGGCTTCCCGCTGCCGGTGTACGTCATCTGCGACATGCTCGGCGTGCCCGCCGAAGACCGCGACCGGTTCTCGTACTGGTCCGACACGCTGCTCAACCTCACCCGCTACGGCAAGGAGGAGATCGAGGCCGCCCAGGCAGAGTTCTTCCAGTACATGTCCGACCACCTGGCCGCCAAGCGCGACGGGCCGGGCGAGGACCTGCTGAGCGAGCTGATCGCGGTCGGCGGCCCCGAGGACGGCGGCCTGAACGACCTGCAGATCCTGGTCACCGGCATGGCGTTGCTGGTCGCCGGGCACGAGACCACCGCCAACATGATCGGCAAGATGGTCTCCATGCTGCTGGCCGACCGCAGCCGCTGGGAGGCACTGCTCGCCGACCCGAAGCTGATCCGCACCACGGTCGAGGAGTCGCTGCGCCTGGACGCCAACTCCGGCTTCGGCCTGCCCCGATACCTGAAGGAGGAGACCGAGGTCAGCGGTGAGCACCTGCCCAAGGGGACCACGGTCATCTGCAGCATGGCCGCCGCCAACCGGGACGTGAGCGCGTTCGAGGACGCCGAGCGGTTCGACCTGACCCGCAGCCCGAACCCGCATCTGGCGTTCGGCGCCGGCGCCCACTCCTGCCTCGGGCAGGCGCTGGCCCGCACCGAGCTGCAGGTCGTGCTGGAAGTGCTGCTGCGCAAGCTGCCGAGCTTGGAGCTGGCGGTGCCGGTGGGGGAGCTGGAGCGGGTGGAAGGGCTGGCCGTCGGCGGCCTGCGCACCGTTCCCGTCCGCTGGTGACCCGTACGGATGAGGAGGTAACGCCATGAAAGTCGCTGTCGATGAGGACAAGTGCTGCGGCGCCGGCCAGTGCGTGCTGATCGCGCCCGAGGTGTTCGACCAGCGTGACGACGACGGCATCGTCATCCTGCTGGAGCCCGAGCCGGACGCGGACCAGCACGCCGCGGTCCGGGAGTCCGCCGCGGTCTGCCCAGCGTTCGCCATCGAGGTGATCGAGGAGGCGTGAGGGGGAGGTGCGTTCACCTTGAAAACCCATTTGTCGCCGGCGCGGCTCCGCTGCGAGGATCACACCCCATGAGCCGTCCCGTCATCTCCGAGATCCCGACCGGCCCCGTGACCGTCCCCGACGCCGTCGCGGCGCTCGCCGGCGGCGACACCGTCACTCCGGTGTGGCGCAACGAGCTCGGCGGCCTCACCTTCCGCCTTGAGGACGGGCACGACGGCATCAGGTATGCCAAATGGGTCGCCGCCGGCACCCCGGAGATCGACCTCTCCGCCGAGGCCGAGCGCCTGGCCTGGGCGCGGCGATGGGCGACCGTCCCGCGAGTCATCGAGCACGGGGCGGACGCCGACGGCGCGTGGCTGGTCACCGAAGCGATCCCCGGCCGGTCGGCAGTGGACCCCCGGTGGATCGCCGACCCGGCGACCGCGACGGCCGCGATCGGCCGAGGGCTGCGCCTGCTCCACGACACCCTGCCCGTGGAGCAGTGCCCGTTCGACTGGAGCGTCGATCGACGGCTCCCGCGCGCCGACGAGCGCATCGCCGACGGAGAGAGACCGGCCGGCTGGTCCTCCGAGCACCGGCACCTCGATCTGGCCGAGGCCCGGGCGCGCATCGGCGAGCCGCCCGCGATCGACCGCCTGGTCGTCTGCCACGGGGACGCGTGCGTCCCCAACACCCTGCTGCACGACGACGGCACGTTCGCCGCGCACGTCGACCTCGGTTCGCTCGGGGCGGCCGACCGGTGGGCCGACCTCGCGGTCGCGGCCTGGAGCACAGAGTGGAACTACGGCCCGGGCTACGACGGCATCCTGTACGACGCATACGGGATCACCCCGGACCCGGAGCGCATCGCCTATTACCGCCTGCTCTGGGACATGACCTGATACTCCAACCGCTGATCCCCGGGGCGATCGCGAACAGTCCCGGCTCGGCCCGGGGCAGCCGGCCGGCGGCCACCAGCTTCTTGAGCCTGGCCCGCGTGTCCTCCACCCGGCCTCGCGGCTGCGGCTCACCCGGCGCCCGGGCCACTCCTCGGCCGGCAGCGGCTTGGCTCTGTAGGCGAATTCGAGAGCCGGATGTCGGTCAGTGGCTCCGTGGACGCAACCCGATGTGCAGACCAGGCATCGGGTAGCACCCGGCCGTGCGTCTCCGTAGCACAACGATCAGCGGGCCCACCGCGCTACTCGATCATGAGCTCCTGTCTGCCAGGAGGAACAGCAGATCGGTCAGCTCTTCGTCCTGCGGCGCGCGAGTGCAGGATCCGCGCGCGATGAGCTGTTCGGTGATCTCCCAGATCAACTCGTGGGCGATGACCACGGTGGCCACGGTCCGATCATCGGTGGAGACGTATCTGTACGTCTCCTGGCAGGCGCGGCTCAGCAGGAAGGCGGAGACGGGAGCGGCGACCGCGGAGGCAAGCTCGTCAAGGACATCGCCCACCCCGACGAGCGGTATCGCAGAGCGACCGTCGTCGAGCCTCACACGCCAGCGCCGTCCTTCCGAGTCGGTAACCGCGGTCACGTGGCGATCTCGCAGCGCCTCCCCCAACCGAGGCGTGGTGGCCAAGTCGTGCAGGCGGTGCAGGGTGGCGTCCGACCAGACGGCCACCAGGGTGAGATCTTCCGCCAAGCGGTAGAAGTTCGTGCCGGAACTGCCGGCGCGTGGCGGGTGAACGGCCCAGAAGGCACCGTTCCACCAAGGGCGCTCGGCAGTCAGCGCTGTGTCAGGCACGGCGCCTTCGGCGCGCAACTGGTGCCACAGCAGCAGATCCAGCGCATAGCCGAACACCATCGCGTACAGGCTGTGATCGATCCCGCGCCTCCGCAGTTCTGCGGCGATCTCTCCTACCGGCTTCTCGACGGCGTCCACAAGCGGGATCGCCAGATGTCGGAGAGCGGCCCGCAAAGGGCTCGTCTCGCCCGAGCCCAATACCGGGAAGGCGGTTCGGAGCCGCTCGCCGTCACGTTCCAGAAGCCGGAACTCCAAGAGCTGAGACAGCTGCTCGTCGGAGACATCCAGATCGCCTCTCGCAGCGCCGTGACGTGCCGTGTACAAGGCCCGGCCATTACGTCCGTCGGACACCAGTCGATGCGGCGTCCGCATCGCATTCGGGCAGTAGCAGTGCAGAGCCCAGAGGGCGAGGTCTTCGGGGTCGGAGATCTCATCCACTGCGTCATCCATCCGGCCAGTGTCCGGCATCCTGCGATCTTTGTCATCGTGTCGAAGGCGCCAGATCGCCTCCTACGCCGGGGTGGCCCGGGGATGCGGTGTCAGTCCAGACTCCGGGAAACGGTCTTCGGCCATCCGGGAAGCGGTCTTGCCCATGGCCCTCCTGCTCCAGGTCAGGCCTGTGCGTGAACACCCCCGAGGCCGCCGGCTGCCACCTCTACCGCACAGGCCACGTGCCGGGGCCGGGCCGCCGGCGTGGATCTGGATGACGCGGCCCCCGGGCGGGTCCGAGATCGGCCGGATCCGGTCCAGGGTGGGCGACGGCAGACCTTCGAGAGCGGCCGGGAAGACGGTCGTGCTGCCTCGTGGCCGGAAGCCCTGACGGGTCTACCGAACCGGGGCGACTCCGGGCGAGCGATCCTCATCCCGTCGCGTCACCGCGTAGCCGGGTACCGACGGCCACCGAACCGTCAGCACCACCGACTCTTCTTCCGCGAACCAGGAGTGGTCGACCCCGCGACCCCACACGACGAAATCACCCTGCTCTTGCAGGAGAACGCTGCGGCCGGGAAGTTCGACACGGAAGCGACCGCTGATGAGCACCAGGAGAGCCGTCCGTTCCTCGCCTCTGACCCACTGCAGGCGCTCGTCGCCACGCGGGTGAACACCCCACTTGATCTCTACGGCCTCACTGTGGCGAGGATCATCGGTGTCCTTGAAGTGCCCGAGGAGCCATCCCCGGTCCAGTGCCGCATCCTTGCCCGCGTTGCCCACGTACACGTTGTCGCCCATGCGTCCGGACGCTAGCAGCTGCCTGCGGAAGCGCGATCGGTGCTTTCGCGGCAGCCCCGAGAAGCTCAGCGGCTCTCGACCCTCGGGACGCCCCTCCGGAAGGGCCGCACCCGCTGATGAGGCGGCGGCGTACGGGCGGTTCACGGGGCCGCCGTCGCAGGCTGACCGGGACCAGCCGGGCCGTGACGCCGGATCCGCCCCGCAACCGCACGGGCCCGTCCGGAGTCGTGATCACGTGGCTGGAAAAGGAATGGACGGGATGATGCTCGGGCCTGTAGCTTGCAGTCGACCGTGACACCGCCCGAGGAGGTGAGACCCATGAACGCTGTATCGATGTGGGTGCTCTCCCTTCCCGTCACGGCCGGGCGATTGACGTAGGTGTCGCCGGGAGCGCCTCGCCAACAAGGCACTCCCGAAAGGCAACACCTATGCACTCTGCGCAGTTCACCGCCGAGCCGTCGTCGAACGACACGGTCGAGCGCGACTTCACTGCGGGCGACGTCTCCGGACTCCGGTCGCCGGCCTCCGGCGCCGATCGCGCGCCCCTCATGTTCGACGTGATCATTGCCGGGTGTGGGCCGACCGGCGCGATGCTGGCCGCCGAACTGCGGCTGCACGACGTGCGGGTACTCGTCCTGGAGAAGGAGACCGAGCCCAAGTCGTTCGTCCGCATAGTCGGTCTGCATATCCGCAGTATCGAGCTGATGGCGATGCGCGGACTGCTGGAGCGCATTCTCCAGCATGGAAGACAGCGTCCGGCCGGCGGATTCTTCGCCGCCATCCCCAAACCCGTGCCCAAGGGCCTGGATTCCGCGCACGCCTATCTGCTCGGCATCCCGCAGCCGGTCATCGAACGCCTGCTCGAAGAACATGCGGTCGAACTGGGTGCGCAGGTCCGGCGCGGTTGTGCGGTGGCCGGTTTCGAGCAGGACGACGAGGGTGTGACCGTCGAGCTGGCCGACGGGGAACAGCTGCGTTCGCGCTATCTCATCGGCTGTGACGGCGGACGCAGTACGGTGCGCAAACTGCTCGGCGTCGGCTTCCCCGGCGAGCCCTCACGGACCGAGACGCTGATGGGCGAGATGGAAGTGGGGGTACCGCAGGAGGAGATCGCCGCCAAGGTGACCGAAATCAGCAGGACCCATCAGCCATTCTGGCTCAGGCCCTTCGGCGAAGGGGTCTACAGCGTCGTAGTCCCCGCCGCGGGAGTCGGCGACCGCGCGGAACCGCCCACCCTCGAGGATTTCAAACAACAGTTGCGCACCATCGCCGGAACCGATTTCGGCGTGCACTCCCCGCGCTGGTTGTCCCGCTTCGGGGATGCCACCCGGCTGGCCGAACGTTATCGGGTCGGGCGGGTGCTGCTGGCCGGCGATGCGGCACACGTCCATCCGCCCATCGGCGGACAGGGCCTGAACCTGGGCGTTCAGGACGCATTCAACCTCGGCTGGAAACTGGCCGCACAGATCCACGGCTGGGCGCCGGAAACACTGCTGGACACCTACCAGGCCGAACGTCATCCGGTCGCCGAGGACGTGCTGGACAACACCCGCGCCCAGACGGAACTGCTGTCCACCGAACCGGGCCCGCAGGCCGTACGCAGGCTGCTCACCGAACTGATGGACTTCGACGAGGTGAACCGCCATCTGATCGAGAAGATCACCGCGACCGGCATCCGCTACGACTTCGGCGCAGGCCCCGACCTGCTCGGCCGCCGCCTGCGCGACATCGAAGTGAAACAGGGCCGCCTCTACAGTCTGCTGCACCGCGGCCGCGGCCTGCTGCTGGACCGCACCGAACGCCTGACCGTTGGCGGCTGGTCAGACCGGGTCGACTACCTCGCGGATCCCACTGCGGAACTGAATGTTCCGTGCGTCCTGCTGCGCCCCGACGGCCACGTCGCCTGGATCGGCGACGATCAGCAGGACCTGGACGACCACCTCTCCCGCTGGTTCGGCCAGCCCGCCGACTGATTTCGCCTGAGCAACCGAAAAGGCTCCTGAGGAGGATCGGAACGGCCGGTGGCGACTGACCATCGGGAGGCTGGGGGCAGCATCAGCCGTGGTGCTCTGGCGCTAGGGTCGGCCCTCAGCTCCCGAAGGCGGTCCCGGTCCAAAGCAGAGGGAGCTGCCTTCCGGGGGTGTCGGGATTGGAAGGTTTCCCGGCACCCCACCGATGGTGCCAGGCCCGCGGCGTCGCCCTGCGCGTCCTGTCCGGACCGCTGCCGAACTTCCACGACCTGGCGGCCAACGGCGCGACCAGCCGCCCTGCTCGTCAACGTGATCACCGCCGTCGGGCGGTTCCGGTGCGACCTGCACGGCACGGGCGGTGAACACGCGGCGTAGCAGGTGGCCGGTGGCCGCATGCGACGGCCCGGACTCGTCGTCGACGACGTCCCTTGCCTGGTCGGGCACGGGCCTCACCTCCTGACGCGATGCTAACAGCTTGATGGTTCTTCCAGTGACAGTTGCGTTGGAATTAGTTGGAATGTTGACAGTTGGGAGAGCGTAAATCTAGAGTCCAGGCACACCTCACCGAAGGACTCAACGATCATGCATACTGTCGCCGTCATCGACTCCTACCTCGCCTACACCGAGACAGGGGAGGGGGAGACGCCGGTGGTGTTCCTGCACGGCAGCCCCACCTCGTCCTACATCTGGCGCAACGTCATCCCGCACGTCGCCGATCGCACCAGGGTCCTGGCCCCGGACCTGATCGGGATGGGCGCCTCCGGAAAGCCCGACATCGGCTACCGGTTCGCCGACCACGCCCGATACCTGGACGCGTGGTTCGAGGCCATGGGGCTGGAGGAGGCCGTCCTGGTCGGCCACGACTGGGGCGGCGCACTGGCCATGGACCGCGCCGCCCGTCACCCGGGCCAGGTACGCGGCGTCGCCCTCCTGGAGACGTTCCTGCGGCCGCAGATGTGGGCGGAACTGCCGCAGGAGGTGATCGACCATTCCCGGGCGCTGCGCACCCCCGGGCTCGGCGAGCGGCTGCTGCTGGAGGAGAACGCCGCCATCGAGTACGCCCTGCCCCACCCCTTCGCCGTCAAGACCGGCCTCAGCCCGCACGACCACGACGTCTACCGCGCGCCCTACCCCGACCCGGCCTCACGCCGCCCGCTCCTGCAGTGGCCGCGCGAGATTCCCTACGACCGCGAACCGGCTGATGTGGCCGAACGCGTGGACGCCTACGGCGTATGGCTCGCCACCAGCCCCGAGGTGCCCAAACTGCTCCTCACGGTCGAGGACGGCGTCGGCATCGCCTCCCCGCAGATCGTGGACTGGGCCCGCCGGAACATCGCCGCCCTCGAAGTGGAGGGCATCGGACCCGCCGGCCATCAGGCCCCCGAGGACCAGCCGCACGCCATCGGCCAGGCCGTCGCCGGCTGGCTGGACCGGCACCGCCTCCTCTCGCCGGCGAGGGCTTGATCCACGATCCGGTCGGCGGTCAGTGCTGCCCGGTCGGTCAATACGAGCTCACCGAGATTTTCACTCCGGCCCAGGCCGCTCGGGCCACGTGCAGAGCCGTGCCGCAACTCACCTCGCAACTCGTCGTCGCCCGTCGTCCGAACATCGGGGCGCCGGATGAATTCCCTGGAGTCAAGACCATGATCAAGCCGTTCCGCATCGACGTCCCCCAGGCCGACCTCGACGACCTGACCGACAGGCTCTCCCGCACCCGCTGGCCCAACGAGGTCGCCGACGCCGGGTGGGACTACGGCTTCCCGCTGGGGAGGCTCAAGGAACTGGCCGAATACTGGCGCACCGGCTACGACTGGCGCGAGCACGAGGCCAAGCTCAACGAGCTTCCGCACTTCACCACCGAGATCGACGGCCAGAACATCCACTTCGTCCACGTCCGGTCTTCGAAACCGGACGCGCTCGCGCTGATCCTCACCCACGGCTGGCCCGGTTCGTTCCTGGAGTTCCTCGACGTGATCGAGCCGCTGTCGCGCGACTTCCACCTGGTGATTCCGTCCATCCCGGGGTTCGGCTTCTCCGGGCCGACCCACGAGCGCGGCTGGGACATCGTCCGGGTCGCGCGGGCCTGGGCTGAGCTGATGCGCCGTCTCGGGTACGAGCGTTATGGCGCGCAGGGGGGCGACTTCGGCTCGGGCATCTCGACGGCGCTCGGCGCGGTGGCACCCGAGCAGGTCGTCGGGGTGCACGTCAACTACCTGCCGACCCGGCCGGTCCCGGACGCCGACATCGAACTGTCCGAAACGGATGAAGCCCGGCTGGACAAGGTCAGGCAGCTGATGGCGAATCGTCCGCCGTACCAGGCTTTGCAGGCCCTGACCCCGCAGACCATCGGCTACGCGCTGACCGACTCGCCGGTCGGCCAGCTGGCCTGGATCGCCGAGCGCTTCGCGCAGTGGACCGACCCTCGCTCGCCCATCAGTGACGAGCGGATGCTCACCGACATCTCGCTGTACTGGCTGACCGCCACCGCGGCTTCCTCGGCGCGACTGTCCCGCGAGGCTCCGCGGCGGATGGAGCCGTGCCCGGTACCGGTTGGCGTCGCGGTGTTCGCGCACGACATCACGCAGTCGGTGCGACCGCTGGCCGAGCGGCTGTACGACATCAGGCATTGGTCGGAGTTCGAGCGCGGCGGCCACTTCGCCGCGATGGAGGTGCCGGAGCTGCTTGCCGAGGACGTTCGGGACTTCTTCCTCACCCACATCAAGGACAACCACCGGGTCACCACCGGCTAGCGCTGTGACCACATACGTTCACCGGGTTGGGTGATCACGCGGTGAGTGCAAGGGGGCGTCCGCCGGAGCGGACGCCCTTCTGGCCCGGGACCCGGGAACGCGTGATGAGCCCCAAGTAGCTCCGCGTGATGCGGTGACGGTGTGCAGTTCGCGTAGATGACCTGTTGTGCGAGGTCGGCGCGGCGAGAAGTTTCCGCGGGTCGCCGTTCTGTGAGGCCGTGACCTGCGCCGACGCTCTACTTTTCCGCTGGTCGCACCTTCTCCGAATCCCGGGCCGAGAGGCTGTCCATCCGCGGCCCGGACTCGGCCTGGCAGTGCCGCCCGAGGTCGCTCCGGGTTTGGTGCGGAGGATCTCGCGGGCCTGCTCCGCGGCGCGCGTGATGCTCTCGGAGACGAAGCGGCGGAGCAGGCCACGGTCGAATACGGCGACGGCGTCCTGCGGATCGAGGCCTCGGCGAAGAACCAGATCCTCGGTCCCTCCGGATCCATCGAGGTGACGGTCCAGCTGCCCGCCGGTTCCCGCATCGAGGCGAAGGCTGCCGGCGCCGAATTCCGGGCCGTCGGCCGGTTCGGCGACGTCGCCTTCGACGGCGCGCACGGCTCGATCAAGCTCGACGAGGCCGCGAGCGTCCGCCTCACCGCCCTCGCCGGTGACGTCTCGGTCGGCCGTCTCAACGGCCCCGCGAAGATCAGTACCGCAAAGGGCGACATCCGCATCGCCGAGGCCGTACGCGGCACGGTCGTGCTCGACGGTGTCGACCTGGCCGTCCCCGAAGGAACGCTCTTCTCCCTGCTCGGCCCGGACGGCTCCGGCTTCGCCAAGATCGCAGACGACGACCTGGACCACATCGTCACCATGCCGGGCAGCCAGGAGTACTTCATCGACTCCGCGTCCACTGCCGATACCCCCGCCGGTGTCCCGCGTCCGTGACTGGGCCGGGCGGTTCAACCTGGGCTTCGCGGAGACCTACCACGCAGCCACCCGCCTACCGCCCCGCCCCCATCCCCATCGGTCCCGGGTTGCTCGGCGAACTCTTCGCCTGACCGGTCTCGACGCCCCCCTCCGTCCGACCGCGGGCCCCACGTACCGAGCATGAATAGATATCTGTCAATATAGATACAGATTGACATCGACAATTATCTATACGAGGGAGGGATCGATGGAGCCGCTGGAGCTTCTGGAGTGCAGCCCGCCACTGGCCCGTGAGCCGCTCACCATGCAACAGGCCGCCGGGGTGGCCCAGGTGTTCAAGGCCCTGGGCGATCCGGTACGGCTGCGCATCCTGTCGATCGTGGCCAGCCACACCGGCGGCGAGGTGTGCGTGTGCGACATCACCGGCGCCTTCGACGTCTCCCAGCCGACGATCAGCCACCACCTCAAGGTCCTCAAGGAGGTCGGACTGCTCACCTCGGAGCGGCGCGGCTCCTGGGTGTACTACCGCCTGGTCCCGGAGACGCTGTCGGAGCTGTCGGCCCTGCTGAACGTCCCCGCCACGGTCTGACCCCGCCCTGAAGGAAGACTCATGCCCTCAAGTACCCATGCTCCCGCTCCCGCTCCCGCTCCGGCGGCGGAGGCGGGAATGATCGGCAAGCTGTCCACGCTGGACCGGTTCCTGCCGGTCTGGATCGGCGTCGCCATGGCGGCCGGGCTGTTGCTGGGCCGCCTGGTGCCCGGTTTGGGCGCCGCCCTGGACGCGGTCCGCGTCGGCGACGTCTCGCTGCCGATCGCCCTCGGCCTGCTGCTGATGATGTACCCGGTGCTGGCCAAGGTCCGCTACGACCGCCTCGACACCGTCACCGGCGACCGGCGGCTGCTGATCTCCTCCCTGGTGCTCAACTGGGTGCTCGGCCCCGCGCTGATGTTCGCCCTGGCCTGGCTGCTCCTGCCGGACCTGCCCGAATACCGTACCGGCCTCATCATCGTGGGCCTGGCCCGCTGCATCGCCATGGTGCTCATCTGGAACGACCTGGCCTGCGGCAGCCGCGAGGCCGCCGCCGTCCTGGTCGCCGTCAACTCGATCTTCCAGGTGATCGCCTTCGGCGCACTGGGCTGGTTCTACCTGCAGGTCCTGCCCGGCTGGCTGGGCCTGTCGCAGGCGGCGCTGGAGGTCTCGGCCTGGGACATCGCCCGGTACGTGCTGATCTTCCTCGGCATCCCCCTGCTGGTCGGCTACGCCTCGCGCAAGCTGGGCGAGCGATCCAGGGGCCGCGACTGGTACGAGAGCCGCTTCCTCCCCAGGATCGGCCCCATGGCGCTGTACGGCCTGCTGTTCACCATCGTGATCCTGTTCGCCCTGCAGGGTGAGGTCATCACCTCCCGGCCCGGCGACGTCGCCCGGATCGCGCTGCCGCTGCTGGCCTACTTCTTCCTGATGTGGGGCGGCTCCTTCCTGGCCGGCCGCGCGATCGGCCTGCCGTACGACCGGACCACGACGCTGGCCTTCACGGCCGCCGGCAACAACTTCGAACTCGCCATCGCGGTCGCGGTCGGCGTGTTCGGCGTCACCTCCGGCCAGGCCCTGGCCGGAGTGGTCGGCCCGCTCATCGAGGTGCCCGTCCTGGTCGCCCTGGTCTATGTCAGCCTGTGGGCCCGGCGTCTGTTCACCACCACAGCCAAGGGGTCGGTCCATGCCTGACAAGCCCAGCGTCCTGTTCGTCTGCGTGCACAACGCCGGACGCTCCCAGATGGCCGCCGGCTGGCTCACCCACCTGGCCGGCGACCGCATCGAGGTCCGCTCGGCCGGATCCGCCCCGGCCGAGACGATCAACCCGGTCGCGGTCGAGGCCATGCGCGAGGCCGGCGTCGACATCACCGCCGCCCAGCCCAAGGTTCTCACCGCCGAGGCCGTCCAGGCCTCCGACGTGGTCATCACCATGGGCTGCGGCGACGCCTGCCCCCTCTTCCCCGGCAAGCGGTATGAGGACTGGAAGCTGGACGACCCCGCCGGCCAGGGTCTCGAGGCCGTCCGGCCGATCCGCGACGAGATCCGCGCTCGGATCGCGAAGCTGATCGCCGAGCTCGACGCCCGATAAGCCGGTCTCAGCGCACGCCTACCTGGTCAGGACGGCGCCGACGCCCACACGCCCCGCGCGTGCGCGCTCGCCAGCAGCCACACGGTGGCCACCAGCAGTCGTGCGGCGGCCAGCAGCGTGTCCGGCTCGACGCGCTCGGGCGTCTCGGCTGGGGTCTGGTAGCCGGGCATTCCCATCCCGATGCCGATCGCGGCCAGGCCTGCTGCGGCGTAGCGGCGGTTGTCGGAGGCCATCGCCCCGGCCCGCAGCGGCACTCCGGTCAGCCGCGCGGCCTGGTCAAGGGCGGCCAGCAGAGCATGCGCCGGCCCGCCCGCCTCGACCGCGGCGGCCTGATGCAACTGCGCCGCACCGTCCAGGTTGATGACCCGGGTGCTCGGCGCCACACTGGGGGCGTGGCGGGCCGAGCCCCGGGCGCCTGCCTCCTCCGCGTCCAGGAAGGACACCGACAGGTTCACCGGCGCGGTCAGGGCGGCCCGCAGGACGCGGGCGGCCTCCAACACCGCGGCCACCCCGGAGGCGTTGTCGGCGGCGGCGGGCAGGCGACGGCCCGGGTCATCGCCCACCCCGTCGAAGTGCGCGCTCAACAGCACCCGAGGGCCGCCCGCCGCCCCGTTCAGCTCGATCGGCAAGTGGCCGTGGACATTGACCCCTTGGACGTCGACCGGCCGCAGCGGCATCGACGCGGTCACCGTCACCTCGCCTGAGATGAGAGCGTCGGCCAGCTGCCTGTGCAGGTCGGTGCGGACCCCGATGACCGCCACCGCGCGCCGGGCCGGCCCTGCGATCATCTTGGGCATCCACCCGTCGGTGTCCGTGCCCCGCGCCATGAGCACGCCGACCGCGCCCTCTGCCTCGGCCCGGCGGCAGGCCCGCGCCCATTCACCGGCCGGGGCCAGCACCCAGCGGTCCCTGAGATCCGCCGCACCCGCCTCCGCCAGCGGCGCCGAGCGCGGGTCGGGCAGCTCGGCCGAGGTCAGGTGCTCGGCGAACTCCCGCCGATGTTCCAAGCTCCGGGTCATCTCGCCGTCGCTCCACCGCAGCACCGGCGTGCGATACAGCTCCCGCACGCTGGAGACACCGAACGGGTCGGACTGGACAGCGGCGCCCAGCTCGCGCAACTGCCCGGCGAGCCAGGCGGCGGCGGCCCGGCCACCGGGGGTGCCGACCCGGCGGCCCGCATAGCCGTCGGAGGCCAGCTCCGCAACGGATGCCGCCATCAGCTGCGCGTTCACCTGCTCCAGGGCGGCCGCCAGGCCCGGGGACCCGATCGTCTCAGGCGGCACGAGTGGCGGGGAGCTCATCCACAGCACCCGGCGGAGGCAGCGGCCGAAGCGGTCGCCGGTGCCTGCCCGCAGCACCCGGCCTCGACCGCCTGTGTGGCCTCGGCCTCGCTTCCGCAACACGACACCGCAGTGCCGGAGACGGCGGCGTCGGACGCGGTGGCGGTCGCGGGACTCCCGCAGCATCCTCCGGCCGCGGGCGGGGTGAAAGCGTCTTCGAGGTTCCCGATGAATCCACCGGTGACATCGCTTGCCATCATGTGCTCCTTTCGGACCGGCGGCGCACGCCACCGCGCCGATCGACCCTCTTGAATTGACAGATATCTAAGTAGAGCCAGCGTTCCACGCTGATTCGAAGGATGTCAAGATAGAAAACTATCTAATCAATGGAGGGTCCGGCCGCTGACCGCTTCTCGTTCGGGCGCCCTGCCGAGTCCGGGCAGCCGACTCAGGATCATCTTCAAGGGCCGGTCGCCACCTGTCATCCCGCAACCGTCACTCCTGCGCGTCGATCTCCTCGATCTCCTGGACGTCGCCCCGGAGCCCTCCGCCGAAGACCGGCCATGTGCGGCACCGGGGCTAGCCATGCTGCCGGTGACCTGCTGAACTGGGGGAGAGCAGGGAAGAGGTCATGTCGAGGACTCCCGTCAGCCATCCGATCTTCGCCCGGTGCTACGCCCGTATCAGCCAGGTGGTGGAACATCGCGGCCTGGCGGAGCGCCGTCAGGCGCTGCTGGCCGGGCTGTCCGGACAGGTGATCGAGGTTGGCGCGGGCAACGGGCTGACCTTCGCCCACTATCCGCCGACCGTTGCCCGGGTGCTCGCGGTCGAGCCCGAACCGCGGCTGCGCCGGCTCGCTCAGGCCGCCGCGGACCAGGCTCCGGTCCCGGTCGAGGTGGTCGGCGCTCTGGCCGACCGGCTCCCCGCCGGGGATCGGAGCTTCGACGCCGCGGTGGTGTCGCTGGTGCTGTGCTCGCTGCCCGAGCCGGTGGCGGCGTTGCGGGAGATGTACCGGGTGCTCAAGCCCGGCGGGCAGCTGCGTTTCCTGGAACACGTCCGCGCCGATTCACCCGGCCTGGTCCGGGTGCAGGACCTGCTGGACGCCACGGTATGGCCGCGTCTGGCCGGAGGCTGTCACACCGGTCGCGACAGCGCCGCGTCGATCGACCACGCCGGGTTCACCGTGGAGCGTCTGGAGCGGTTCCTGCTTCCGAAGGTCCGCACGCCGGTCTCCTTCTTCATCCTGGGTACGGCGTCGCGTCCGCCGACCGGCGGTGGATGAGGTCACCACGTACCGGGTTCAGCCCGAAGGACGGGTTCAGCCCACCGGCAGGTCAGTTCGCACGCCGATACGCGGATCTCCTCCCGGCCCCGCCGCCGGTTCGGTCCGCCAGCAGGGCGGCCAGGTCTCCGGGCAGCGGCTGAGGCCGGGTCAGTGGAACCGTGGCGCGGCCGGTGTTGCCTTCGGGGTAACGGCCCAGCGCCGAGCCGGGCGCCGCGACGATGATCCGGATCACCTGTCCGAAGGCTTCACGACGGTCACGCTCGCGCACGGCAAGGACGAACATCGCCAGATGGTTGCGGGTGTGCGGCCAGGGCCAGGGTTGGGACAGGATGTGGGCCCGCTCCAGGTGCCGCCACCGTGCCTCGGCGCCGGTAGCGGTGCGGGCGGCGGTCATCTCCGCGGAGTAGGCGGCACGCACGGCCGCCGGCATCGCTCGGTGCCTCATTGTTCCTTTCCCTCCCCGTTCCGGCAGCAGGCGTCGGTGCAGCCCGGCGCGCAGCCGCATTCACCCACCGAGCCGTCGCCCTCCTCGTCGCCGTCGCCGTCGCGGTCGCCGTTCCCGTCGCCGGAGGCGGGGACGGGGACGGGAACGGCGCAGTCGGCGCACTGTTCACCGCGCCAGGCTTCCACGCCTTCGCGCAGCGCGACGGCGGTGATGGCCAGCGCCGCGACCGGATCGGCCCACGACCAGCCCAGAGTGGCATTGAGGACCAAGCCGATCAGCAGCACCGCTGACAGGTAGGTGCACAGCAGGGTCTGGGTGGAGTCGGCGACCACGGTGGCCGAGCCGAGCTCACGGCCGGTGCGGCGCTTGGCCCACACCAGCAGCGGCATCACCACCACCGAGGTCACGGCGAGTCCGATCCCCACCGGCGAAGCCTCGGCACCACCCCCGCCCAGCAGTGAGCGGACGGCGTCGAAGCCGATCCACGCGGCCAGCGCGAAGAACGAGACGGCGATCAGGCGCAGCGCCAGGCGCTCGCGCGATTCGGGGACCCGGGAGCGGAACTGCCAGATGACCACCAGCGCCGAGGAGACCTCGACGAAGGAGTCGAGGCCGAAGCCGAGCAGCGCGGCCGAGGAGGCGGCCGCACCGGCGGCGACCGCGACGACGCCTTCGAGCAGGTTGTATCCGGCCGTGGCGTAGGCCAGACGCAGGCTGCGCCGGTTGAGGACCTGCCGCCGCCCGGCGGTCAGGGCCGGGGCGGTCACGTGCTCGCCTCCGGCCGGGATGACCGGGCGGGGTGGGCGTAGGCCGGGCACAGTGCGACCGCGTGGCCGGTGGCACCCAGCAGGTGCTCGGCGGCGGACAGCAAGTCGATCAGCTCTGGGCGGGTCAGGGCGTAGAAGGACTGACGGCCCTCGGCCCGGTAGTCGATCAGCCCGCAGTCACGCAGGCACGCCAGATGCTTGGAGACGGTGGACTGGGCCAGTCCCAGCTCACCGGTCAGGTCCACCACCCGGGCCTCACCCGCCGCGAGGCGCCGCACGATACGCAGCCGGGTCTCATCGGCCAGCGAGTGAAACAGCGCGGCGGCCGGGGTGATGCCCGCCGCGATGTCGGCACTCACACATCGCCCGCCCTCATTCATCGCCATATGGCGATGATAGCCCTAAAAAGTGATGTCTCATAGTGGCGCCCTCGCCCATCATGGACGCGACCTCCTCTGAGCGCGGTAGACGCTGTCCCACGCCCGGCGTGCGGGACATCGGTGCCGCGAGCCTGCTCGCCGATGTCGGTCACGGAGCACCTACCGAGCTGCTGCCGAGCCTGCTCACCTCCATGCTCGGCGCTCCCGCCGAGGCGTCCGGCCTGATCGAGGGGGCTCGGACGCACTGGCGGGCAGCGCCCGGCCCACCCGCCAGCCCGCCGAGGGCAGCCGCGGTCTGTCCGACGAGATCGCCGCCCTGGCCGTGCCGCCGGGACGAACGGCCCTATCCGGAAAGGTCTACTTCCTCTACTTCCGATAGGTCCCCACCCGAGATTCTGGAGCCACACGCTGACATCGAAGGGTCATAATGTGCAACTACTGCGGCTGCCGGGACTTCCCGCTGATCGGCCGGCTCTCCGAGGAGCACTGGCAGATCGAGGAGACCGCCGGGGCACTGCGCCGGGCCATCAACGAGAGCCGGTACGGCGACGCCGTATCCCTCCTCGACGAGCTGCTCGCACAGCTCATCCCGCACACCACCCTCGAGGAGAACGGCCTGTTCGCCGAACTGCGTGCCGAGGGAGCCCTGGCCGAGGCGGTCGACAGGCTCTGCGCCGAGCATGACGAGATCCACGGGGTGTTCGGCGCGATCGACCGCGCGGCACCGGACTGGGCGGCCGTGCTGGAGGCGATCGGGAAGTTGCACCGGCACATCGACAGCGAGGAGCACGGCCTGTTCCCCGCCTCGGTGATCATGCTGCCGATCTCCGCCTGGGACCGCATCACTCCGGAGCAGTCCACGGCCGGAGGGTAGGAGTGGTCGCCCTCCGGCGGGTGCACGGTCCCCGCCCCCGTGGACCGTGCGCCTCCCGGAGGGCGACCCCTGCCGCGCCACCGCACCCAGGCGAGGCCTGTGAGGCCGCCGGGGGCCGAAGGTCCCGTAGATCCAGGGTCCAGGGTCCCGTTCCGGAGTGACCTGAGGCGGTGACGGGCCTCTGAGGGCCGCGCCTAGTGTTCCGGTCATGTCCCATGTGTGCCCGCTCCGCCGCCTGGCCGGCGCGCGGTGCCCATGGCCGGTGTCCATGCCAGGCAGTCTTCGACGAGCGCTGTCCCGCGGCCTGACGCCGCCTTCGGATGTCCGGGTCACCCTCCCCGGACGCCGTCGGCGTCGTCGCCGTGCGGCCGGAGAGCGAGAGCCGCCTCGTCGTGGTGGGCCCCCGCCACCGGAGAGCGCTGCCTCAGCACCCCGCTGTTCACCGCGCAGGGGCGCGCACCTCGGGGTCTTCCCGCCATCCGGGACGGCCCCCTCGGAAAAGGGCCCGGAACACCCCCGGAACCCGCGGCAACCACCGGCGCACCGGCCGGAGAACAGACAAGGAGTCCCCCCATGACCACGCAGACGGCGGGAAGCCCGCAGGACACCGTCCTGGCGACGATCCGCGCCCACCACGACCAGCTCGGCCGGACGATGTCCGACCACGCTGTGACCATCGTGCGCTCCATCGACAAGCTGCAGTCCCCGTCCGCCCGGCAGGAGGTGCTGGTCGCCTTCTGCGCCGAGGAGGTGCTCCCGCACGCCGAGGCCGAGGAGGAGACGCTGTACCGCGTCGCCGACGCGCTGCCCGCGACCAGGCTGCTCGCGCAGGCCATGCGCGACGAGCACGTCCTGCTGCGTGACCGGGTCGGCGAGCTGGAGCGGGCGAGCACGCCGGGGGAGGCCGTCGCGGCCGCCGCCACGCTGAACGCCCTGTTCCAGTCGCACCTGGACAAGGAGAACGAGCTTCTGCTGCCCGCGCTCGCCGACGCTGGCGTCGATCTCGCCGCCCTGCTCGACGGGATGCATGAGATCCTCGGTGCCCCGGCCGAGACCGACGGGTGCGGATGCGGCGGATGCGGATGCGGCGCCGGAGAGCCGGCGGCGGAGGACGCGGACGGCGCTCTCGTCGTCGGCGAGCTCGACGTGCGCCGGCTGATTCCGGCCCAGCGTCACGAGCAGATCTTCGCCACGTTCCGGGAACTGCCCGCGGGCATGTCGTTCGTGCTCGTCAACGACCACGATCCCAAGCCCCTCTACTACCAGTTCGCCGCCAAGCACCCCGGCGAGTTCACCTGGGACTACGCCGAGTCCGGTCCGGCCGTGTGGCGGGTGCGCATCGGCCGTCCCTGACCGCCGGCGGTCAGGGACGGCCGATGCGCCGGTGCACCCAGGTCCGGGGCTGCCGCATCCGGGTGCGCTCGACAGCCGCGCGGCTTCGGACCTATCCGCGGATCATGAGAGTGGGGTCATCCGGCGTCACCGGCGAGATCGCCGGGTGGCCTCTGCCCTCTTCGCGTGCCGGGCGGGATCAGCCGGCACGACGGGTCCCTCTACCCCCCACCCTCTCGCATTCACCGTCGGGACGAGCGGGACGCGCCGCAGCGTCCCGGGCACACCAGCCAAAACGACAAGGACGAACACCATGAGCACCGATATCGCCCCTCCCAACGCCCCCAGTGGGATCCCGCGCGGGCCAGTGTTGATGCTGACGTTGGCCACCATAGGGTTCGCGGTGAACTTCTGGGCGTGGGCGCTGCTGAGCCCGCTGGGTCCGCGGTTCAAGGACCTGTTGAGCCTGTCGGCCTCCGAGCAGGCGCTGCTGGTCGCGGTCCCGGTGATCGTCGGCTCGCTGGGCCGCATCCCGGTCGGCGCGCTCACCGACCGGTTCGGCGGCAGGGTGATGTTCCCGCTGATCTCGGCCGTCACCATCGTGCCGGTCCTGTTCATCGGCGTGGCCGGGCAGAACTCGCTGGCGGCGCTGCTGGTGGGCGGGTTCTTCCTGGGCATCGGCGGCACGGCCTTCGCCATCGGTGTACCGCTCGTGAACGCCTGGTTCCCGCCCGAGCGGCGCGGTCTGGCCATCGGCGTCTTCGGTGCGGGCATGGGCGGCACCGCGATCAGCGCCCTGACCACGGTCAAGCTGGTCAAGGCCGGTGGCGCGGCCACCCCGTTCCTGCTGACGGCCGTCGTTCTTGCCGTCTACGCCGTCGTGGCGTGGTTCATGCTGCGCGACGCGCCGGGCCGCGTCGTCCCGGACCAGCCGCTCGCCGCACGCCTGGCGGCCACCGCGAAACTGCCGATCACCTGGCAGGCGTGCGTGCTGTACGCGGTGGCCTTCGGCGGCTACGTCGCCTTCTCCGTCTACCTGCCGGCCTACCTGCAGACCGCCTACGGCCTGGAGCAGGCCGACGCCGCCAACCGGATGGCCGGCTTCGTGCTCCTGGCGGTCGTCATGCGTCCGATCGGCGGCTGGCTGTCGGACCGGATCGGCCCGCTGCCCGTCCTGGTCGGAGTGTTCGCCGTGGTCGCCGTGTGCGCCGCGGTACAAGCCTTCACCCCGAGCCTGATGCCGGTGGGCACCATCGCGTTCCTGACCATGGCCGCGGCCCTGGGCGCGGGCAGCGGAGCGACCTTCGCGCTGGTCGCCAGAATCGCCCCGGCCGACAAGGTCGGCTCGGTCACCGGTCTGGTCGGCGCCGCCGGCGGCCTGGGCGGATTCGTCCCGCCGCTGGTGATGGGCTTCGTCTACAGCCGGTTCGGCTCCTACGGGCTGGGCTTGGCGCTGCTGTCGGCGGTGTCGGTGCTGACGTTGCTGCTGACGGTTACCGTGGTGCGGGCCACGGCCCGGCAGCGCGTGAGCGCAGCGGCCGGACACTCCCCGCGCTGAGGCCCGTGCCCTTGCCGGCGAAAGACCGCACCCGTTCACGGTGCCGGCCCTGCACCCTCGGGGTGCGAAACATGAAGGACGTCAGGAGCATGATGGCCCGCACGACCCGAACAGCCCCGCCCATCTCCTTCCGCGTCGCCCCGGTGCGGAGCGTAGGGCGGGGAGATGGCCGAATCCAGGCCGGGACACACGGCTGCGGCGATGAACGCACCCGGGCGGCAGCCGGCACGGTATCGGCATGATCTCCGCCACTACCAGCGCCGACAGCGCTGCAACGGGGTTTCGCGACATGCCCTGGCAGCAGGCACGCCGGCTCGCCCATGCCTCGGCGCGGCCGGTGCCGGCGCGGCCGGCCGACCTGGCCCAGGCCGCCGGGCTGACCCTCGCCCAGGAGATCGTCACCCGCTCACCGGCTCCGGCCTTCGACACCGC
Source organism: Streptosporangium minutum (assembly GCF_002149035.1). Classification (GTDB taxonomy): domain Bacteria; phylum Actinomycetota; class Actinomycetes; order Streptosporangiales; family Streptosporangiaceae; genus Streptosporangium; species Streptosporangium minutum. The sequence continues at coordinate 101,453 of NZ_NGFP01000002.1, forward strand.
GGCGATGGACGGATTCGCCGTGGCGGGCGCCGGACCGTGGCAGGTGTGCGGCGCGGTGCGGGCCGGAACCGTCTTTCCCGCCGGTGAGCTGCAGGCGGGACAGGCGGTGGAGATCTCCACCGGCGCTCCGGTGCCCGCCGGGGCCGATGCGGTCCTCCCGGTGGAGCTGGCCGTACGCGATGCCGACCGGGTCCTGGGGCCGCGGCTTACGCCGGGCCGGCACATCCGCCGCACGGGTGAAGACGCCCCCGCCGGAACCCGCCTGGCCCCCTCGGGCAGCCGGATCGGCCCCGCGCTACTCGGCCTGGCCGCCGCATGCGGCTATGACACGCTTCAGGTCCGGCCCCGGCCCCGGATACAGATCCTGGTCACCGGCGACGAGCTCGTCCACCACGGCCGGCCTGGCCCCGGCCAGGTGCGCGACGCCCTGGGCCCGATGCTGCCATCGCTGGTGCAGGACATGGGCGGGCAGGCTGCGGCCGTCTGCCACGTACCCGACCGGCCCGGCGCGCTGGCCGATGCCTTCGCCGCCGCCGGCGCGGCGGAGGTGCTCGCGGTGACCGGGTCCACCTCGGTCGGTGTCACCGACCATCTGCGGTCGCTGCTCGACAAGCAAGCGGCACGCTGGATCGTCGACACGGTGGCCTGCCGTCCCGGCCATCCACAGTTACTGGCCCAGCTCGCCGACGGCCGGTGGGTGGTGGGTCTTCCCGGTAATCCCTACGCCGCCCTGGTCGCGGCGCATACGCTGCTGGCCCCCCTGCTGGCCGGACTGGCCGGGCGGCGGCTGCCGGTCCTGCCGCGTGTGCCGCTGACAGGTCAGGTCCCGCTCTCCCCCGACCGCACCCAGGTCCTGCCGGTGCGGTGGGACGGCGCTGTGGCCCGCGTGCTGGGCGAGCAGCGTTCCGCGTTTCTCAACGGCGCGGCCATCGGCGACGCGCTGGCTGCGGTGCCTGCCGGCTGGAGGGGCCACGAGCCCGCCCCGCTCATCCTTCCGGCCGGGCTGTAGGCGCAGACCCGAAGCTCCGTGTGGCGCGTTTGACGAAGAGCTCCTAAGAGGGCGTCGATCGAGGAGGGAGCTTTGTTGTGGCGGGCCGGTAGGCCTAGAGTTACGTTAGATGAGAGTTGACGGCGGGGCGGGACGCCCTTCCCCTGCAGCGGCTGAGGCGCGCGACTCCGTATCGATCAGCCGGTAAGGCCGCGGACGGTGGCGAGCATGCCGCGCACGGCGGCAGGGGCCGTTCCGGGCGGACCGCCCGCCTTGCTCTTCAAGCGGACGGCCGCCACCGTGGAGATACGATCGGCCCCGGCCGCCGCCGGCATCCACCGCGAACGCAGTCGGGGCATGCGCCATGTCGGCTTCTGCGACGAACGCGGTCAGGACGTTGTCGCCATGCGACATGTGGCAGAAGTCTCCCGTCACGACGGGCCGGACTTCTTCACGGTCGCCGAGCCGGACCGTCCACAGCTCTCCGAAGCAGTGCGTCACGCAGCCGCCGGTATCGCTTCGCCCGGGGTCGGCTGTGCTTTCCGCACCGTCGAGGGCGGGTGGAAGACTTATCCCGGACAGGCAGTTCAGCCTCACTCAGGGAAAAGGAGCCGGGATGGGCGAGAAGTCGTTGCTTCCGAGCATACGGCTGGATGACCTGCTGGCCGAGCTGCAGGGCCAGCTGGAGGCGGTGCTGGCCACCCGGGACCGGGTGCACGCCCTGCTGGAGGCCGTGGTCTCGGTCGGCAGCGACCTGGACCTGGAGACGGTGCTGCGGCGCATCACACAGGCCGCCACCCAGCTGGTCGAGGCCCGCTACGGGGCGCTCGGCGTGATCGGCGAGGGCGGCACGCTGGAGCGGTTCATCCCGGTGGGAATGACCGAGGAGGAGATCGCGCGGGTCGACCACTGGCCGCACGGCAAGGGCCTGCTCGGACTGCTGATCAAGGAACCCGGGACGCTTCGACTGGCCGATCTGAGCGAGCACTCGGCTTCCTATGGCTTTCCGGAGGGGCATCCGCCGATGCGCAGCTTCCTGGGCGTGCCGATCGTGGTGCGCGAGGAGGTGTTCGGCAACCTGTATCTGACCGAGAAGGCCGGCGGCGCGGCCTTTGAGGAGGAGGACGAGATCGTGGTGGGCGCGCTGGCCACCGCTGCCGGTGTGGCGATCGAGAACGCCCGGCTGTATGAGGAGAGTCGGCGCCGGGAGAACTGGCTGCGGGTGTCCGCGGAGGTGACCAGCAGTCTGCTGTCGGGTGACGACCCGGGCGAGGTGCTCACCGTCATGGCCCGGCGCGCCATGGAGCTCACCGACGCCGACACGGTCACCGTGAGCTTCCCTCTGGCTGAGACCATGCGCATCGAGATCGCCGAAGGGCTCGGCGCCGAGCACCTGCGCGGTTGTGCGGTGCCGATGGAGGACTCCCTGGCCGCCGCCGTGGCGCGCACCGGGCAGTCGCAGACCGCACTGGATGTGAAAGAGCGCATGGCTTATCCGGCGCATCTGGAGCAGGTGCCGCTGAGAGCGGCGATCGCCGTCCCGCTGGGCAAGCCGCAGGCGGTCCACGGCGTGCTGAGCCTGGCCAAGCAGGCCGGGTCGCCGCCGTTCAACGAGGCGGACCTGCGCACGGCCGAGGCGTTGGGCGGGCAGGCCGCGGTCGCGCTGGAGCTGGCCGACGCGCGCCGCGACGCCGAGCGGCTGGGCCTGCTGGAGGACCGTGACCGTATCGCCAAGGATCTGCACGACGTGGTCATCCAGCGGCTGTTCGCGGTGGCGATGACGCTGATGAGCACAGTGGAGATGGTCGGCAACCCCACCGCGACGACCCGGATGCAGCACGCGGTGGACGAGCTGGACCAGACCATCAAGGAGGTCCGCTCCACGATCTTCGCGCTGCAGTCGCCGCCACAGGCCGGTCAGGTCTGCGGCCTGCGCGGCCAGGTGACGGAGCTGGTGGAGGCGGCGCGCGACCAGCTCGGTTTCATACCCGGCATCCGGATGGAGGGCCCGCTGGACAACACGGTGCCCGAGGAGGTGGCCGAGCAGCTGCGGGCGGTGCTGCGCGAGGCGCTGGCCAACGTCGCCCGGCACGCCCGGGCGAGCAGGGCACAGGTGCTGGTGGAGGTCAGGGAGGGCACGCTGCTGCTGGAGGTGAGCGACAACGGGGTCGGCATTCCCGAGGACGGGCGGCGCAGCGGGCTGCGCAACCTCGCCGACCGGGCCGCGCGCCTGGGCGGCGCGTTCACCGCGGAGCGCGCCGAGGGCGGCGGGAGCCGCCTACGCTGGCGGGTGCCCCTGGGACGGGGATGAGCGCGGCGGGAGGGCCCGCCCGGCCGGCTGAGGCCCGGCTCCCCGCCCCGCGCGGAGACCCGCCTGCGAGACCGCCGGGGGGACGCTGGAACTTCCCGTGCAGCAGGTCCATCTCACTGACGATGCCCGCCAGGCGCCCGTCCTCGTCCAGGACCGACGCGGCGGTACCGCCGCGTCGGTGACGCCGGCCGCATGCGAGAGATTTCCCTGCCCCTGGCTGCCCGAGCCCGTGGATGGGACTTTCAGCCCGAACATCAGGGACCGGTGGCCCTGCCCGGTGCCCGTGCTGAGACCGCACCCTTTTCTTTGAAAAAGGCCCTGCATCGGGACCGGTCGCAGGCCGGCCGCCCATCCCATGGGTCTCATCGTTAGTCGGTAAGGAGAAGAACCGGTGGACAACGCGCGAAGGCTGAAGCTGATGCTGCTGCTGGGCGGTGCCGGTGTCGGCATGTTGACAGCCGGCGCCGTCATGACGGTCCGCGGCGTGCGCGGCAAGGGGGAGATCCGCGACGAGCTCATCCGCCAGAAGATCACCTTTCCGGCCCAGGGCCTGCCCGCCGAGTACGGCCGCTACGCCGGACGACGGGTGGAGAACGGCGCCCACGCCCGCGTCTTCTCCGAGATGATCGGCGGCAACGTGCGCAAGGCCACCGAGGGCCGCACTTACTCGGAGATCAGCGCCGACCTGCACGCCGTTGGCGGCCAGGACGAGAGACTCACCGAGCTGCGCCAGACCGCGTTCATGGGGGAGACGCTGCGCGCCTCCCTGATGAGTGCCTACCAGGCCTGGCAGGTCACCTCCCTGGCAGTCGGCCTGGGCGCGGTGCTCATGGGCGCCGGTGCCGCGTTCGTCGCGGTCGGCGCCGTGCTGTCCTCGGCGCGGTAGCGATCCGCCTCAGGGCGGCGTCCGTCGACTCCCGGGCTCCTCCGTGGTGAGCACGGCCCGGCGGGCCGCCCGCCTGGACACTGCACGGTGATGATGAGCAGCCTGAGCCGATTCCGCCCGATTCCCCATCCGTGGCAGTCCGCGGACCGGCATCGCCGACAGCTTGAAGCCCTCCGCCGCGACGGACATCGGTAGGTGACCAGGGGCCTGTGCCTTCAGGACTTTGGTCACTACGCCGCACGCGCGTGGGTCCGGTTGACTCTTTCCCGTGCCCGCATTCGGCCGGGACCGCCGGCACCGCGCGGGCGGCTACGCCGAGCCGCCGCCGCTGCCCCCCGGCCAGGACCTGGCCTTCCTGCAGGACCTGGCCGCCGACTACACCGCCGCCGACGTCGCCGGCCACCCGCTCGGCACCGGCCGGGACGAAAGGACCACCCCGTGAACCGACCCGCCGCACCGCAGGCCTGCCCGGGCGAACCGAGTGAGCGGACGGCCCGCCCGGTCCGGCACGTCCACCGCGACGTCGCCGCCGCCCCCTTCATCGTCATCTGGGAGGCGACCCGCGCCTGCCCCCTGGCCTGCCTGCACTGCCGGGCCGAGGCCAGGCCCGAGCGCGACCCCGCCGAGCTGTCCACCGCCGAGGCCGTGGACCTGATGCGGCAGATCACCGCGTTCGGCCGCCCTGCCCCGCTGTTCGTCATCACCGGCGGTGACCCCTTCGAACGCCCCGACCTGTACGACCTGGTCGAGCGCGCCCGCGAGCTCGGCCTGTCCCCGTCGGTCTCCCCGTCGGCCACCCC
>NZ_NGFP01000020.1 GCF_002149035.1 Streptosporangium minutum
GACCCGAGTTGATCCACGGCGGGATGGGCCTCGGCGGGCCCACCCGGTCCCACGGCGGGTCCGCCTGAGCCTGGGGTGGAATCGGCTTGACCATGGACAGATCAGACGCGGAAGGCTGTGACTGGACGGCAGCGGAAGCGGTGCCGCCGAGAAGGAAGAGACCGGTGGTGGTCAGGCACAAGAGACGTCGCATGAAATCCCCAATAGATGTGCATGGTTTGAATGGCCAAAAAGGGAGACTTCCGGCCTTTTCGGGGGAATGACGTGCGCCCTGAACTGTGGAAATACTATATCGACCCATCGTGGCATGTCTCGCAGTGACTCACCATGGAACGTTATCAATCCGCCGGTTGCATCCACAGAAATGGCATAGCGGCAGACTGGTGTGAAATAGCCGCCAGCGCCATATATCCGCTGCTTTCCGGTAAAATTGGCAGGGATCCGGAGTCGCCCGCCTCTGTCCTCACAGACCGCCGAGGTAGGCGGCGCGCACCATGGGGTCGTCGCCGATCTCGGCGGGGGTGCCCGAGGCGATGACCTTGCCGAGGTCGAGGACGACGAGGCGGTCGCAGACGTTCATGACGAAGCCCATGTCGTGTTCGACCAGCAGGACCGTGGTGTCCAGCGCCCTGATGATCTCCTCCATGCGGGCGGCCTGGTCGGCGTCGAGGCCGGAGGTCGGCTCGTCGAGCAGGAGCAGCGAGGGGTGGTCGGCGAGGGCGCGGGCCAGCTCGACGAGACGTCGCCGGCCGACGGGGAGGGCCGCCGCGTAGGCCTCGCGCAGCTCGGTCAGCCCGCACAGCGCGAGCACCTCGTCCACGCGTTCCCGGCGTTCCCGCTCCAGTCTCCGGCGGGCCCGTCCACCGGCCAGATCCGCCGGCAGGCCCCCGCCCCCGCCCCGCCACTCGATCGCGGCCAGCACGTTGTCGGCCACGGTCAGCCGCCCGAACACCTGGGTGCGCTGGAAGGTACGGCGTAGCCCGTCGCGTGCCCGCCGTACCGCCGGGACGCCCGTGGTGTCGCGGCCCGCCACCGAGACGGAGCCCGAGGTCGGCCGGCGGAGTCCGGAGATCACGTCGAACAGCGTGGTCTTGCCCGCGCCGTTGGGCCCGATCACCCCGCAGACCTGGCCTTCCGGCACCTCGAAGGAGACGTCGGTGAGCGCGTGGACGCCCCCGAAGGACACCGACACGGCCTCGACGGCCAGCGCTGCGCTCATCGCTCGCCCCTCCCTCTCACTCCTCACGAGACCCCCAGTCACTCCTCACGAGACCCCCAGGTAGGCGGCGGCGAGCCGGGCGCCGTCCACCTGGGCGCGGGGACCGGTCCACGTGACCCGGCCCAGGCGCATGAACACGACCGTGTCGGCGAGTCGCAGGGCCGAGGTGGCCTTCTCCTCCACCAGGAGCAGCGCGACACCGCGCGCCCGGAGCTCGGCGAAGACCTCGAACACCTGCTCCGCGACGAGCGGCGCCAGCCCGAGCGACGGCTCGTCGGCGATCAGCACCCGGGGCGGCCTGACCAGTGCCGGAGCGAGCGTGAGCAGCTGCTGCTCGCCGCCCGACAGCGCACCGGCCGCGACGCCCCTGCGGCGGGCGAGCTGGGGCATCCGTTCGTAGACGGGGCCGGGGTCGGCGAGCCAGGTGCGCAGGTTCTCGTCCACGCTCAGCCCCGGGAACACCCCGCGTCCCTCCGGGGCGAGCAGCACGCCGGCCCCGGCGCGGCGGTGCGCGGGCCAGGAGGTGACGTCCACCCCGTCCAGGATCACCCGGCCGGCCGTCACCGGCAGGTCCCCGGCGGCCACCGCGCAGGTCGTCGACTTGCCCGCGCCGTTCGCGCCGAGCAGCGCCACCACCTCGCCCGGCCGGACCGTCAGGTCCACGCCCCGCAGCACCGTGACGTCGCCGTACCCCGCCACCACGTTCTCCAGCCGGAACAGCGCGTCCGGCGCGGGCCGGCCCTCCTCCGGGCCGGGGGCCGCGGCGGCGGCCGTCATGGGCGCGGCCACTGCCGAGGCCTCGCGCTGGATGGCGGCCGCCCCCTCGCGCCGCTGCCTGCCCACGCGCCGTCGGTAGCGGCTCTCGGCCATCTGGGCGAGCACGCCGTCGGGGTGCCGGGCCAGGATCATGCCGCCGAGGCCGAACAGGATGGCGCCGGCGTGGGCGGAGATGTGCCATCCGGCCAGCAGTTCGGGGAAGACCGCGGCGATCAGCCCGCCGAGCACGGCGCCGCCGATCCGCCGGACGCCCTGCAGGACCACCACGGCCAGCCAGACGAAGCCGGCGAAGGCGGGCAGGTCGGTGGCGGTGATCGAGCCCTTGAAGGTCGCGAACAGCACGCCGCCCAGCCCGGCGATCCCGGACGCCAGCGCGAACAGCATGATCTTGGTGCGGGGGGCCGAGATGCCCGAGGTGGTCGCGGCGGCGGGGGCCGAGCGGACGGCCAGGACGGCCCGGCCGGAGGCCGAGCGTTCCAGGTTGCGCACCAGCAGGCCGACCAGCCCGATCAGGGCCAGCAGCAGCACGACCCGGACCCGGGGATCGGTGGTGTCGGTGAAGCCCAGGCCGATCGCGGGCAGCGGCCAGCCGATCGTGCCGTTGCTGAACGCGTCGATCTGGAACAGCACCTGGTCGGCGAGGAGGGCGAGGGCGAGTGTCGCCAGGGTCAGGATGCGCCCGCCCAGCCGCAGCGCGGGCAGTGCGACGAGCACACCCACCGCGGTCGCCCCCAGGACGCCGAGCAGGATCGCCACCGGCAGCGGCAGCCCGGAGGAGAGCGCCCAGCCGCAGGTGAGGGCAGCCATCGAGGCGAAGGACGCCTGCGCGAGGTTGACCATGCCGCCGATGCCGGTGACGACCACGAACGAGCAGAAGATCAGCGCGAGGACCAGCCCCTGGGCCACCACGCTCACGTAGAAGTCGTCGGCAGACCGGGTGAGGGTCCACGCGAGGAGGGCCGTCAGGCCGAGCGCCCACGGCAGGCGCCGCCGCCACATCGGCAGGCCGGCCAGGTGGTCGGGCGGCGGCGCGTCCTCGGCGGCGGACCCGGCGACCCGCTCCTTGGACCGGTTGAGCAGGATCAGCCCCACGAACAGCAGGATCACCGGAACGGCGGTGCGCAGCCCGGTGACGTCCTCGGCGAAGTCGGCGTATCCGGCCACCAGGTTCTGCACCACGCCGAGGCCGAGGCCGGCCGCGAACGTCCACGGGATCGACCGCAGCCGGCCGAACACCGCGGCCGTCGCCGAGACGAACAGCATCACGGTGAACGCCGTGGAGTCCAGGCCCAGGGTGGAGACCGCCAGTACCCCGGCGAGCCCGGCGAGCGCCGAGCCGAGCGTCCAGGCCATGGCCGAGGAGGCGTCGGCGTCGATCCCTCGCAGGGTGGCCAGCCTGCGGCGGTCCACCGAGGCGCGCATCCGCAGGCCGTACGGCGTGTGCCGCATGAAGGCCCACAGCCCGGCGGCGGCCAGTGCCGCGAAGGCGAAGGTGATGAGCTGGTCGGAGTCGAGGTGGACGCCGCCGAAGGTGAAGATGACCGCCGGGTAGGGGCCGAGGCCGTGCGGCAGGGAGGTGGCGTCGGCGCGCGGCAGCCCGAACGGCTCGGCGACCAGGTCCACGATCCAGAGCCCGAGCGCGGGCAGCGCGATGGTCAGGCCGATGGTCCCGACGATCTGCGCGGTCTCCCCCGCCTGCGCCAGGCCGCGGAACATGGCCCTGTGCAGCACGTATCCGAGCAGCGGCGAGAAGAGTCCCACCGCGACCAGCCCGGCCGTCCAGGCGGGCAGTCCCAGCCCGGCGTTGAGTTCGAAGAACAGCAGCGCGGCCAGGAAGCCGACGGCGCCGTGGGCGAAGTTGAACACGCCCGTGGCCGAATAGGACAGGGTCAGCCCGGAGGCCATGACCGCGAATACGGCGCCGGTGACGAGGCCGCTGACGATGTAACCGAAGAGCTCCGACATAAAGGGCCTTCACCCCAAGAGTTCGCGCCTGTTCTCTGCCTTCACGCGGCGAGGGCCCGCGTTCCCGTCCTCCTCCCGCGGGAGCCGACCTGGGCGCCGGGATGTCCTCGCGGACATCCCGGCCGCCCCTGTCCCGCCGCTCACGTGGCCCGCCAGACTCGCGAGCGGCAAGTTCCGGCCGCTATTTCAGCGGGACGTTGTCGAAGCACTTCATGTTCTTGGCGACCTTGAACGCACCGCCCTCAAGCTTGACCAGGGCGCCGCAGCCGTTGGGTTCGGTGTGGTCCTTGGGGTACCGGATCCTGCCGAATCCGGCGTTCTCGTAGGTGAACGAGCCGTTGGCGGTGGCCAGGAACCTCTCCCTGGTCAGGTCCCTGCCGGTCTGCTCCAGCACCTTGAGGAAGATGTCCGCGGCCCAGTAGCCGATGGCCAGGTGCTGGGTCAGCGCGGTGCCCGGCGCCGCCTTCTCCACGTCCGCCTTGAGCTGGGCGATCTCCGGCGCCTGGGACTCGAAGGGCTCGAACATGGGGGCCGCGATCACACCTTCGAGTGCCTGGGCGGTGGCCGGGTCCTTGAGGATGGCCGCGTCGTAGCTGGTCGCGTCGGACAGCAGCCCCTTGTACCCGGCCTTCTTCAGCGCGGCGTACAGACCGGTGTTGAACTTGGTGCCGGCGATGATCGAGACCACCAGGTCCGGGGCCTCGCCGCCGTCCGAGGTCATGATCTTGTTGACGTAGGGCAGCCAGTCCGGCGGCGGGGCGGCGGCGGGCAGCCCGGAGTTGAGGCCCGCCAGCGTGAAGCCCGCCGCCTGGAAGGACTGGGAGATGGTCTTGCCTCCGTACTTGCTGCCGCTGGAGTCGGTCGTCTGGACGTAGACGCTCTTGCCCGCGGACCCGCCGATCAGCTCGGCCATCTGGTTGCCCCACCAGGTCTGGGAGCCCGCGCCCGGCTTGGGGGCGAGGCAGCCGTTGTAGCCGAAGCCGGTCTCCGTGCCGCACCACTGCGGGCCCGTCGCCCAGCCGAACCACGGCACGCCCTGCTGCTCCAGGAAGGTCGCGCCGCCGAAGTTGGGCGCGTGCACCGGCACCAGCGCGAACACCTTGTCCCTCTGGACGAGTTTCTTGGCCGCCGCGTCCCCCTTGGCGGCGTCCTGGTTGTCGTCCTCCGCCCCGGCGAACTCGATCCTGCGGCCGTGCACGCCGCCCGCCTCGTTCGCCCGCTGGAACCGGGCCCTGGCCCCGATCTCGGCGTCCTTGGTCGAGTAGCCGCTCGCGCTGGTCTTGGTGAGCACGCCGCCCACCGTGACCGTCGTGTCGGTCACCCCGGCGGCCCCCGCCGCCTCGCCGGGGGCGCCCGCGCCGTTCTTCTGTGCGGCCGCGCAGCCGGCGACGAGCGCCGCCGCGGTCACCAGGCCGATGAGTCGCACTGCCTGCCGTCTCATGGATCACTCCCTGCCGTGCCGCGCGGCTCGCGCCCGGCCCGCAATTTGGCCTAGCGCTCGCTTGGTTTCGTCAGCGTAGATTTGGCACTTCCGGAGTGTCAATGGAGCACCGCCCGACAGTTGCGGCGCCTCCGGAAACCAAGCAAATGTTTGCTTATGAGCCTGGTCCCGGCTAGCGTGCGGAGCGCACGGGTCCTCGGCGACGGGAGCGGACTGATGTTGATGCGCGCGGCCGTACTCACCGGGTTCGGGGCGGCGCTGGAGGTCCGCGAGGTCGAGATCGCCGACCCCGGGCCGGGTGAGGTCCGCGTCAGGATCAAGGCGTCCGGGGTGTGCGGCTCGGACATCAAGGCACTGGACGGCAAGAGCCCGGTGGTGCGGCGGCCCCCCTTCGTCCTCGGCCACGAGAGCGCGGGGATCGTGGAGAGCACGGGCGCGGGCGTGACCGGGGTCAGGCCGGGCGACCATGTGATCATCGCGATGAACGGCGCCTGCGGGCGCTGCCGCAACTGCGGCGGCGGCCGGTTCCACCTGTGCGGCGGACCGGCCCGGACGGCCGCGATCATGGGCACGATGCGCGACGGCACCACCCGGATCAAGGTGGACGGCGCCGACGCCAGGACGATGATCGGCATCGGCTCGTTCGCCGAGTACGCCGTGGTCAACGAGCCGATGTGCGTGAAGATCGACAAGAGGGCGCCGTTCGACACCATGTGCCTGCTGGCCTGCGGGGTGGTCACCGGGGTCGGCGCGGTGCTGAACGTGGCCGGGGTGACGCCGGGCTCCAGCGTGCTGGTGGTCGGCTGCGGAGGCGTCGGGCTGAACGTGGTCCAGGGCGCCGCGCTCGCCGGGGCCACGACCATCATCGGCGCCGACGTGACCGAGTCCAAGCTGAAGCTGGCCGGGGAGTTCGGCGCCACCCACACCATCCTCTCCAGCGACCTGCCCCGGCAGGTGGGCGAGATCGTCCGGGGCGGCGTGGACTACGCCTTCGACGTCACCGGCGTGCCCAGCGTGCTCGGCGACGCCTTCGCCGCCACCCAGCCCGGCGGCACGACCGTGATGGTCGGCAGCCCGCCCCAGGGCCGGCCGCTCACCATCGAGCCCGGTCTGCTGTTCGCCTCCCGGCGCCTGATGGGCACCCAGGGCGGCGACGCCGCGCCGCTCCGCGACCTGCCCATGCTCGCCGAGCAGTACCTGCGCGGCCGTCTCGACCTCGACCGCCTGGTCAGCGAGCGCGTACCGCTGGAGGACGTCAACGAGGCGATCCGCCACGTCCGCGAGGGCGCGGTGGCCCGCAGCGTGATCGTCTTCGACTGACGGTCAGCCGTGGCCGGCGACGACGAGCTCCTTGCGAGGTTCCTCGGCGGAGGCCTCCTCCTCCTCGTGCCCCTCGATGGAGAGGTTGGGCAGGATCCGGTCCAGCCACCTGGGGCACCACCAGTTGAACCTGCCGAGCAGGACCATGGTGGCCGGGACCAGGAAGCCCCGGATGACGGTGGCGTCCACCGCCACGGCCACCGCCAGGCCGACACCGAAGATCTTGACCATGGGATCGGGGTAGGCGATGAAGGCGACGAACACGGCGACCATGATCAGGGCGGCGGAGGTGATGACCCGGCCGGTCGCACCCAACCCCTCGGCCACCGCCCTGCGGTTGTCGCCGTGCCTCAGATACGCCTGCCGTACGGCGGTGAGCAGGAAGACCTCGTAGTCCATCGACAGGCCGAACAGCACCGCGAACAGCATCAGCGGGATGTAGCTGTCGATCGGCACCGTGAAGAACAGCGTGGTCAGGTAGGAGTCGTCCGCGCCCACCGGCGGGTCCATGCCGACCAGCCCGCTGCCCAGCCCGAGGGAGAAGACCAGCGAGAGCGCGCCGAACGCGGCGCCGAGCGAGACCAGGTTCATCAGCGCGGCCTTGATCGCGACCACCGGCGACCGGAACGCCAGGAGCAGCAGCAACGCGCTGAGCAGCACCACGACGCCGACGACCAGCGGGGTGCGGTCGGCGATCCTGGCACTCGCGTCGGACATGGCGGCCACCTCGCCGCCCACGTGCACCCGCGCCCCGGGGACCCGGATCGCGCGCATGTCCTCGACCACCTCCAGCGCCCGCGGATCGCTGGGCGCGTACGCGGTGACGGCCTGGACCAGCACGGCGGTGCCGCCGTCGTTCAGCACGGGCTCGCCGACGTGGGCCACCCCCTCGACCGCGCCGGCCTCCTCCTTCAGGAGCCGGAGTACGGCGGGCGCGGGATCGCGGTCGACGACCCTCTCGTCGAGGGAGGCGACCACGATCAGCGGCCCGTTGATCCCGGGCCCGAATCCGGCCTGCATGAGTTCGTAGGAGCGGCGGGCGGCGGTGTCCCTGTCACCGTAGCCGTCGTCCAGCGGGCCGAGCTTGAGCGCGAGGGCGGGCGCGGTCAGCGCGGCGAGGACGGCGACGCTGAGCGCGAGCACGCTCCAGGGCCGCTTCGAGACCCAGGCCCCCAGGGCGCTCCAGCCCGCGGCCTCGTCCGCCGTCTTGCGCCGGCCCATGAAGGGCAGCCGCAGCGCGTTGATCCGGTGCCCGAGCAGGCCGAGCAGGGCGGGGACGAGGGTGACGGAGGTGAGCACCGCGCAGACGACCGAGATGCCGGTGATCCAGCCGAGCGTCTGCAGCATGGGGAAGCCGCCGAGCAGCAGCGCGCTGAGCGCGATGATCACCGTGCCGCCGGCGAACACCACCGCGCCGCCCGAACTCGCGACCGTCCGGCGCACCGCTCCGTGCGTCGGCAGGCCGTCGGCCAGCAGCCTGCGGTACCTGCTGAGCAGGAAGAGCGCGTAGTCGATGCCGACGCCGAGGCCGATCATCGTCGCCATGATGGAGGCCTGCTTGGGGACGTCCACGACGTGGCCGAGCAGGCTGATCACCCCCAGGCCGGTCGCGATGCTGACCAGCGCCGTGAAGATCGGGATCATCGCGGCCACCAGCGTGCCGAAGGCGAACAGCAGCACCAGCAGCGCGCAGACCACGCCGATGATCTCGCTGGTCCCGGTCTTGATCTCCTTGTCCGCCGGGGTGGACGCGTCGGCGGGCACCGCCTCCACGCCGAGTGCGCGCACGGGCGCGGCCGCCTCGGAGAGCATCCGGGTGGTCTCGGCCAGCTTGCCGTTGTCGTGGCCCTTGAGCCTGACCGTGATGAGGCCGATCTCCAGGCTGGGCGCCAGGCCGCCGACGCGGTAGGGGGACTGGACCTCCGCCACGTGCGGGACCCGGCGGATCTCGTCCATCGCCCGGTGGACCGCGCGCACCCGGCGCTGGAAGGTGAGGGGACCGTCCGGGGAGTAGAGCACGATCTGGACCGTGCCCCCGGGGTCGTAGCCGGGGCCGAAGCCGTCGCGCATCAGGTCGTGGGCCCGCTGCGCGTCCGTGCCGGGTATGGTCACGTTGTTGCTCACCGGGCCGGCGAACGCGATCGAGCCCCCGGTCAGCAGCACGGCGGCGGCCACCCACAGTGCCAGCACGATCTTGCCGTGCCTCGCGCACCAGCTTCCCAGCCGTCCCAGCAGACCAGACATCGGCAACCGCCCCATTAAGTCTGAAATGTGCCTGAAACGCCGTACTGTACGGGCGTACAGAACCTACGATGAAAGCGTAGGCGCGGACATACCCGGAATGCTCTAGACCGTGCGGGAATGAGACGATGACCACACTTGAGCACGGCTACGACACGCGTAGCCGGATTCTTGAGGCCGCCCGCCAGCTCTTCGCCGAGCGCGGCTACGCCGCGACCTCACTGGCCGACATCGCCTCGGCCGTCGGGCTGACGAAGACCGCCGTCGCCTACCACTTCCATCCGAAGGACCGGCTGGCCGCCGAGCTGATCGCACCCGCCGCCGAGGACATCGTGGCCCTGTTCGAGACCGGCTTCGACGGTGAGCACGCGTTCGTCGAGGCGCTGGTGACCTTCACGGTCCGGCACCGAGCCATCGTCCGCCTGATCCTGGAGGACATCAGCGGCGCCGACGACGCCCCGCCCGGCTCCCCCGGCGAGGTCATCCGCGCCTTCCGGGACGCGATCTACACCCGCCTGGCCTCACCGGACGCGGACCCCGGCCGGCGGGTGCGCACCTGGGCGCTCCTGGGCGCCCTGCAGGGCGTCGTGGTCAAGACGATCGACCTGCCGGAGGAGGTCGTCCGGGAGCACCTGCTCACCGCCGCCTCCGCCCTGTACGGACCCTCCACCTGACCCGGAGGCCGCGTCGCACGGGGTGAACGCCGCGGCGTGGTCGCGGACGGAGCCGGCGATGCCGCGCGGGGGGCGAACGAGAAGGCCGACGGCCATGCCGTCGAGGAAGTCGCCACAATATTTGACCGTTCGGTCTAGATGTAATTAGGATTCGGCGCGTGGCGAGAACGAAGCAGTTCGATCCGGACGCGGCCCTGCAGAAGGCGCTGGAGCTGTTCTGGGAGCGGGGCTATGAGGCGACCTCCATGGCCGACCTGGTCCAGCACCTGGGCATCGCCCGAGCGAGCATCTACGCCACCTTCGGCGGCAAGCACGACCTCTACGTGAAGGCGTTCGAGAGGTATACGCAGACACGGGACCCCAACATCGTGGAGATGCTGTCCCAGCCCGGCCCGGCACTCCCCGCCGTGCGCGCGCTGGTCCAGGCATACGTCGAGGAGTCCCTGCACGACGAGCACAGACGCGGCTGCATGGTCGTCAACGCCGCCGTGGAGGTGATGTCCCGCGATCCGCAGATGGCCCGCAGGATCGAGGCGGGCTGGGACGTCCTGGAGACCGCGCTCACTTCGGCGCTGACCCGGGCGCGCGCGCAGGGCGAGATCCCGGACGACAAGGACCCGCGCGCACTGGCCCGTTTCCTGCTCGTACTGCTGCAGGGCATACGCGTTCTCGGGCGCGCGCACCCCGAGCCCGGCAGGTTGCGCGACGCCGCCGCGCAGGCGCTGGCCGTACTGGACTGAGGGAGTGACCACTGTGACGGGAGGCGATGTCGCATGCCCTCATAACAGAACGATCGATCCAGAATCGCTCCGCTCGTCACCGCCCTGTTCCCGGCGCGCATGCGCCGCGTCGAGTAAGTGAAGGAAAATCAGAATGACCGCACGTTTCACCGGCAAGGTAGTCCTGATCAGCGGCGGAGGTTCCGGCATCGGCAGGGCCGGCGCGCTCGCCTTCGCCCGGGAGGGCGCGACCGTGGTGGTCGCCGGACGCAACGCCGACTCCCTGCGGAAGACCGTGGAACTGATCGAGGCCGAAGGAGGCCGGGCCGACGCCGTCACCGCCGACGTCTCCTCCTCCCAGGACGTCGCCCGGCTCGTCACGACCACCGTGGAGCGTCACGGTGGCCTGCACATCGCCTTCAACAACGCAGGAGTTCTCGAGGCCGGACCACTCGCCGACATGGACGAGGCGGCCTGGGACCACCTGATCGCCGTGAACCTGACCGGCGTCTTCCTCAGCATGAAACACCAGATCGCACACATGCGCGCCAACGGCGGCGGCGTCATCGTCAACACGGCCTCCAACCTGGGCGCACACATGCGGCTGCCGTTCCTCGGCGCCTACGCGGCCTCGAAGGCGGCCGTGAGCGCGCTGAGCCGCGCGGCGGCAAGGGAGTGCATCGGACAGGGCATCCGCATCAATGCGATCAGCCCGGGCCCCATCGACACCGCCATGTCCCTGCGGCCGGGTGAGAGCGAGGACGCCCGCACAGAACGGATGAAGGAGGCGCTGCCGATCGGCAGAATCGGGACACTCGCCGAAGCGGCCTCCGCGGTGCTCTGGCTCGCGTCACCCGAAGCGGGCTTCACAGTCGGACACGACCTGGTCATCGACGGAGGCGCCACCGCTTGAACCGCACCCGGCTGGGATCCTCCTGGAGCGGAGCCGGGACGCGGCGCCCGGCGGCTCCGTCCGGGCCGACGCAGCCGGGGTCGTCGGCTGCCTGCGGGCGGCGCGGCGGTTCTCCGGGATCGAGCGCCCGCACAGAGGTGACGCGGAAGCCGGAGCCGAAGAGGCGAAGGCCCCGCCCGTCCTCACGGAGGACGGGCGGGGCCTCCCGTGGGCCCAGCCCGTTACGTCTCAGCCCCGCACCACGTCCCTGGCACGGCCGGGGCCGTCCGTGACCGTCGGGTCCATGGGGACCGTCTCGCCGGGGTCAGGACCGGGGCCGGGGCCGTTCTGCCCCTCGACGCCGACCGTGATCACGACCACGGCACCCGGCCGGGCACACGGGCCGGACACCCCTCCCTGCGCCAGCACCACACCGGACCGCGACGGGTCGTCGACGAGCCGGGGACGCACCCGTACGGCGAAGCCCGCCTCGCTGAGCGCGCTCCGCGCGTCCGCCTCCCGCTGACCGACGACCGAGGGCACCTCGGCCCCGCGCCTGGACACGACGAGCGCCACCGCGCTGCCCGAGGAGACGCGCTCGGCCGCGCCGGGGGCGCTGGCGAGGACCCGGCCCGCCGGCTCCGCCGAGCATCGCGCGGTGATCTCACCCGGGACCAGCCCCGCCCGGACGAGGGCGGCCTCGGCCTGCCTCCTGTGGAGACCGGCCAGCACCGGCACCGCGACCCCCGCGGAGATCTCCAGGTCGACCCTGGTCCCCCTGGCGACCACGGCCCGCGCCTCCGGCCGGCTGCTGAGCACCTGCCCGACCCGGCGGTCGGAGTCGGCCGAGGTGAGGACTCCGGCGACCAGGCCGGCCTTTTCGAGCAGGTTCAGCGCCTCGGGGCGGTCCAGCCCGGCGAGCGCCGGCACCGCGACCCCGGCGGCGGCCGGGGGCGCCGAAGGCTCCGGGGACGGGAGAGCGGCGCTCCTGGCGCCCGTGCCCGCCGGGTGCCTGGCCGGGGGAGCCGCCCTGGCCGGCTGCGAGGTGGGCTCGGCCCGGACGCCGGTCGCCGCCGCCGACCCTCCCGGCCGGCCCGGACCGACCGGCTCGTCGCCCCCGCTCAGTGCCGGGACGAGCACCGCGACCAGCACGGCCGCGCTCACCAGCAGCGCCCCCGACACGGCGACCGAGGCCCTGGTGGCCGCCCGGCCCGGCCGGGTACGCGGTTCGGCGGACCCATCGGGTGCGCCGCCGAGGCCGCGGAGGCGCGGCGCCGGGGGGAAGCCGCCGGGCGGAGCCGGAGCCGGCGGGGCCGCCGGCGGCAGGCCGGGCAGGGCCGGACCCGTCGAGGTCCATGACGGGGCCCGCCCCTGCCTGGACAGCGACGGAGACGGATCCGGCCAGGATCGCGACGGGGGCGGATCCGCCCGGACCTCGGGCACCGCCGGGCTCGCGGCCGGCGGTGATCCCGGTTCCGCCGGCCGTACGTCGCCGTCTCCGAGCAGCGCGAGCAGCAGCTCCCGGCTGGTGGGGCGGTTGCGGGGGTCCTTCTCCAGGCAGTCGGCGACCAGCTCGCCGAGCCGCCCCTCCAGGCGGCCCAGCTCCGGTGGGGCGGTGAGGACGCGGTGCAGCACGGCCGCGATCGAGTCCTGCCCGAACGGCGCCTGGGCGTTGGCGGCGAAGCAGACCGTGGCGCCCCAGGAGAAGACGTCGGCCGCCGCGCTGATCTCGGCCCCCTCCACCTGCTCGGGCGCCATGTAGGCCGGGGTGCCCGCACCGCGACCGCTCTGCGTGGCTCCCGCGTCCAGGGCCCTGGCCAGGCCGAAGTCGATGACCCTCGGCCCGTCGGGGCCCAGCAGCACGTTCTGCGGCTTGAAGTCGCGGTGCACGATCCCGGCCCGGTGAATGGCCGCGAGCGCCGTGGCCGTGCTGACGGCCAGGCGCTCCAGCGCGCCTCCCCCGCGGGGTCCACCGGCCCTGACCTCACGGTGGAGTGACGGGCCGTCGACGTATTCGCTGACGATGAACGGGCGGTCACCGGCCAGTCCGGCCTCGATCACCTGGGCGGTGCAGAAGCGGGCGACCTGCTTGGCGAGCTCGACCTCACGCAGGAAGACCGCCTCGTCCTCCCCGAGCGGGCCGTGCAGCAGCTTGATCGCATAGGGCTGGGAGCCGGTCGCGGGATGCGCTCCGAGATAGACCACCCCCTGACCGCCCTCCCCCAGGCGGCCGACGACCACGTATTCGCCGAGCCTGTCGAGGTCCCCCGTCCTGAGCGGCTGCGCATGCGGCACGCGAGCCTCCCCTCCCCACCACTCTTCCCACTCAAGAAGAGGTATTCCCGGCAGTCAACGGTGGCGAAGCGCTTGTTTCCCCGACCGTGACACTCATGTGATGCCCGGGTCAGCGGGAAATCAGGAGGAACGGGCCATCTCGCCCGAATAGCGGGCCTCCGTCTCGCCCGATCTCGTCACCCGGAAGGCCAGCCCGTCGGAGCCCCGCCGGGAGAACACCACCGTGCCCGGATAGCACTGCCTGCCCCTGACCTGCTCCAGTCGGTAGGCGCCGACGCCCGCCGGGGAGAGTCGTGCGGTGCAGTGCAGGTCGGCGCCCCACCTCATGCTCACCGCCTCCTCCGCGAAACGGACCTCCACCGGGAAGACCCGCTCGGCGGTGGAGTGGTCGGCGACACCGAGCCAGGTCCCCCTGTAGGAGAAGTCGTCACGGAGCCAGAACGCGGCGCCTCCGGCCGCGGCGGCCGTGATCGCCACCCCGGCCGCCGCGATCAGGAGCCACCGGCGCCGTCCTCGCGGCGCCCTCACCGCCGGAAGCTCGGCGGTCGAGCCCTCCGGCGTCCGCGGCTGGACGGTCGAGTCCTCGGTCACCGGGAGCTCCCCGGTCGAGGAGCCGACCACCGGGAGCTCCGCCGTCGAGGAGCCGGACGCCGGGTCCCGGGTCACCGGAAGCTCCGCCGTCGAGGAGCCGACCACCGGGAGTTCCGCCGTCGAGGACCCGGGCGCGGGGAGCGGACCGGTCCCCGGCGTGCCGTCCGGCCGGGAGACGGCGGTGTTGCCGTACAGCCGGCGCAACACCTCCTCGGCGACCGGCCGGTCCCCAGGCTCGGCGGTCAGGCAGGAGACCACGATCTCCCGGAGCGGGCCGTCCAGCGGGCCCAGGTCGGGCCTGCCGTACAGGATCCTGGCCAGCACCTCGTGGTAGGACCCGGCGGAGAAGGCGTGGCGGCCGGTGGCGGCGTAGGCGACGGTGAGCGCCCAGCTGAACATGTCGGCCGGAGGCCCGGCGGACTCGCCCTTGATCTGCTCGGGGGACATGTAGGCCGGGGTTCCGAAGGGGATCTTCCCGGTGGTGATCGTGGCGTCCATCATCCGGGAGATGCCGAAGTCGATCACTCGCGGGCCGTCCATGCCGAGCAGGACGTTGCCCGGCTTGAAGTCGCGATGGACCACCCCTGCCCGGTGGATGGCGGCCAGCGCGGTGGCCGTGCCGACCGCGATCCGGTCCAGCGAGCCGTCGACGCGCGGTCCCTCGGCCGCGATGTGCTCCTGGAGCGAGACCCCGTCGACGAGCTCGCTCACGATGTAGGGGCGGTCACCGTCGAGGTCGGCGTCGAGCACCTGGGCCGTGCAGAAGGGGGCGACCCGCCGGACGGCCTCGACCTCGCCGACGAGGCGGCGGCGGACCCTCTCGTCGTCCAGCAGCCGCGCGTGCAGCAGCTTCACCGCCACGCGCGGGCGCTCCGGGGACTCGGCGAGGAAGACGACCCCCTGACCTCCCGCACCGAGGCGGTTGATCAGCCGGTAACGACCGAGGTGCCGGGG
The DNA here is from genome assembly GCF_002149035.1 of Streptosporangium minutum. GTDB lineage: Bacteria > Actinomycetota > Actinomycetes > Streptosporangiales > Streptosporangiaceae > Streptosporangium > Streptosporangium minutum. Next base: position 15,089 of record NZ_NGFP01000020.1, read on the forward strand.
GTCCTCCGGCCGGAGCGGAACCGGACGCGACATGGGACCTGACTATAACGATCTCCTCGTCACGTCAGAAAACCCACGTAACCGTCGAGCACCGCGAGCACCTGATCGGCGGGGGCGCCGGGGAGGCTGAGCACGACCTCCTCGATGCCCATTTCCGCGTAGTAGTCGAGCTTCTCCTCGCTCGGCAGCGTCCCGAACGGGATCACCTCGGCCATCTCGCGCCCCGCCTTCTCGCAGGCCTCACGCAGGGCGGGAAGCGCCGCCCTGACCCCCTTGCCGCCGATCGGCATCCAGCCGTCGGCGTACTCGGCGACGTGGGCGAAGAGCTTCGGGCCCGCCGCGCCGCCCACGTAGACGGGCGGTCCGGACACCGGTTTGGGCCAGGACCAGGAGGGCTCGAAGCTCACGTGACGGCCCGTGAAGCCGGCTGCCTCCTCGCTCCACAGCGCCTTCATCGCGAGAACGTGCTCGCGGGCGACGTCGCGGCGGAAGCCGTAGGCGACACCGTGGTCCTCGATCTCCTCCACGTTCCAGCCGAACCCGACGCCGAGCACCACCCGGCCGCCGGACAGGTGGTCGAGGGTGGCGACGGCCTTGGCGGTCACGATGGGCTCACGCTGGGCGGCGAGCATGATGCCGGTGCCGAGGGTGATCCGGCCGGTCACGGCCGCCGCGTGGGCGAGCGCGACCAGCGGGTCGAGTGTGCGGCTGTACTCCTCGGGGAGCACGGCCTGTCCGGCGGCGGGAGCCGTCCGGCGCGAGACCGGGATGTGGGTGTGCTCGGGCAGGTAGAGGGAGGCGAACCCGCGCTCCTCCGCGGCCCTGGCCAGCTCGGCGACCGGCATCGACCGGTCGGTGGCGAACATCGTGACACCCAGCCGCATGACAGCCTCCGGTTTCCCCGCACCGACCCCTTGGTAAACCAAGCGATTGCTCGGTTACCATTCCTAGGGTAGCTTGCCAGGCGGGCAATCCTCACGGAAGGGCGCTCATGGCGTTCACGGACTTAGGCGACGTGCGGCTGTTCCACACCGACGACGGGGCGGGGGACACGACGCTGCTGCTCGTCCACGGCCTGGGATCGGACTCCCATGAGTGGGTCCACCACATCCCCTCGCTCGCCGAACGGTACCGGGTCCTGGCGGTGGACGTGCGCGGACACGGCTACTCCTCCGCGCCGGAGACCGGCAACGCCCCCCGGCAGATGGCCGAGGACCTGGCCCTGCTCTGCGGCGCGCTCGGCGTCGAGTCCTGCGTGGCGATCGGCCACTCGATGGGGGGCCAGATCGTCTCCCACCTGGCCGTGGAACACCCCTCGCTGGTCAAGGCGCTGGTCACGGTCGACCCGGGGTACGGCTTCACCGGCGCGGTGGCGGCCTCCTTCCCGGCGCTGATCGAGCGGATGCGCGAGGACCCCGTGGCCGCCGCCCTCCGCAACGACCAGTGGACCTCCACCGGGGCGACCCCGCAGTGGCTGCGCGAGTGGCACCGGCGGCGGATCCTCGCCACACCCCCGCACGTGCTGCTCCAGGCGTTCGAGGCGATGTTCGGCGGACCGGACGCGCTCGGCGTCCGCCCCAACTCCGACGGATACCTGTCACGCCGGGCCTGCCCGGTGCTGACCTTCTGGTTCGACCCGACCCAGGCCGAGTGGGAGGCGGACCTGTTCAAGGACCCGCACTCCAAGGCCGTCACCTGGGAGGGCAGCGGCCACCGGCTGCACGAGGAACGCCCCGGGGAGTTCCTCCTCGTCGTCACGCACTGGCTAAGGAGTCTGGCATGAAGTTCTCGATATTCCTCAACCCGCAGATCCCCGGTTCCGGATACTCCAACGAGGAGAACGCGGTCGCCAAGCGGCCGATCGGGCGGGACATCGAGTCCTATCAGGCGCTGCTCCACGAGGTGCGCGAGATCGCGATCCACGCCGACCAGATCGGCTTCGACGCGCTGATGATGACCGAGCACCACTTCCACTCCGAGGGCTTCGAGTTCTCGGTGAATCCGCTGATGTTCCTCACCGACCTGGCGGCGAGGACCGAGCGCATCCTGCTGGCCCCGCTGGGCATCGTGCTGCCCGCCTGGGACCCGATCAGGGCGGCCGAGGACGTGGCCCTGCTCGACCAGTTCAGCAAGGGGCGGCTCCGCCTGGGCGTGGCCCGCGGCTACCAGAACCGGTGGATGAACGTGCTGGGCCAGCGCTGGCAGGCCTCCGCCGCCCGCTCCGACGGCTCCAAGAGCGACACCCGCAACTTCGACGTCTTCGGCGAGGTCCTGAAGATCATGAAGATGGCGTGGACCCAGGACACGCTGCGCTACAAGTCCGACGTGCTGGACTACGAGGTGCCCGCGCCGTTCGACGGCATCGAGGGCTGGCCCGCGCTGGAGTGGACCCAGAAGTTCGGCGCGCCCGGCGAGGTGGACGACCAGGGCAGGATCCACGCCGTCTCGGTCGGGCCCAAGCCGTACCAGTATCCGTATCCGGAGCTGTGGCAGCCGTTCACCATCTCCGACCGCTCGGTGATCCGGGCCGCGCAGGAGGACATCCTGCCGTGGATGTTCACCCCGAACCCGGACGAGCACGCCGCCAAGGCCAAGCTCTACCAGGAGGAGTCGGCCAAGTGCGGCCGCGACTACAAGCTGGGCGAGCACACCGGCATCCTCAAGATCATCGGTATGGCCGACACCCGGGAGGAGGCCATCGCCACCTACGGGACGAGCATGCAGAAGGACTTCGCCGCCTTCTTCGGCCCGTTCGGCTACCTGGAGGTCCTCCGCAAGCAGGAGGACGACAGGCACCAGCCGATCAGCCCGGAGAAGGGCGACTACAAGCGCATGAACGAGGTCGAGATGGCCCTGCTGGGCGGTCCCGACGACGTCAAGCGCGGCATCCAGCGCATGCTCGACCGGATGCCCGACCTGGAGTGGTTCGGCCTGTTCATGCAGGGACAGCAGGGGGTCCTCCCCCTCGACACCGTCAAGCGCAACCTCGAACTCTTCGCCACCAAGGTCATCCCCGAGTTCTCCGACTGACCCCGCCCGCCGCATCCGAGAACCCGGGGAGGATCCGTGCAGTTCTGGCTTGGAGCGTCGTTCGTCGAGACCGACCAGTTCGTCGAGCTGGCCAAGGTGTCGCAACGGTGCGGCATCCACACGCTCACCCTGTCGGACCACATCTTCTACGCCGACTTCGACTCCCCCTACCCCTACTCCAGCACGGGCGCGCCCCGCTGGAACGCCGAGACCCACTGGCCCGACGTATGGGTGACGATCGGCGCGATGGCCGCGGTCACCTCCACCCTGCGCTTCGCACCGAACGTCTACGTCGCCCCGGCCCGCGACCTGTTCACGGTCGCCAAGCAGGTCTCCACCGCGGCGGTGATCTCCGGGGACCGGGTGACGTTCGGCGTCGGCGTCGGCTGGTGCAAGGAGGAGTTCGTCCAGACCGGCCAGGACTTCCACACCCGGGGCCGCAGGCTGGACGAGATGATCCCCGCGCTGCGCGAGCTCTGGGCGGGCGGCACGGTCGAGCACCACGGCGCTCACTTCGAGTACGGCCCGCTGTCGATCTCCCCCGTCCCCGCCCGGCCGGTGCCGTTCTTCGTCGGCGGCGACAGCGAGGCCGCGCTCCGCCGCGCGGCACGGCTCGGTGACGGCTGGATGGGCAACCGCGTCTACTCCGAGGAGCGGCTCGACGTGGTCCTCGCCGACCTCCGGCGCTACCTGAAGGAGTACGGCCGGGCCGAGGACGCCCTGGAGATCATCGCCCCTCTCGCGGTCATGCCCGACGCCGGGACATACCGGCGCTTCGCGGAGAAGGGCGTCACCGGCACCATGGCCGCCCCCTGGTGGCTCGCCACCCCGCAGGAGAAGGCCGAGCACGGCGACGGCCTCGCGCTCAAGGTCGCCACCATCGAGCGTTTCGCCGAAGAGGTGATCTCCAGGATGTGACCGCGGCCCGGACGGCCGCTCTGTCGCCGGACCCGCTCCCCGGGACGGCGCGCGATCCCCGCCGCGGCGTCACGGACCTGGTCCGGCGGTCGGCACCGCGCCGTCCGGGACCGCTCGACCGGGTAGCCTGGCGGAGTGCTGGAAGAGATCACGGCGACCCGCTACGTGACGCCCCTGCGGGAGGGCGGGTCGCTCCCCGGGGTGGTCGAGGCGGACGACCTCGGCACCTACGTCGTCAAGTTCCGCGGTGCCGGGCAGGGCCGCCGGGTGCTCGTCGCGGAGATCATCTCCGCCGAGCTGGCCAGGCGGCTCGGCTTCCGGACCCCCGAGCTGAAGGTGATCGAGGTCGACCCGCAGCTCGGCGCCCGGGAGCCCGACGAGGAGATCCAGGACCTGCTCAAGGCCAGCGAGGGCCACAACCTGGCGGTCGACTTCCTGCCCGGCGCCCTCGGCTTCGAGCCGCTCGCCTGGCCACCGGACCCCGGCCTCGCCTCCCGGCTGCTCTGGTTCGACGCCCTGATCCACAACGTGGACCGGAGCTGGCGCAACCCGAACCTGCTCCTCTGGCACGGCGACATCTGGCTGATCGACCACGGCGCCGCCCTCTGGTTCCACCACAACTGGCCCGCCGCCGACCCGCAGCGCGGCTTCGACGCGGGCGACCACGTGCTGGCGCCGTTCGCCACCCGGATGGCGGAGGCCGACGCCGAGCTCAGCGAGAGGATCACCAGGGATTTCCTCGACGGGATCGTGGACGAGGTCCCCGACGAGTGGCTGGAGGACGAGCCCGGGTTCGACGGGGCGCAGGCCGTACGGCAGGCGTATGTCGAGCACCTGCTGGCTCGCGCGCAGGGGCCCCGCGCATGGCTGCCCGACCCCTCGGTCGCCCCCAGGCAGGAGCGGAAGACCGGCTCGGTGGGCGCGTTCTGGAAGGACAGCCGGTGAGAGACGTCTACGAGTACGCCGTCATCCGGGTGGTCCCCCGCGTGGAGCGGGGCGAGCTGATCAACGCCGGGGTGGTGCTCTACTGCCAGCCGCGCGGCTACCTGTGCGCGCGGGTGGAGCTGGACGAGGCCCGGTTGCACGCGCTCGACGCCCACGCGGACGTCGACGGGGTACGGCACGCGCTCGGCGCCTACGAGCGCTCCTGCACCACCGACGCGGGACCGCTGGGCGGGGAACCGCTCGGCAGCCGGTTCCGCTGGCTGACCGCCCCGCGCAGCACGATCGTGCAGACCGGCCCGGTCCACGCCGGTCTCACCGCCGACCCCGGAGCCGAGCTGGAACGCCTGGTGGCCTGTCTGGTCCGCAGCCTGTGAACCGGCGCCGCCGCGAGGGCTCCGGAGTGCTCTAGAAGAGCACCGACATGAAGGTGCCGACCTCTTCGAACCCGGCCTTGCGGTAGGCGGCCCGGGCCGGGGCGTTGTAGTCGTTGACGTACAGCGAGACCACCGGCGCGAAGCAGTCGAGCGCGTGCTTGACCACCGAGGCCATCCCGGCTGCCGCGTGTCCCCGGCCGCGCAGGTCGGGATGGACCCAGACGCCCTGGATCTGGCAGGCCAGCGGCGTGACCGCGCCGACCTCGGCCTTGAAGACGACCCGGCCGTGCTCGATGCGCGCGTAGGAACGGCCGATCCGGATCAGCTCGGCGACCCTGGACCGGTAGAGGGCTCCGCCGTCACCGGCCTCCGGGGAGACGCCCACCTCCTCGGTGAACATCGCCACGCAGGCGGGGAGCAGGATCTCGAACTCCTCCGGCCGCACCCGCCTGACCAGCGGGTCGATCGGGACCGGGGACGGCGTGGTGACCGCCATCACCGGCTGGGCCCAGCGGACCGCGCGGGCGGCGCCCCAGTAGGGCTCCAGCCGCTCCCACAGCGGCGCGACGGCGTCCGCGGGACCGACGATCGAGGAACAGCGGCGGCCCTGCTTACGGGCGCGGTCAGCGAAGGCGTGCACGGCGTCCGTGCCGGCGTTCACCGGGACCAGGTTCGCACCGGCATAGCAGAGAGAGGTCAGGCCGCCGCGCGGCCCGAACCCCCACATCTGACCACCGAGCCTGGCCGGATTGAGCCCGACGGCACGGACCCTGGAGGCGACGAAGACGTTGACGACAGGATCGGCGTCCAGGAGCGCCAGCACCTCGTCACGATCGTTGTCGTCGAGCACGCGCGACGCCGTTGTGCGCAGCATCACGCGCTCAGCCTACGCGACCCCTTCGATTTTGGCAGGAACCAACATAGAGCCAGTCATCTCTACCTACTCAAATCAGCCCTCGCCGCCATACGGGCCGCGGGCACGGGCTCGGGGTTCCCCTCGCAGCGGGCGTCCGGACCGGCCGGGGAGCGCTCGGCCGGGCCGGGCAGGCTGCCGTCCTTGAGGTAGGCCGCCAGGTAGCGGTCCACGCAGCGGTTGCCGCCGAGCGCGACACCGTGGTTCCCGCCCGGCACGGTCAGCAGTCGGGAGCCGCTGAACAGCCTGCGCATCTGCAGGGCCCCCGGGTAGGGCGTGGCGGCGTCACGCTCGGACTGCACGAGCATGACCGGCGGCAGCTCCTGGCTGTCCTGGATCTTCACCGGGGGCCCGCCCTTCTCGGGCCAGAACGCGCACGGCGCGTTGTACCAGGCGTTCGGCCAGGCGAGGAAGGGCGCCTTGGCGTGCAACTTCGACATGTCCGTCCGCCACTGGGACCAGTTACGCGGCCAGGCGGCGTCGCGGCACTGTATCCCGAGGTAGACGGCGTAACCGTTCTCCGCCTTGGCGTCGTTCTCCGCGTGCCGGCGGTAGGCGGCGAGCATGGGGGCGGTGTCGCCCCTCTTGACGTAGGCGGAGAACGCCTTGGCGAGCTGCGGCCAGACCGCGTCGGAGTAGCCGCCGACGGTGTAGACGTCGTCCAGCTCGCTCGGACCGACCACCCCGCCTGCCGGCCGGGTGCGCAGCCGCTCCCGCATGGCGTACCAGGCGAAGGAGACCGCTCTGCCGGTCCCGCCCAGCCTGTAGACGTCGTTGTGGCGGGCGGTCCACTTCAGGAAGTCCTGGTGCCGCCGGTCGAAGGCGGTGCCCTGGGAGAGGTTGGCGTCGTACCAGACCCCTCGGGGGTCGACCACGCTGTCCAGGACGAGCCGCTTGACCCGGTCGGGGAAGAGCGTCGCGTACACCGCGCCGAGGTAGCTCCCGTAGGAGTAGCCCAGGAAGCTGATCTCGGGCTCGCCCAGCGCCTCTCTGATCGCGTCCATGTCCCTGGCGGAGTTCTCGGTGCTCATGTGGGGCAGCAGCCAGCTCCACCGGTTCTCGCACGCCGTGGCGTACTGCCGGGCCCGGCCGATCAGCACGGCCTCCTCCCGCTCGTTGCGCGGCACATGGTCGGGGCGGGGCGCGGCGTAGTATTTCGCGGGGTCCACGCAGCGGAGCGCGGGCTCGCTCTCCCCCACCCCCCGCGGGTCGAAGCCGATCACGTCGAACCGGTCGGCCAGGTGGTCGGGGAGCTGGGTGGCGACGTATTTGGCCAGGTTACGGCCGGATGCCCCGGGCCCTCCGGGATTGACCAGCAGGACCCCCAGGTGGTTGTGGTCCCGCGAGGTCTTCCCCTTGATCCGGTTCAGGGCCAGGCTGATGGTCTGGTAGGGGTTGGCGTAGTCGAGCGGCACCCTCAGGTCGGCGCACTCCACCTCGCCCTCCCGGGCTCTGGCCGGAGGGGTGAGCACGCCGTCGAAGAGCGCGGGCTTGGGCTTGTCGGGACAGGGCCCCCAGACCAGCTCGTCCTGCTCCTGCGCCACCGCTCCCCGTGGAACCCCGACGGTGACGGCCAGCATCCCGGCGACCGCGACAATCCCGACGACCCTTTTCACAGACTCCCCCTCCGCATAGGCAGAGGCGATGGTCTCCCGGGGGGTGGCACGGCCACCGGCGTAACAGCCAGATACTTACCACTCTGTAGGCAGTCGATTGCGTTGTGTAATCGATTCCGGCAAGGCGTCCGGGACAGGTTTTCCCGCTGCACCGTCCTGGGCGACCTCCCCGCCGCGCAGGCGGGGGCCGGCCGCCGCGGGCGTCTCTCCGAGGGCGGCCGGGAGGCGCGCCGCGCGGCCCGAAGACGTACGGCACCGCCCCGGCGCACTCGCGAACCGGAACGGGCACAGAGCCTGAAGGCCCCGGCCCCAGCACGGGATCCGGAGGCCCCGGCCCCGGCACGGGATCTGGAGGCTCCCGCCCCGGCACGGGCGCCCGAACGGGTTCTAGCGGACGACGACCTCGGGGCCGGGGGCGTCGTCGTCGAGGTCGACCTCCACGCCCATCTCCTCCGCCAGACGCAGGGCCTCCTCGATGAGGGTCTCCACGATCTGGGACTCGGGGACGGTCTTGATGACCTCTCCCTTGACGAAGATCTGGCCCTTGCCGTTGCCGGAGGCGACGCCGAGGTCGGCCTCTCGGGCCTCGCCGGGACCGTTGACGACGCACCCCATCACCGCGACGCGGAGCGGGACCTTCAGCCCCTCAAGGCCCGCCTGGACCTGCTCGGCCAGGGTGTAGACGTCGACCTGGGCGCGACCGCAGGACGGGCAGGAGACGATCTCCAGGCCGCGCTCGCGCAGGTTCAGCGACTCCAGGATGCCGATGCCGACCTTGATCTCCTCCACCGGCGGGGCCGACAGCGACACGCGGATGGTGTCGCCGATGCCCTCGGCGAGCAGCGCGCCGAACGCGACGGCGGACTTGATCGTGCCCTGGAAGGCCGGGCCCGCCTCGGTGACGCCGAGGTGGAGCGGGTAGTCGCACTGGGCGGCCAGCAGACGGTAGGCCTGGATCATCACGACCGGGTCGTTGTGCTTGACCGAGATCTTGATGTCGCGGAAGCCGTGCTCCTCGAAGAGCGAGCACTCCCACAGGGCCGACTCCACCAGCGCCTCGGGCGTCGCCTTGCCGTACTTCTGCAGCAGCCGGGGGTCGAGCGAACCGGCGTTGACGCCGATCCGGATGGGCACGCCGTGGTCGGAGGCCGCGCGGGCGATCTCGCCGACCTTGTCATCGAACTTCTTGATGTTGCCCGGGTTGACCCGGACGGCCGCGCAGCCCGCCTCGATCGCGGCGAAGACGTACTTCGGCTGGAAGTGGATGTCGGCGATCACCGGGATCTGCGACTTCCTCGCGATGATCGGCAGCGCCTCGGCGTCGTCCTGGGAGGGCACGGCCACCCGGACGATCTGACAGCCCGACGCGGTCAGCGCGGCGATCTGCTGGAGCGTGGCGTTGACGTCGGCGGTGACCGTGGTGGTCATCGACTGGACGGAGACCGGCGCGTCCCCGCCCACCGGGACGGAACCCACCATGATCTGACGGGATTTGCGTCGCTCGGCGATCGGTCTGGTCCTTACGGAAGGAATACCGAGAGCAACAGATGTCATTTTCAGCCCTTGAAGTGTCGACGACTTTCCCCAGTCTAGGCAGTCGCGGTGAGCTCCCGAGCCCTCGCCCGTGCCCATCCGTCGGCGTCGAGCACCTCCTCGACGGAATCCGCCCGAGTCACCGTGTGCTCGGAGACCACAGCGGCCACAGTGTCGACGATACCCAGGAAGGGCAGCCGCCCGGAGAGGAACGCCTCGACGCACACCTCATTGGCGGCGTTGTAGACGGCGGGGGCCGTGCCGCCGGCGGAGCCGACCTGGCGGGCCAGCGCGACGGAGGGGAAGGCCTCGTCGTCGAGGGGGTCGAAGGTCCAGGTGCTGGACGTGGTCCAGTCGACCGTGGGGGCGGCTCCGGCGACCCGTTCCGGCCAGCCGAGGGCCAGCGCGATGGGCAGCCTCATGTCGGGCGGGCTCGCCTGGGCGATGACCGAGCCGTCCACGAACTCCACCATGGAGTGGACGACCGACTGCGGGTGGACCACGACGGTGATCCTGTCGAAGCCGATGTCGAAGAGCAGGTGGGCCTCGATGACCTCCAGCCCCTTGTTCACGAGTGTGGCGGAGTTCACGGTGATGACCGGGCCCATCGACCAGGTCGGGTGCGCCAGGGCCTGCTCGGGGGTGACGTCCGTCAGCTCGGCTCGCGACCTGCCGCGGAAGGGACCGCCGCTCGCGGTGACGACCAGGCCGCGCACCGCCGACGCGTCGGGGCCGGTGGGACCGGCGGCCCACAGGCACTGGGCGAGGGCGGCGTGCTCGGAGTCGACCGGAATGAGCTGCCCCGGCTTGGCCAGGCGTTTCACCAGCGGCCCGCCGATGATCAGCGACTCCTTGTTGGCGAGGGCCAGCACCCGGCCCGCCTCCAGGGCGGCCAGCGTCGAGGTCAGCCCCAGAGCGCCGGTGATGCCGTTGAGCACCGTGTCGGACGGCCAGGCGGCGGCCTCCGCGACCCCCTCCGGCCCGGCGAGCACTTTGGCGCTCACCCCGTGGGCGGCCAGGGCCTCCCGCAGCGCGGGCACGGCCGAGGGGTCGGCGACGGCCACCGCGTCGGGCCGGAACTCGGCCGCCTGGCGGGCCAGCAGGTCGATCCGGCCGCCTCCGGCGGCGAGCGCCGCCACCCGGAACCGGCCGGGGTTGCGGGCGATGACGTCGAGGGACTGGGTCCCGATGGAGCCGGTCGAGCCGAGCAGGACAACGGAGCGGATGGTGTCTGACTGCACCGCCCCATTCTCCCGGCTCTCGTCTCCCTGTCGAATCGGCGCCGAAATCTGTGATCCGTGAAACACGAGATAAAAGGCACTATTTAAGTCTGAATTTTGCCATATCAATACTTGTAAATCCTGAGAAATGCGGTCATATAGCGCACTAGCTTCCCGAGTCAGCATCAGGTCTCGGGAGGTACAAATGCGCCGCAGGGCACGCCTGGTCCCCATCATCACCCTCGCCGCGGGCAGCACCCTGCTCTCGGCGGCGGTCGCACACAGCGCCGGCGCGACAGCGGCCGGTCCGCAGCCGATCGGGAAGGAGGCCGCCGACACCACGACCGAACAGCGCACCGTCCAGCGTTACTGGACGGAGGCGAAGATGGAGGCCGCCCAGCCGCTCGACGCCCTCGCGCCGAAGAAGGGCGCCGTCCGGCTCACCGCGGCGGCGATCGCGGCCCAGGCGGCGGCCGACCCCGTCTCGGTCCCCGCGACCTCACCGGCCGGCGACACCGTCACGGCCGCCCGGACGTCCGCCGCACGCGCCTCCACCGGGTCGGCCTGGACCCGCGGGGGCGCGATCGCCAGGACCGCCGGACGGGTGTTCTTCACCTACCAGGGCCGCAACGCCTCCTGCTCGGGCAATGCGGTGACCAGCGACAACGGAAGCACCGTGATCACCGCCGGGCACTGCGTGAAGATGGGCGGCGCCTTCCACGGCAACTGGGTGTTCGTCCCGGGCTACGACAGGGGCGACCGGCCGCACGGCACCTGGGTGGCGACCGCGCTCTACACCACCCCGCAGTGGAACAACAGCGAGGACGTCAACTACGACGTGGCCGCCGCCGTGGTGGCCCCGCTGAACGGCCGGTCGCTGACCGACGCGGTGGGCGGCCAGGGCGTCTCCTTCAACCGGGCCCGGCGGCAGCGGATGCACTCCTTCGGCTACCCCGCCGCCGCCCCCTACGACGGGTCGAAGCTGGTCTACTGCGCCGGTCGGGCGTTCGACGACTTCCTGATGTCCCGTGACATCGGACTGAACTGCGACATGACCGGCGGGTCGAGCGGCGGCCCCTGGTTCACCGACTTCGACGAGAGCACCGGCCTGGGCACGCTGAACTCGGTGAACAGCTTCAAGTACGGCTTCGCCTCCGGCTGGATGTTCGGCCCGTACTTCGGGACCGACGCGCAGGCCGTCTACGAGGCCGCCCAGGGCGCCGACACTCCCTGATCTTTACTTAAAGTAGTCACAACAACACACCACGTAGTGCAAAATCGGGTCTCATGACCTCGAGCCTCCCCCTGCTTGCGGGTGCCGCGCTTGTCGCCGGCCTGCTGGGCGCACCCCAGACCGGCGCGACGACCACGGAACACGGGCGGTGGGCCGTCAGCGCCTCCCGCCCCCAGCCGGCCGCGAAGGCCCGGCCGGCCGCGAAAACCGCGGTCGTGGCCGACAGGGACGACGTCGTCGAGCGCGTGGCCGCCCGCGGCACGCCGGACCAGCGCCACGTGCTCGACTACTGGACCCCCCGGCGCATGGCGGCCGCCGTCCCGATCGACCTGCTCGGGACGGCGGCGGGGATGTTCGGCAAGCCCGCCGTCCCGCTCCGCCAGCGCGGCGCCCGCACCGCCGGGACGCGCTGGAACGCGGGCGGGTCGGTGACGCGCACCACCGGGCGGGTCTTCCTCACCCTCGGCGGGCTCGACTTCGTGTGCTCGGCGAGCTCGGTCAGGAGCACCAACAAGGACCTCGTGGTGACCGCCGGGCACTGCGTCAAGGACGGCACCGGAGCGTGGGCGGACAACTGGACCTTCGTGCCCGGTTACGACCAGGGGCGCCGGCCGTACGGGCAGTTCACCGCACGGCGCATGTTCGTCGCGGGCCCGTGGTCGCGCAGCGCGGACGACAGCTACGACATCGGCATGGTGGCGCTCAACCACAGGGGCGGCAGGCATCTGGGGGAGGTCGTCGGCGGTCAGGGGATCGCCTTCGGCGCCGCCAGGGGCCGCCAGACCCACGGTTTCGGCTTCCCCGCCGAACCCCCCTACAACGGCGAGCACCTGGTCTACTGCGCGGGCCCGGTCCGCGACGACCCGCACGGCCAGACCGACGACCAGGGCATGCGCTGCGACATGACCGCCGGCTCCAGCGGCGGTCCCTGGCTGAGCGGCTTCGACGTCGCCACCGGGCGCGGCACGATCACCTCGGTGAGCAGCTTCAAGTACAGCGACGACCGCGGCACCATGTACGGGCCCTACTTCGGCGACGTGGCCAGGGAGCTCTACGCCACGGCCGAGAGGTCGTGACCACGGTGCGTGCCGTCAGCGCCCGGACCTCCGCCCGGGTCATGACGGAGCCAACGGCCGGAGGGAACCGGAGACCTCCCGGCCGGTGACCGGTCCCCGTACGGCACGGCCCGCGCCCCGGGGCGGCGGGGGCGGGCCGTACACGACTTCAGGGCCGCACACGGCTTTCAGAGACGCCGTACACGGTTTTCAGAGACACGGTCGGTTCTTCAGAGAGAGGCGGGCCGTGCGCGAACCGTCAGAGGGAAAGCCCTGTGAGGACCATGACCTTCTCGTAGGTGAAGTCCGCCATGGCCGAGCGGACGCCCTCGCGGCCGACGCCGGAGTCCTTGACGCCGCCGTAGGGCATCTGGTCGGCGCGGTAGGACGGGACGTCTCCGATGATCACACCGCCGACCTCGAGCTCCCGGTTCGCCCGGAAGGCGATGTCCAGGTTGCGGGTGAAGATCCCGGCCTGCAGGCCGTACCTGGAGTCGTTGACCGCGGCGAAGGCCTCGTCGACGCCCGGCACGGACTGGACGATCATCACGGGCCCGAAGACCTCCTCGCAGGAGACCTTGGCGTCGTGCGGCACGTCGGCCAGGACGGTCGGCGCGACGGTGGCGCCGTCGCGGGTGCCGCCGGCGAGCAGCCGGGCGCCGGCCGCGACGGCCTCCTTGACCCACTGCTCGACGCGCTCGGCGGCCTCGACGGAGACGAGCGGGCCGACCTGGGTCCTGTCGTCGGCGGGATCTCCGGTGACCAGGGCCTCGACGGCGGGGACGAGCCTGGCCACGAAGTCCTCACGCACCGACTCCTCGACGATCACCCGCTGGACCGCGATGCAGCTCTGCCCGGCCTGGTAGTTGGAGAACAGCGCCACCCGGGAGGCGGCCCAGTCGAGGTCGGCGTCGGCGAGCACGACGGCGGCGGCGTTGCCGCCGAGTTCGAGGGTGACGTGCTTGCGCGGCACCTGGTCCATGATCGCGTAACCGACGGGCCCGGAGCCGGTGAAGGAGACGACCGGCAGGCGCGGGTCGTCGACCAGACCGGCGGCGCGGTCGTTGGGCACGGGGAGCACGGAGAACATGCCCTCGGGCAGCGCGGTCTCGGCCAGGATCTCGCCGAGCACGAGGGAGGAGATCGGCGTCGCCGGGGCCGGCTTGACGATGATCGGGGCGCCGACCGCGATGGCCGGGGCGACCTTGTGGGCCACCAGGTTGAGCGGGAAGTTGAACGGCGTGATCGCCAGGACCGGGCCGTGCGGGACGCGCGAGACGTAGGCGAGGCGGCCGGCGGAGGCGGCCTCGGTGTCCAGTCGCACGGCCTCGCCGCCGAGCCGGCGGGTCTCCTCGGCGGCGAACCGGAAGGTGGAGACCGCGCGGTTCACCTCGCCACGGGCCCAGAAGATCGGCTTGCCGTTCTCCTCCATGATCAGGCGGGCGATCTCCTCGGCCCGCTCGGCCAAGCGGCGCGAGACGTGGGCGAGAGCCTCGGCCCGCACATGGATGGGGAGCGCGGCGGCCTGCTTCTGCACGGCCGCCGCGGCGGCGACGGCCTCTTCCACCTGGGCGGCGGTCGGCACGGAGCAGACGCCGACGACACGGCCGTCATGGGAGTTGGTCACGGTGAGCTCGGCGTCCCCCGTGGCGGGGCGGCCGGCGAGCCAGAAGGGGCGCACGTCCATGGCACCGACGGTATGCCACCCGCCCGGGAGTGGCGTTACTCCACTACGCACAAGACACTTGCGCGGGCACGCCGTTACGCATAAAAATATCTCCCTCTCTGCCTGTAACGAAAATGGGGCGGATTATGGATATTTCTTATATGGCAGCGGTTTGAAGGATCGCCGCCCTGGCTAAGTCATCGAATGCAACCCCGAGAGCGGAAGGGCGTGGCCGCATGACCTCATCGGCGCCGCGCGGACTGCAGGGCGCCTATCTGGTCGGCGAACGGGCCACCCAGGACGAACTCCGCGGCAGGCTGCTCGACGTGGCCAGTCAACTCCTCGTCACCATCGGTCCCGAAAGCCTGTCGATGCGCCGCATCGCCACCGAGGCCGGGTGCTCGACGACCGTCATCTACACCATGTTCGGCAGCAAGGAAGGCCTGGCCGAGGCGCTTTACCTTGAGGGTTTCGAGCGGTTCCGGCGGCGTCTGGAGTCGGTGCCCGCCCGCAGGAACGCGCTGGAGCACCTCACCGCGCTCGGTCCCGCCTACCGGGAGGCCGCGCTGGCCGAACCCGGCTACTACGCCCTGATGTTCGAGCGGGCGATCCCCGGATTCCTGCCGAGCGAGCGGGCCCGGACCCTGGCGCGGGCGGCGCTCAACGTCCTCGACCGGGTAATCGCCGACTGCATCTCGGCCGGATACATCATCCCGACGCAGCCCAGGAAGATCGCCGACGCCCTCTGGGCGGCCGCGCAGGGCGCCATCAGCCTGGAGCGCGCCGGGCACCTGCGTGACAGCCGCACCTATGACGCGGTCACCTACGCCACCATCTCCCGTTACCTGGTCGACAGGCCCTGACCCGCCGTTCCGGCGCCCGCCTCCGCGGGGAGCCCGGGGACCGCCTCACTCGGTGACGGCCAGCGCGACCCAGAGCTCGGCGCGGGCCGCCGGGTCGTCGAGGTCGCGGCCGAGGAGCTCGGCGACCCGGCGCATGCGGTAGCGCAGGGTGTGCCGGTGCACGCCGAGCCGCTGCGCCGCCGCGTCCCAGTGGCCGTTGCAGGCCAGGTAGGCGCGGAGGGACTCCAGCAGGTCGGCGCGCGAGCCGTACTCGCGCAGGGGGGCGAGCAGCGCCGAGGAGAACGCCGCGGTCATGCCCGGGTCCAGCAGGGACAGCAGGCCCTGGCCCGCGAGGTCGGCGAAGCGCATGACGGGCTCGGCTGCGCGACGGGCCGAGGCGAGCGCCCGGTCTGCCTGGTCGAGCCCGGCGCGCAGGTCGTCGAGGCCGACCGGGGAGCCGATGCCGACCGGGCCGTGCTCCCGCAGCGCCGAGACGGTGTCCTCGGCGCGATCCGCCGCGACGACGACCACCGCCCGGTCGCCGGCGGCCACCGCGAACTCGTGGCCCGCGGCCTCCAGCACCGCCTCCTGGTCGCCGCCGGCGGCCAGGACGACCACGGGGCCGCCCGGGAGCCCGTCTCCCAGCAGTTCCAGCGTCTCCTGCGCGGCCCGCACCTGCCCGGCCAGCAGCAGCCGGAGCACCGCCGAACGGACCCGGCGCTCGGCCGCCAGGTGCTCCCTGCCGTGCTCGATGGCGAGCGTCAGCAGGGAGCCGGCGGCGTTGACCACGGTGTGCGCGACCGGCGTGAACGGCCGGTCGAGGCCGACCGCGAAGAACCCCCGGACGCGACGGGCGCCCAGCGGATGCACGATGACGTGCTCCCCCGGCGTGGAGAGTGCCAGGCTCGCGGGCGCGCCCCCGCCCGCGGGCCTGCGCAGGCGCTCCAGCTCGGGAAGGAGGTCGGCGGTGCGGCCCGCGCCCTCTCCGGCCGCGTGCCGTACGGCTCCCGCCTCGTCGAGCAGGGCGGCCCAGCCTCCGAGCTCCCGGGCCAGGCCGTCGACCACCGCGCGGGGGCCCTCGGGGAGGAGGGCCGCACGGGTGAGGCGGCCCTGGGTGACGAAGGCGCGTCTGATCTCGTCGTACTGCTCGGCGGCGATCAGGTCGCTGACCAGCTTGCCGATCGCGACGAACGGGGTGTCGCGCGGCACCTCGATCAGCGGCAGCCCCGCCCGCGCCGCCGCCTCCACCAGCCCGGCCGGAATCACCTCGTGTCCCAGCCCGACGCCGAACCCGAGCCCGGTGACCCCCTTGCCGACCAGCCGGTCGACGTACGGCCCGGCGGTGCCGGCGTCCAGGCGCATGCCCGTGGTGAGGACCAGCTCGCCGCCCTCCAGGAAGGGGGTCGGGTCCTCCAGCTCGCTGACCGCCACCCAGCGCACCGGCCGGTCGAGCGCGTCCTGTCCGGTGAGCACGCCGAGCTTGAGCGGCAGGCGTCGCACGACGGTGCGGAGCGTCGGCGCCACAACCACCCCCGGGATTTGTACGTTACGGCCAGAGCGCTATCGGCAATTTTGCCATAGTGCATCATCCGCATACCGGCATGTGCGACATACCGTCGCAGTATGAGCACCGTCACCCAGGGCGGCCCCTCGCTTCCGCAGGAGCGCCGGGTCGTCACCGAGATTCCCGGCCCGAAGTCCCGCGAGATGTTCGCCCGGAAGCAGGCCGCCGTTCCCCAGGGCATCGGCACCACGCTGCCGGTATTCGTGACGCACGCCGGCGGCGGCGTCGTCGTCGACGCCGACGGCAACTCGCTGATCGACTTCGGCTCCGGCATCGCGGTGACCAGCGTCGGCAACGCCGCCCCGCGCGTGGTCGAGCGGGTTCAGAAGCAGGTCGCGGACTTCACCCACACCTGCTTCATGGTCACGCCGTACGAGTCCTACGTCCAGGTCTGCGAGAAGCTCAACGAGCTCACGCCCGGTGACCACGAGAAGCGCACCTTCCTGCTCAACAGCGGCGCCGAGGCCGTGGAGAACGCGGTCAAGGTCGCCCGGCACGCCACGGGGCGCCAGGCGGTCGTCGTGTTCGACCACGGCTACCACGGCCGGACCCTGCTGACGATGTCGCTGACGGCCAAGAACATGCCGTACAAGCACAGGTTCGGCCCGTTCGCCCCCGAGGTCTACCGGGTGCCGCTGGCCTACCCCTTCCGCTGGCTCACCGGCCCGGAGAACTGCGCGGAGGAGGCGGCCGCCCAGGCCATCGACCAGATCACCAAGCAGGTCGGCGCGGAGAACGTGGCCGCCGTGGTGATCGAGCCGATCGCCGGCGAGGGCGGCTTCATCGAGCCGGCCAGGGGCTTCCTGCCGAAGATCGCGGAGTTCTGCCGCGAGAACGGCATCGTCTTCATCGCCGACGAGGTCCAGACCGGCTTCTCCCGCACCGGCGACCTGTTCGCCTGCGAGGACGAGGGCATCGTCCCGGACATCATCGTCACCGCCAAGGGCATCGCGGGCGGCCTGCCACTGGCGGCCGTCACCGGCCGCGCCGAACTCCTCGACAAGGTCCACGTCGGCGGGCTGGGCGGCACCTACGGCGGCAACCCGCTCGCCTGCGAGGCGGCGCTGGGCGTGCTGGAGACCATCGAGGCCGACGACCTGACCGGCAGGGCCCGCCGCATCGGCGAGGTCATGCTCCCCCGGCTGCGCGCCATCGCCGGTGAGAACCCGGTGGTCGGCGACGTGCGCGGCCGCGGCGCCATGATCGCCATCGAGCTGGTCGTCCCCGGCACCAAGGACCCGCACCCCACCGCGGCGGGCGAGATCGCCAAGAGGTGCCACGCCGAGGGCCTGCTCGTGCTGACCGCGGGCACCTACGGCAACGTCCTGCGTTTCCTGCCGCCGCTGGTCATGCCCGACCACCTGCTGGAAGAGGGCCTGGCGATCCTGGAGAAGATCATCAGCGAGGTCTGACGGTTTAGATCACCCCAAAAGGGGCACCCGGCTTGAGGCTGGGTGCCCCTTTTGCTGCTGTACGCCCCCTAGGCAGGAAGTGATTTAACCACTGCTTGACACCCACCAAAGCGATCACGGGTCGCTGCGGCGTTATAACGGTTCCGATATGACACTGCGCGATCAAGACGGGAGGCGCGATGAACTGGGGGCCGAACAGAACGGCGCAGAACACGCTGACATTCGATCCTGAGGGCCTGACCCGCACCCAGCGTGAGGGCGACGCCTGCGTGGCCTGCCACAAGAAATGGCCCCGCCCACGGATCAGGATCGGGCGCCTGCCCGACGACGGGGCCCTGTTCGCCTGCCCGGAATGCGCGGACGCGCTGACCCAGGACCTCCAGGAGAACGTCTACCCCCTCCAGCGCCGCGTGGCCTTCTCCTGAGCCCCGCTCCTGGGACCTCACGGGGCGGGTCCCGGACCGGACGGGGTGAGACGGCAGTGCCCTCCCCCGCCGCAGCGGAGAAGGGCACAGGGGGTTCCGGCGGCTACTTGGTGAAGCCGATGGAGGTCCAGCTCTTGTCGGCGTACCCGAAGGAGCCGTAGTTGGCCAGGTTCTTCTTGGTGGCGAAGATGTCGGGGCGCTGGTACATCGGGATGGTGTGGACCAGGTCCCAGATCATCTTGTCGGCCTGGTTGCCCAGCTCGATCGCCTTGGCCGGGTCCATCTCGCCCGCGGCCTGGTCGATCAGCTTGTCCAGCTCGGGGGTGCCGATGCGCGGGAAGTTGCTGCCGAAGTTCTCCGCGCTGACGGGCGTCTTGTAGATCTGCGGCAGGGCGCCGTTCGGGAACGGCGTGCCCAGCCAGGAGAACGGCACGATGTCGAAGTTGCCGGGGATGATGAAGTCGTCGAAGAACTTGTCGACCGGGACCGGCTCGACGGTGACCTTGATGCCGATCTCCTTCAGCATCGCCTGGGTGAGCTCACCCTCCTGCTTGGCCGTGGGCAGGGAGGACGGGACGGTGAAGCGGATCGCGAACTCCTTGCCGTCCTTCTTGCGGTACTCACCCTCCTGCTTCCAGCCGGCGGCGTCCAGGAGCTGCTTGGCCTTCTCCGGGTTGTACTTGCCGAGCTCACCGGAGTTGTCCACGTAACCCTTGTGGGTGTTCATGTACAGGTGGTTGTTGAGCGTCTGGATCGGCCAGTCCATGTCCTTGAGGTCGGACTGGGCGATCACCTCGCGGTTGATGCCGAGCTGGACGGCCTGGCGGACCGACTTGTCCTTGAGGAACTCGCTGGAGCCGTTGACGGTGAAGTGGCGCCAGTTCGGGGCGGCCGCCTTGCGGATGTCGACGTCCGGCACCCCCTTGGCCCGCTTGAGGTCGGAGGCGCTCGCCGGGATCTCGACCGCGTCGATCTCGCCGTTGGCGAAGGCGTTCAGCTTGGCGGTGTCCTCGATGGTCCGGAAGATGACCTTGTCGAGCTTGGCCTTCTGCCCCCACCACTTGTCATCGCGGACGAGCGTGGCGGTCTTGCTGGTCTGGTCGACGGACTCGACCTTGAACGGCCCCGCCGTGACCGGGAGCTTGTCGATCCAGCCCTTGTTGAACGCCTCGGGCGTCTCGTTCGTCGAGGCGGGGTAGAGCGGCGAGAACATGCCCGGCCAGTCCGGGTAGTTCTTGGCGAAGGTCACCACCACGTCCTTGTCGGTGGCGCCCTTCTCCACCGACTCGACCCGGTCGTAGCCGTCGGTCGAGGAGACCTGGTACTTCTTGTTGGAGCCGTTCAGGGCCTTCCACTGGGCCTGGAAGTCCTTGTAGGTCATCGGCGTGCCGTCCGACCACGTGGCCTTTTCGTGGATCTTGTAGGTGACGACCTGCTTGCCCCCGGTGAGCTCCATCTTCCACTCGGTGACGTAGTCGGGGTTGTTGGTGACCTCGGCCTTGTCGTTGGCGATGGCGACGAGCGGGATGATCGGCTCGATCACGTCGTCGGTGCTGGCGTTGGTGCCGTTGACCTGGTTGTAGTTCCACTGGGTCTGCCACAGGCCGAGCGCGAGCTTCAGCGTGCCGCCGTCGGCCACCTGGTCGTAGGCGACGGGGTTGATCGTGCTTCCGGGGATCGTGGCGGCCTGCTCCTTGGCGGCCTCGCTCGACGCGGCCTTGGGCTTGTCGGCGCCGCCGCCGGCGCAGGCGGTGAGGGCCATGGCCAGGAGCGCGGCTCCGCCGATGGCCTTGTAGCCAACCTTCACGTGTTCCTCCAACAGGGGTCGTCAGCGACGCGAGGTCACGACGACCTCGGCCTCTTCGGGGTAGTGGCAGGCGGCGCCGTGATCGACGGCGGGCGCGAGCCGTACAACAGAGGGCTCTTCCTCGGCGCACCTGCGTGCCTCCTCGGCGCCCAGCAGGGCGCGCTTGGGGCAGCGGGTGCGGAAGCGGCAGCCCGACGGGGGGTCGGCCGGGCTGGGCAGGTCGCCTTCGAGCAGGATCCGCTCGCGTGAGCGCTCCAGATCGGGGTCGGGCAGCGGGATCGCCGACAGCAGCGCCCGCGTGTAGGGGTGGGCGGGCCTGCCGTACACCTCGTCGACCGTGCCGATCTCGGCGATCCTGCCGAGATACATGACGGCGATCCGGTCCGCGAGGTGCCGGACCACCGACAGGTCGTGCGCGACGAACAGGTAGGACAGGCCGAGCCTGACCTTCAGGTCCTCCAGCAGGTTGATCACACCCGCCTGGATGGACACGTCGAGTGCCGACACCGGCTCGTCGAGCACGATCAGCCGGGGCTCCAGGGCCAGCGCGCGGGCGATGCCGATGCGCTGGCGCTGGCCGCCGGAGAAGTGCTGCGGGTAGCGCTGGGCGTGGCTCGGGTCCAGGCCCACCAGGCTGAGCAGCTCGGCGATCCGGGCGGCGACGTCCTTGCGGCCGTGCGCGCGGAGCGGCTCGGCGAGGATGTCGCCGACCGGCATGCGCGGGTCGAGCGCGGCCATCGGGTCCTGGAAGACGATCTGCAGGTCCCGGCGGAGCGCCTTGCGGTCGGCGCCGGCCAGCGTGGCGCTGTCCTTGCCGAGCACGACGACGGTGCCGCCCTGGGGGGCCTCCAGCTGCATGATCTGCTGGAGGGTGGTGGTCTTGCCGCAGCCCGACTCACCGACCAGGGCGAGCGTCTCGCCCTCGGCGACGTCGAAGCTGATGCCGTCCACCGCGTACACGGTGCCGACCCGGCGCTTGAACACCGCGCCCTTCATGAGCGGGTAGTGCCGGATCATGTTCTCGACGCTGAGCACCGTGTCGCGCTCGGCGCGCGGCCGGGGCTCGGCCGTCTCGGCGGGCGCCTCGGGCACCGGGTAGATCGTGGCGCCGTCGAGGCCCTTGAGCTCGATCTCGTGCGAGCGGATGCAGGCCGACAGCCGGGTGCCGGGTCCGATCCGCTCCAGGTCGGGCTCCGCCTCGTCGCAGGCGCTGACCCTCATCGGGCAGCGGGGTGCGAACGGGCAGCCCGGCGGCAGCGCCGCGGGCGAGGGCGGGTTGCCGTCGATGGGGATGAGCCGCGCGGTCGGGCGGTCCATGCGCGGGATCGAGGCGAGCAGGCCCATCGTGTACGGCTGGCGCGGACGGTAGTAGATCTCGTCCACGGTGCCGAGCTCGACCGGCTTGCCGGCGTACATGACCAGCACCCGGTCGGCGATGCCGGCGACGACCCCGAGGTCATGCGTGATCATCACGATGCCGGCGCCGGTCTCCCGCTGCGCGGTCTTGAGCACCTCCAGGACCTGGGCCTGGATGGTGACGTCGAGCGCGGTGGTCGGCTCGTCGCAGATCAGCACGTCCGGGTCGTTGGCGATGGCCATGGCGATCATGGCGCGCTGGCGCATGCCGCCGGAGAACTCGTGCGGGAACGCCTTGGCCCGCACGTCCGGGTGCGGGATGCCGACCAGGTCCAGCAGCTCGACCGCCCGCTTGGCCGCCTTGTCCTTGCCGATCTTCTGGTGGATCCGCACGGCCTCGGCGATCTGGTCGCCGATGGTGTAGACGGGGGTGAAGGCCGACAGCGGGTCCTGGAAGATCATTCCGATGGTCTTGCCGCGGAGCCCGACGAGCTCGTCCTCCGGCATGTCGAGCAGTTCCCTGCCGTGCAGCCGGACCGAGCCGCTGATCTCGGCGCCGGCCGGGAGCAGTCCCATCACCGCCAGCGAGGTCACCGACTTGCCGGAGCCGGACTCGCCGACGATGCCGAGGACCTCGCCCCGGCTGAGCTGGTAGCTCACCCCCCGGACGGCCTTGATGCCGCCGCGGAAGGTGACGTTGAGATCGTTCACCTCAAGGATGGGCATGTTCCCCTCGCCTGATGGCCCGTCGAACCTGCCCCGCGCGCCGTGTCCGCGGGTCGTCTCGCTTCGCTCGTTCACTGGTTGCTCCCCGGGTCGAGCGCGTCGCGCAGGCCGTCGCCGACGAGGTTGACGCTGAGCACGAGGAGCACGAGCAGGCCGGCCGGGAACAGGAACAGCCAGGGGTAGCCGGTGACCTGCCCGCTACCCGCCGCGATCAGCGTGCCGAGTGAGACGTCGGGCGGCTGGACGCCGAAGCCGAAGAACGACAGGGACGCCTCGCCGATGATCGCCGCGCTGACGTTGAGCGTGGCGTCGATGATCAGCAGGGAGGAGAGGTTCGGCACGACGTGGCGGAGGATGATCCTCCAGCCGGGGATGCCCATGTAACGGGCGGCCAGGATGTACTCCCGCTCCCGCAGGGAGAGCGTCATGCTCCGCACCACCCGGGAGGTGATCATCCAGGAGAAGGCCGCGAGCAGGACCACGAACCAGAGCCACGAGCCGCCCTTGAGGTTCGGCGAGAGGATGGCGATGATCAGGAAGCTGGGCAGCACGAGCAGCAGGTCGGCCCCCCACATCAGGGCCCTGTCCACCCACCCGCCGAAGTAGCCGGCGGCGGCGCCGACCAGGGCGGCGACGCCGGTGGAGAAGAGGGCGACGAGGAAGCCGATGACGATCGACTTCTGCATGCCGCGCAAGGTCACCGCGTAGACGTCCTGGCCGATCTGGGTGGTGCCCCACCAGTGCTCGGCCGAGGGCGGCTCCAGGAAGGCCAGGAAGTCCTTGTCGGTCCAGGTGTGGGCGCCGACGAAGGGACCGGCGTAGGCGAGCAGCAGGAGCAGCAGGAGGGCGAGGAGTCCGTAGCGGGCCTGCGGGTTGCGCGCCAGGCGGGCGAGGACGACTTTCGAGCGCATCTAGTTCACCCGGACCCGGGGGTCGAGGGCGGCCACGGCGAAGTCCGACAGCAGGCCCGCGACCAGGACGCAGACGGCGGCGAACAGGCTCACCGCGGCGACCGCGTTGGTGTCGTTCTGCTGGATCGAGTCCACCAGCCAGGCCCCCATGCCGTGCCAGCCGAAGATCTTCTCGGTGAAGATCGCACCGGTCAGCAGCGTGCCGAAGGCGAAGGCGAAGTAGGTCGCGGCCGGGATCAGCGCGGTCCGCAGCGCGTGCTTGAACAGTGCCTTCCTGCGGCTGAGGCCCTTGGCCCTGGCGGTGCGGACGAAGTCCTGGCCCAGCACGTCCAGCATCATGTTGCGCTGGATCCGGCTGTAGAAGGCGATCTGCCCGAGGCAGAGCGAGATCGTCGGCAGGATCAGGTGATTGAGCCGGCTGGTGAACTGGTCCCAGCCGCTCAGCCCGGGGGTGTACTCGCCGGTGTACTCCAGGAGCGTGAAGCCCAGGACGCCGTTGAGCCCGACCGCCCCGATGGTGAGCATCGTCGCGATCACGAAGACCGGGATCGCCATGATGACGAAGGAGGTCACGCCGATCACCCGGTCGCTGATCGTGTACTGCCTGACCGCGGCGTAGGCCCCGACGGCCACACCGATGCCCGAGCCGACGATCGTGCCGATGAGCAGCAGTCGCAGGCTGACGCCGATGCGCCGGCCCATCTCGCCGTTGACCTCCTTGCCCTCCCAGGTCCTGCCGAGGTCGCCTTGGACGACTCCGGAGACCCAGGTGACGTACCGCTCGAAGACCGGCGTCTTGTCGTTGAGGTTGTAGTCGTCCAGCACCCCGTCGACGACCGCCTCCGCCACCGGCGGCTGGCGGCCTTCGTATTTGGCCCTGGGGTTGAGGCTGGTCGCGGCGAGAAAGTACGCCATGCTCGCGGCGATCGCCACGAGCAGGAGATTGCTGATCAACCGCTTCAGCATGTAGGCGCCCATCGTCCTCCCCTCGTGTGTCGCCCGAGAGCGCGAGGGGTGGCGTTGGCATCCACGTGAGCGGATGTCGCATATCCCCGTTAGCGCACGTTTAATCCCGCTTTGACTTTTTTAGTCTGGGATGAGCGAAACGATACCTGTCGGAGGGGGCCAGGCCGACCACCTGGCATAACGATCGGGAGTCATGGTGTCCGGATCCTGCAACAATGCCGGGACATAAGCTATACAGTCCCGCCGATATCGGGTGAGAGACGTCACACGACCTGGCCCGATACGCCGCGAGACGGCGGCCAGGTGATCATGGCCGCCGCCCCGGGAGGGTGACGTCAGCCGCGACGGCGGCCGTCGCGGGCGGCGTACGGACTCGGAGACCGGACGCCGGAGGCCGGAGCGAGCCGGGCCGGGCGGGGTACGGCCTCAGGCGCGAGCCCGGCGTGGGCTGAGCCGGGTCAGGCGGACTGCAGGACCTGGCCGGCCTGTTCGCGCATGCCCCACGGCGAGCCGTAGGCGTTGAGCAGATCCAGGAACGGCACCGCGTCGAACGCCTCGGGCCCCAGCACCCCGGTGCCCGACCAGCCGCCGGTGGCCAGCAGTTCCAGGGCGACCACCGGGTGCACGGCGGTCTGCCAGACCACCGCCTGGCACCCGTACTCGCGCATCGACCACTCGTTGTCGACCACATGGTAGAGGTAGACCTCGCGCGGCTCGCCGTCCTTGCCGAGACCCTTCACCCAGGTGCCGGCGCAGGTCTTGCCGCGCATCCGGTCGCCGAGTGTGGCCGGATCGGGCAGGCTGGCCGCGACGACGTCACGGGGCGAGGCCTCGACGCCGCCGACCCGGATCTTGCCCGCGTTGTCCAGACCGAGCTTGTGCAGGGTCTTGAGGACGTCGATGAACTCCTCGCCGAGGCCGTACTTGAACGTCACCCGCTTGGTGTCGATCCAGCGCGGGACGAGCAGCACCTCCTCGTGCTCGACGTTCACGCACTCGACCGGGCCGATCCCCTCGGGGAAGTCGAAGACCTCCGGCTCGCTGAAGGGCTCGGTGGTGTGCCAGTCGCCGTCCTCCCAGATCACCGGCGGGTTGAGGCACTCCTCGATGGTCGTCCAGATCGAGAAGGTCGGCGCGAAGTCGTAGCCCTCGACCACCAGGTTCGACCCGTCGCGGATGCCGATCTCCTCGATGCTCCCGAAGAGGTGCTCGGCCGCGTAGCGCGCGAACACGTCGGCGAGTCCGGGCTCCACCCCCATGCCGACCAGCGCCAGCCTGCCCCTGTCGCGCCAGGCGTCGCCGAGCGCGAACTGCTCGTCGCCCAGCTTCACGCCGGTCAGCTCGTACGGCCTGCGGGGGTGGGGCCGTGACAGCGACATCGCCATGTCGAGGTAGTGCGCCCCGGCGTTGAGCGCCGCCCGGAAAAGGGACATGGTGAAACGGGGGTCCACGGCGTTGAAGAGGACGTCACAGCGGTGCTCGGCCAGGGCGGCCTCGACCGCCGCCTGGTCGGATGCGTCCAGCCCGATGGCGCTGAAGCGCGGATCACCGATCTTGGCCACGGCGCCGGCGGCGCGGCTCTGTCTGGAGTCCGCCACCACGATGTGTTCGAAGAAATCTCGGCGCGCGGCGATCGGAACCACAGCGGAGCCGACCCCGCCCGCTCCCACAAGAAGGATTCTCATGACAGGAGCCTAGTCGCTGACTGGTCAACCAGTCGATACCGAAAACATGACTCACCCATTGAATCCATTGCCGAAACTGAAGATCACGACGGAAACCGTGGCGAATAAAGGGGAAGGCAGACATGCCTGCGGAAAAGGTGGGGCGCTCCGGGGTCGGGGGAGCGCCCGGAGCGCCCCTGGCGGGTCACGCCCAGCGGGGGGACGGGCGCGCCCGCGGCTCGCGTCAAGCTCGGACCACGGAACCCCCGCTCACTTCACAAGGTTCTTCCAGCGTTGTGCCCAGTCGCTGTAGTCAGTGCATTCCCCGCCCCGGCCGCCGCAATCCCTTGTCGGGCGGGCGGCGAAGAGGACGCGCCGGAGCCAGGCGTCGTCGCGGACGCGGTAGACCTCGCACATGCGCCGGGCACGCCCCGTGCACGCCTCGGGGTTGGCCGGGGCGAGCCCCGTCCAGGCGGCGGCCGGGCGCTGCGCCTCCGCCGAGCTGGTCCAGTTCAGCCACCTGTAGGCGCAGTTCGGGCTGGCGGGCTTGGCCGCGAGCATCCACGAGTCGACCCACCCGGTCATCGGTGCCCCGTCCAGCGCCTTCATCGGCCGGCCCGCGCGCCGGAAGAGATCCCGGTGGTACGGCAGGGCCTGGGCGAGCCGCACCGAACCCGCCGCGAGGGCCCGGATCACATCGGTGGAGTCCTTCCAGTAGACCCGGTCGGGACCGTCCCGCTCGGCGAGCAGCTTCACAGCCGCGTCGAGCTGGGCGGCGGTGAGCTGGAACGGGTCCTTGACCTCCGGCCCGGCGCCGGTCCGCGCGAGGGCCAGCGCGGCGTCGGCGATGCTCAGCGGGCTGTCCCTGATCGCCACGGGGGAGGTCGTGTAGAGGGCCTCCGGCCCCTGCGGCCTGCCCAGCTCGTAGATGACCTGGTTGACCGCCCAGAGATACGGGATGCCGTAGACCTTGCCGTCCCGCCGCAGGGCGGGCAGCTCGCGCAGCCGCTTGGGGATGTGCTTGTAGGCCTCGATCAACGCGGTCTCGACCGGCGCGACCCTGCGCTCCGCGATCAGCAGTCCGGCCAGGTCCGGCGGGGGCGAGATGACGTCATAGGAGTTGCCGAGGAGCTTGGCGGCCATCTCCTCGCCCGTCCTGACCCGGTCGAGCTTCACCACCCGGCACCCCGTGTCCTCCTCGAAGGAGGAGACCCAGTTGGCCCTGGAGCTGGTCCCGCCGTACTCGACGTGGCCCTGGAACGTGAGCACCCGGAGCGTGCCCTCGCCCTTGCCGATGGACGCCGGGGGCTTCGGGCTGGGGCTCGTGCCGGCGCCGGCGCCCCGGGTGGGCGCCGCGGCGGCGGGAACCGTGGCCGCCGCCGCCGGGCGGCCGACGGCCGGGGATGACGGGCTCACCATCGGCGGGGCGGCGGTGAGGACCCGGGGCGACGGACTCGCCATCGGCGGGGCGGCGGTGAGGAGCCGGGCCGACGGGCTCCCCGCCGGCGGGGCGGCGCTCGCGATCCCCGCCGGGACGGCGACGGCTAGTGCCAGCCCGCCCGCCCCCGCCAGCACTCCGAGACGCGTACGGCGGAGCCTGTCCCTGGCCACGAAGTCCTCCCACGATGCCGGTGCCGACCTGACCGGAGCCTATCGGCCCGCTCCCCTGCCGGCAGCTCGCACGGATCTTTCCCGCCCCCGATACGACCATGGTGACCTGCGATGACACGGCGGAGCCCGGGGAGCGAGGTCGCTCCCCGGGCTCCGCCGCGCCGAGACTACCTGTTGGTCGGGAACCCCAGGTTGACGCCGCCGTGGCTCGGGTCGAGCCAGCGCGACGTGACGACCTTGCCCCGGGTGTAGAAGTGCACGCCCTCGGTCCCGTGGACGTGGGTGTCGCCGAACAGCGAGGCCTTCCAGCCGCCGAAGCTGTAGAAGGCCATCGGCACCGGGATCGGCACGTTGATGCCGATCATGCCGACCTCCACCTCGTTCTGGAAGCGCCGGGCGGCGCCGCCGTCGTTGGTGAAGACCGTGGTGCCGTTGCCGAACTCACCGCCGTTGATCAGCTCCACCCCCTCCTCGTAGGAGGACACGCGCACGATCGCCAGGACCGGGCCGAAGATCTCCTCCCGGTGGACCCGGGATTCGGCCGGGACGTGGTCGAGGACCGTGGGGCCGAGCCAGAAGCCCGGGGTCTCGGCCGCCGTGGTGCCGCCCATGATCGGGGTCTGGCGGCCGTCCACGACGAGCTTGGCGCCCTCGGCGACGCCCAGGTCGAGGTAGGAGGCGACCTTGTCACGGTGGACCTCGGTGACCAGGGGGCCCATCTGGGAGGCGGGGTCGTCGCCGGGGCCGATGGTCAGCTCGGAGACGCGGGAGACGATCTTGTCGACCAGCTCGTCGCCGACCGGGTCCACCGCCAGCACGACGGAGATCGCCATGCAGCGCTCCCCCGCCGAGCCGAAGCCCGCCGACACCGCGGCGTCGGCGACGAGGTCGAGGTCGGCGTCGGGGAGCACGAGCATGTGGTTCTTGGCGCCGCCCAGCGCCTGGACCCGCTTGCCGTGGGAGGTGCCGGTCTCGTAGACGTACTTGGCGATGGGCGTGGACCCGACGAAGGAGACGGCGCGCACGTCCGGGTGCTCCAGCAGCCGGTCCACCGCCACCTTGTCGCCCTGGACGACGCTGAAGATGCCGTCCGGCAGCCCGGCCTCCTTCCAGAGCGAGGCCATCAGCAGCGAGGCCGACGGGTCCTTCTCGGACGGCTTGAGGATGAAGGCGTTGCCCGCGGCGATCGCGATCGGGAACATCCACATCGGCACCATGGCCGGGAAGTTGAACGGGGTGATGCCGGCGACGACGCCCAGCGGCTGGCGGATCGAGAAGGAGTCGACCCGGGTGGAGACGCCCTCGGAGAAGCCGCCCTTGAGCAGGTGGGGGATGCCGCAGGCGAACTCCACGACCTCCAGGCCGCGGGCCACCTCGCCCAGCGCGTCGGAGTGGACCTTGCCGTGCTCGGCGGAGATGAGCCGGGCGATCTCGTCCTGGTTGGCGTACATCAGCTCGCGGAAGCGGAACAGCACCCGCGCCCGCTTGACCAGCGAGGCGTCCCGCCAGGCCGGGAAGGCCGCCACGGCGGCGGCCACGGCCGCGTCGACCTCGGCCACCGACGCCAGCTGGACATGCCCGCTCACCTCACCCGTCGCCGGATTGAAGATCTCGGACGTGCGGCCGGCGCCCTCGGCGGGAGCGCCGTTGATCCAATGGGTGACGTTCTTCATGACGGGACCACCTCAGCGTTGATGACTTCGAGTGCGTTGACGATGATCCCGAGACCCTCGGCGGCCTCGTCCGGCGTCAGGGTGAGCGGCGGGGCCATGCGGAGCACGTTGCCGTACAGGCCGCCCTTGCCCGCGAGCAGACCTGCCTTCTTGGTCTCCTCCATGAACCGGGCCGCGAGCGCCGGGGAGGGCTCGCCGGTCGCCGGGTCGACGAGCTCGACGGCGAACATCAGGCCCTTCCCGCGGACGTCGCCGACGATCGGCAGGCGCGGCGCGGCCTCGCGGAGCCCGTCGATGATCAGGGCGCCGGTCCGGGCGGCGTTCGCCTGCAGGTCGTGGTCGAGGACGTAGTCCAGCGTCGCGTTGGCGGCGGCCATCGAGATCGGGTTGCCGCCGAAGGTCGCGAGGCCGACAGCGTGCAGGTTGTCCATCAGGTCGCCGCGGGCCACGACGCCGCCGACCGCGAAGCCGTTGCCCAGCCCCTTGGCGAAGGTCATCATGTCCGGCGTGACGCCGTGGTTCTGGATACCGAAGAACGCCGAGCCGGTACGGCCCCAGCCGGTCTGCACCTCGTCGGAGACGAACAGGATGCCCTGCTCGTCCAGGACCTCCTTGTAGGCGGCGAACAGCCCGTCGGGGGCCATGGTGAACCCGCCCACGCCCTGGATCGGCTCGGCGATCAGCGCGGCCACGTCACCGCCGACGGATGTGGCGAGCACGTGGCGCAGGTCGTCGACGCAGACCTTGATGTAGTCGGCGTCCGACAGCCCGCGGAACTGGGTGAGGTGACGGTCGGCGCCGTGCAGGAAGTGCACATTCAGCGGCGACAGCGAGTTGTTCTTCCAGGCGCGGTTGCCGGTCACGCCGACCGTGCCGAAGGAGCGGCCGTGGTAGCTCTGCCGCATGGCGAACACCTGGTCGGACTTGCGCGCGTAGGTCGCCAGCAGCAGCGCGGTCTCGTTGGCCTCGGTGCCGGAGTTGGTGAAGAAGACCTTCGCGTCCTTGATCCCGGACAGCTTGGCGATCTTCTCGGCGAGCTCGACCTGGCCGCGGAGCAGGTAGACCGTGGAGGTGTGGACGACCCCGGTGGCGAGCTGACGCTCGACGGCCTCGCGCACCTCGGGCACGTCGTACCCGATCATGTTGGTCAGGATGCCCGCGAAAAAGTCCAGATAGCTCTTCCCCGACGCGTCGACGACCCGGTTGCCCTTGCCGCCGACGATCTCGATGGGCTCGTTGTAATAGAGGGCCAGCCAGTTGGGCATTACCGCCCGGTGGCGGGCAAGAAGGTCCGACATGTATCGAGTATCGCCGCTCGGGACGACCACTCCTACCGTCAACGTGTCGGGAGATAGTCGCTAAAGCCGTCACACTGTAATCTTCGGACCCGCACGGCCCGTCGGCGACGCCCAGGCCGCCTCCCCAGCCCTCCCCGCCTTCCCGGATCCGCGCGGCACCGCCGGCGCGGCCGTCCGGGCCTCCTTCCCGGGCTGCCTTCCCGGGCTGCCTTCACCGGCCGCCTTCACGGACCGGAGGGCCCTGTACGGCTTGCGCCCTGCGACGGGCGGCGCAAGCCGTACAGGGCATCGGGCGGAGCACCCCCCAGGTTCCCCGCCCGGGCTTCAGCGGTCAGCGGCTCGCGGATTCATCGTCGCCCAGATTTCCCACTAAAGCAATCTGAAATACATGAATTTTTGCGAGCCTTTCCGCCGGGCATTCCCCATAGGCGTCGGTGGCCGGCCCGCTCCGTGGGATCGGCCACCGACGTGTGGACGTACGAGCTCGGCAGCCTGGCGAACCTCTCAGCTCCCCGTCTCCACCAGGCCCGGCTCCGGGGCCGGGGCCGCGGGGGCCGGGCGCAGCACCGCGAACGCCAGAGCGGCGGCCGCGAGGGTGAAGCCGACGCCCACCCAGGAGCCGAACGACATGGCCGAGATGAACGCGTCCCGGGCGGTCCGGATCAGTCCCGGGTCGCCGAGCAGGATCGCGCCGCCGATCGAGTCCCTCGCGACGGCCGGGGCCCCGACGGGCATCGACGAGGTGTAGACCCCGGCCAGCACGCTGCCGAGCACGGCCACGCTGAGCGCCATCCCCACCTGCTGGACGGTGTCGTTGAGCGCCGATCCCACGCCGGCGTGCTCGGACGGCACCGCGCCCATCAGGGTCGCGTAGGCCGCGGGACCCGCGAGACCGCCGCCGACGCCCATGAGCATCAGACCGGAGATCATCACGCCGTACCCGGTGTCGGCGGTCATGAAGGCGAGCACGCCGAAGCCGAGGGCCATCACGCCCAGCCCCAGCGCCACCAGCGTGCGGTTGCTGACCTTCTGCCCGAGACCCGCGCCGACGCCGTTGAAGATCGCGGCGGCCACGGCGTACGGCAGCAGCGCGAGACCGGCCTGCATGGGACCGTAGCCCAGCACGAACTGCAGATACTGGGTGAGCATCAGCAGCAGCGCACCGGTGCCGAACGACATCAGCACGATCGAGAACGACGAGCCGCTGAAGTTGCGGTCGCGGAACAGTTGGAGCGGCAGCATCGGCTGCTCGGCCCGCCGCTCCCACAGCACGAACCCGCCCAGCGCCAGGACGGCCAGCACGGCGGCCACCAGCACCTGGGGTGAGGTCCAGCCCTTACCCGGCGCCGAGATGACCACGAAGACCAGGGCGCTCATGCCGACGGTGGACAGCAGCACGCCGACCGGATCGAGCCGGCGGGCCGGACCGCGCGTCTCGGGCATCAGCAGCACCGCCGCGAGGATGGCGACGAGTGTGATCGGCACGTTGAGCAGGAAGATCGAGCCCCACCAGTAGTGCTCCAGCAGGAAGCCGCCCAGCGTGGGGCCGGCGATCACACCGACCATGGCCACCGCGCTCCAGGCGGCGATGGCCTTGCGGCGCTCGTTATCGTCGAAGACGGTGATCAGGATCGACAGGGTGCTCGGCATCAGGATGGAGCCGCCGACGCCCATCAGCGCGCGTGCGGCGATGAGCTGCCAGGGCTCGGTGACCAGCAGCGCGACGAGCGAGGCCCCGCCGAAGAGGACGAGGCCGATGATCAGGAAACGCTTGCGCCCGTAACGGTCGGACAGGCTGCCCGAGGTGAGCAGCAGACCGGCGAAGACCAGGATGTAGGCGTCGATGATCCACTGGATGTCGGAGGGGCTGGCGCCCAGGTCCGTCATCAAGGCCGGGATGGCCAGGTTCAGCACGGTGTTGTCCACCACGAGGACCAGCAGGCTCAGGCAGAGCACGCCCAGGATCCACCAACGCCGGGGGTCGGGCTCGGCCCGTACAGTGTTCGATGTCACTCGCACAGCGTACGACAGACTCGAACAGTGTGCGAATGGATTTATGCTTATGGAGTGAAACAGCACTTCAGCTCGGTCTGGACCCGCGAGAACCGCCCCGCCAAGAGCACGGCACTCAGCCGTGACCAGATCGTGCGCGCGGCCATGGAGCTGCTCGACGCCGAAGGCCTCGACGCGCTGAGCATGCGCCGCCTGGGCGCCAGGCTCGGTTCCGGCGCGACCAGCATCTACTGGCACGTGGCCAACAAGGACGAGCTGCTCGAACTGGTCATGGACGAGGTCTTCGGCAAGGTCGCCCTGCCCGACCCCAGCGTGGTCGGCTGGCGGGACGCGGCCTCGATGTTCGCCTACGGCCTGCGTACGGCGCTCTTCGAACACCCCTGGTCGGTCGCGCTGGTCGGCACCAGGCCGTCCCTGGGCCCCAACGCGATGGAGATATCGGCCCGGCTGCTGAGGACGTTCTCGCTGGCGGGGTTCGAGGGCATGGCACTGGACTACGCCTCGTCCACGCTGATGTCCTACGTGCTGGGCGTGACCACGCCCGAGATCGCCTGGCGCGCCGCCATGGCCGGCGCCGAGCTGAGCGACGAAGGGCTGATGGCCGGAATGAAGTCCGCGGTGGACAGGGCCGCCGTCGACCATCCCGAGCTGGCGGCACGCTACGCGGAGTACGCCGGCATGGACCCGGGCACCAGCCGCGAGCTCAACTTCGACTTCGGCCTGACCTGCATCCTCGACGGCCTGCAGGAACGCCTGAGGCAGGCCTCCATGGAGCCCGGGGCCACGAGGCCCGGAACGGCGACCCCCCATGAGGCCGGAAGCTCCAAAGCCTGAAACGGCGGCCTCTCACGGACGGCCCCCTACGAGGACGCCGACACGGCCGTGGTCTCCTCCCCCGCCGGGTCCTCCGGCGAGGCATCGCCACGGACGGGAGTCGCCAGGATGCCCCAGACCGCACCGGCCAGCACGACCGCACCGCCCGCGAGCTGCGGCCACGACAGGGTCCCGCCCAGCAGCAGCCACGCGGCGAGCACCGCCACGACGGGCTCCAGCATGCTGAGGATCGACGCGCGGACCGGGCCGAGCGTCGTCGCCCCGGCGAAGAACAGCGCGATCGCAAGCACGGTCGACACGATCGCCACAGCCGCCGCCCAGACCCAGCCCGCCGGCGCGAAACCGAGGTCCAGCCCGCCGAGCGCCAGCCCGAGGAGCGCGAACGACCCCGTGGCGAACATCGTCAGATAGGCCGTGGTGACCGCGGGAGACAGCGAGGCGGACACCCTGCTGCCCAGGACGATGTAGAAGGCGTAGGTCACGGCGGCCCCGACCGCCGCGAGCACGCCGAGAAGGTCGAGGCCCGCGTCGAGCCGGCCCACCACCAGCGTCAGCCCGGCCAGCGACACCAGGATCGGCCCGACGACGCTCCAGCTCACGCGTGTCCGTTCCACCACCGCCGACAGGACCGAGACCAGCCCCGGATACAGGTACAGCAGCAGCACCGCGAGGGCCGGCGCGATGCGCTGGACCGCCGTGAAGTACAGCAGCGACTGGGCCGCGTACATGCCGCCGCCCAGCAGCGCGAGGGTCGCCCACTGCCGCCCCGTCAGCCGGCCGAGCCTGCCACGCAGCCCCAGCCAGCCGAGGAACACCGCCGCCGCGATCGCGAACCGCAGCAGCAGGAGCGTCGTCACCGACATCCCCGTGCCGTACGCGTAGAACGCGAAGACGGGCATGAGCCCGAACGCCGACGCCGAGACCAGCGTCGCCACGACACCGCGTCGCATCACCACCACCCCCGCCGAGCATTGTGACCCACGGGCCCGGGGTGTCCTTCCCCGCGCCCGGCGGGACGGATGCCCGGGGCCGCCCGGCGGGACGGCGGGACCGCCGCCGGGCGCCCGTTCACGTGCGGCGGGGTCCGTTCACAGTCCCATCCACTGCTGGATGCGGGAGAGCAGCTCCTGCGCGTCGACCGGTTTGGTGACGTAGTCACTGGCCCCCGCGGCCAGGGTCTTGTCCCGGTCGCCCTGCATGGCCTTGGCGGTCACCGCGATGATCGGCAGGTCGGCGAAGCGCGGCATCTTGCGGATGGCGGCGGTGGCGGCGTAGCCGTCCATCTCCGGCATCATGATGTCCATCAGGACCAGGTCGACGTCCTCGTTGCGCGACAGCACCTCGATGCCCTTGCGGCCGTTCTCCGCGTAGAGCACCTGCATGCCGTGGAGTTCGAGGATGTTGGTCAGCGCGAACACGTTGCGGACGTCGTCGTCGACGACCAGGACCTTGCGGTTCACCAGTATGGTGTCGGCCTCGTTCAGCGCCTGCGGCCGTTCGTCGGGACTGGGCTGGACCAGCGGCAGCACGTGGCCGGGCTCCTGGGCCGAAAGGTGCAGGGTGATGCGTTCGCGCAGCTCGTCGAGGCTGGGCAGGAGCTCCAGGGGCTGGGTGTTGGAGCGGCCCTTGAGCAGGTTCTCCTGCGGCCGGGTGAGCGTACGGGTGTGATGGGCGAGAACGGGGAGCTCGCGCAGGACCGGATCGTCGTCGAACCCGCGGAGGAACTCCGCCGCCCCGTCGTGCCCCATGCCCAGATCGAGCACGACACAGTGGTAGTCGTCCCTCTTCAGGCTCTCCAAAGCGGTCACCGGATCGTTGGCGGTGGAGACCCAGACCGGCCCGTGCGTCCCGGTGAGGTCGGCGACGACGCTCTCGGCGAGCTGGGAGAGCAGCCCGTTGGGCCGCGACTCCACGACGAGCAGGCGGCGGCCCTCCCTGCCGGCCCGCTCGGCCGCCGTGCCGGCCGGCCGCGCGGAGGCCGGCACGGCGGATCCGACGGCCGCGGAGCCGGCGGCCGCCGTGACCGCGGCGCTCGGGGTGACGTCCGCGATCGGCAGGCAGAGGCTGAAGGTGCTGCCCTCGCCCAGGGCGCTGACCGCCCGGATCTCGCCGTTGAACAGCGCGGCTATCTCCCGGCTGATGGACAGGCCCAGCCCGGTGCCGCCGTACTTGCGGCTGGTGGTGCCGTCGGCCTGCTGGAAGGCGTCGAAGATCTGGGAGAGGTTCTCCTTGGCGATGCCGATGCCGGTGTCCACGACGTGGAAGGCGAGGGTCTCCTGCCCGGGGACCCCCAGCAGGTCCATCCTCCCGACCCGCTCGATGCGGAGCTGGACCGAACCCGTCTCGGTGAACTTCACCGCGTTGGACAGCAGGTTCCGCAGCACCTGGCGTAGCCGCTGCTCGTCCATGAGCAGTTCGCCGGGGACGTCGGGGGCCACGGTGACGTCGAACCGCAGCCCCTTCTCCGTGGTCAACGGGCGGAAGGTCGCCTCGACGTAGTCGAGGAGCTGCCGCAGGGGCAGGGACTCAAGGCTGATGTTCATCTTGCCCGCCTCGATCTTGGACAGATCGAGGATGTCGTTGATCAGCTGGAGCAGGTCGGTGCCGGCCGAGTGGATGACGTTGGCGTACTCCACCTGCTTGGCGGTGAGGTTGCGGGCCGGGTTCTGGGCCAGCAGCTGGGCGAGGATCAGCAGCGAGTTGAGCGGGGTGCGCAGCTCGTGGCTCATGTTGGCCAGGAACTCGCTCTTGTACTTGGAGGCCAGCGCGAGCTGCTTGGCCCGGTCCTCCAGCTCCTGCCGCGCCTGCTCGATCTCGCTGTTCTTCGTCTCGATGTCGCGGTTCTGCCGGGCCAGCAGCTCCGCCTTCTCCTCGAGCTCGGCGTTGGAGCGCTGCAGCTCCTCCTGACCGACCTGCAGCTCGATCGCGAGCCGCTGCGACTCCGTGAGGAGGGAGTCGGTCCGGGCGTTGGCGACGATCGTGTTGACGTTGACGCCGATGGTCTCCACCAGCTGCTCCAGGAATGCCCGGTGCACCTGGGTGAAGCGGTTGAGGCTGGCCAGCTCGATCACGCCGAGCACCTGGTCCTCGACGATGATCGGCAGCACGATGAGATTGACCGGACCAGCCGCCCCCAGGCTGGAGGAGATGGTGAGGTATCCGGTGGCGATGTCCTCGACCAGGATGGGACGCTTGGCCAGCGCGGCCTGTCCCACGAGCGAGTCGCCGAACCCGTAGCAACGACCGGTCTCCCGGTGACCGTAACCGCCGACCACCCGCAGCTCCGCGCCGTCCGAGGTCTCCTCCGCGAGCAGGAACGTTCCGTACTGGGCCGAGACCAGCGGGGCCAGCTCGTTCATCACCAGCTCGGCCACGACGGCGAGGTCTCGGTGCCCCTGCATCAGACCGGAGATGCGGGCCAGGTTGGACTTGAGCCAGTCCTGCTCCTGGTTGGCCAGGGTGGTCTCACGCAGGGACTGCACCATGGAGTTGATGTTGTCCTTGAGCTCGGCCACCTCGCCGGAGGCGTCGACGGTGATCGACCGGGTGAGGTCCCCCGAGGTCACGGCGCTGGTCACCTCGGCGATCGCACGCACCTGGCGCGTCAGGTTGCCGGCCAGCTCGTTGACGTTCTCCGTCAGCCGCTTCCAGGTCCCGGAGACCCCCTCGACCTCGGCCTGGCCGCCCAGCCGCCCCTCGCTGCCCACCTCGCGGGCCACCCGGGTGACCTCGGCGGCGAAGGACGACAGCTGGTCGACCATCGTGTTGATGGTGGTCTTCAGCTCCAGGATCTCGCCCCGGGCGTCCACGTCGATCTTCTTGGTCAGGTCGCCCTGGGCGACCGCCGTGGTGACCTGCGCGATGTTGCGGACCTGGTTGGTCAGGTTGTTGGCCATCGAGTTGACGTTGTCGGTGAGGTCCTTCCACGTGCCGGCCACGTTGGGCACGCGGGCCTGACCGCCCAGCTCGCCCTCGGTGCCGACCTCGCGGGCGACCCGGGTGACCTCGTCGGCGAACGCGCTCAGCGTGTCGACCATGGTGTTGATGGTCTGCGCGAGCGCGGCGACCTCGCCCTTGGCCTCGACAGTGATCTTCTGCGACAGGTCGCCCTTGGCGACCGCCGTGGTGACCTGCGCGATGGAGCGCACCTGG
The DNA here is from genome assembly GCF_002149035.1 of Streptosporangium minutum. GTDB lineage: Bacteria > Actinomycetota > Actinomycetes > Streptosporangiales > Streptosporangiaceae > Streptosporangium > Streptosporangium minutum. Next base: position 52,847 of record NZ_NGFP01000020.1, read on the forward strand.
CTGGTCAGGTTGTTGGCCATCGAGTTGACGTTGTCGGTGAGGTCCTTCCACGTGCCGGACACCCCGCGGACGGTGGCCTGGCCGCCGAGGTTGCCCTCGGTGCCGACCTCGCGGGCGACCCGGGTGACCTCGTCGGCGAAGGCCGAGAGCTGGTCGACCATCGTGTTGATGGTCTCCTTCAGCTCCATGATCTCCCCGCGCGCGTCCACCCTGATCTTCTGCGACAGGTCGCCCTTGGCGACCGCCGTGGTGACCTGCGCGATGCTGCGGACCTGCGCCGTGAGGTTGTCGGCCATCACGTTCACCGACTCGGTGAGCGCCTTCCAGGTGCCCGAGACGCCCTTGACGTCGGCCTGGCCGCCCAGCCGGCCGTCGGTGCCCACCTCACGGGCCACCCGCGTCACCTCGTCGGCGAAGGACGACAGCTGGTCCACCATCGTGTTGAGGGTGTTCTTCAGCTCCAGGATCTCACCCCGGGCCGAGACGGTGATCTTCTGCGACAGGTCGCCGCGGGCGACCGCCGTGGCCACCTGCGAGATGTTCCGCACCTGGTCGGTGAGATTGCCCGCCATGTAGTTGACCGAGTCGGTCAGGTCGCGCCAGGTGCCCGAGACGCCCTTGACGTCGGCCTGGCCGCCCAGCCGGCCGTCGGTGCCCACCTCACGGGCCACCCGCGTCACCTCGTCGGCGAAGGACGACAGCTGGTCCACCATCGTGTTGATGGTGTTCTTCAGCTCCAGGATTTCACCCCGGGCGTCCACGGTGATCTTCTGCGACAGGTCGCCCTTGGCGACCGCCGTGGTGACCTGCGCGATACTGCGGACCTGGTCGGTGAGGTTGCCCGCCATGAAGTTCACCGAGTCGGTCAGGTCGCGCCAGGTGCCGGCGACCCCGGTCACCTCGGCCTGACCGCCCAGTCGGCCGTCGGTGCCCACCTCACGGGCCACCCGCGTCACCTCGTCGGCGAAGGACGACAGCTGGTCCACCATCGTGTTGAGGGTGTTCTTCAGCTCCAGGATCTCACCGCGGACGTCCACGGTGATCTTCTGCGACAGGTCGCCGGTCGCCACCGCGGTCGCGACCTGGGCGATGTCGCGGACCTGGTCGGTGAGGTTGCCCGCCATGGCGTTGACCGAGTCCGTCAGGTCCTTCCACGTGCCGGAGACGCCGGGCACGTCCGCCTGACCGCCCAGCTGCCCCTCGGTGCCCACCTCACGGGCCACCCGCGTCACCTCGGAGGTGAACAGGGAGAGCTGGTCCACCATGCCGTTGAACACGGTGGCGATCTCCTTGAGCAGCCCGTCGCCGTCGTCGGGCAGGCGCGTGCCGAAGTCGCCGTCGCGCACGGCCGTGAGTCCGGCAAGAAGCTGGCGGAGATCCAGTTCCTCCACACCGGATGCGGTCGCCGCGGCACCACGCCCTGCCGTGCCAGAAGTCTCAATCATTTTCACCCGCGCCTCTCGGCCATGAAAAGGTCAAGTAATCCTAAGTCACCGGAGGCGGGACATGACCTGCACCGATGCGGGATGGTCCGGAGCGAGGCGGGAACGGCCCCGGCGGAGTCCAGCGCGGGGCGAGAACGGGCTCCGCGGAGTCCAGCGCGAGACGGGAACGGCCCCGGCGGAGTGCGAAGCGAAGCGGGAACGGCCCCGACGGAGTGCGGAGCGGAGCGGGAACGGCCCCGGCGGAGTTCAGCGCGAGGCGTGCACGGCCTCGGTGGATTCCACGCGGGAAACGGAGACCGGGCGGGAGCGGGCCCCGGCCACGGCCTTCTGGGCGAGGAGCGCACCCGCCAGCACCAGGGCGCCGCCGAGCATCTGGGGGGCGCCGAGGGCCTCGCCCAGCAGCGCCCATGCGATGACCACGCTGGCGAGCACCTCAAGTGAGGCGACCGTCGCTCCGACGGCGGCGGTCAGGACCCGCACCGCCGCGATGCCGCTGGCATAGGCGACCACGGTCCCGACCACGACCAGCCAGCCGATCGCCGCGGGAGCCGGCAGCGTCCGGCCGCCCAGCGCGAGGTCGGCGGCGAACAGGTGCCAGGGCAGACGCCAGGGCGCGGCCAGGGGCGTGAGCACGACGGCCGCGCCGGTCAGCCCCCAGGTGAGCGCGCCGAGCGGGTGGACGTCACGGCCCGCGTCCTGGCTGAGCAGGAAGTACACGGCGGCGCAGACGGCCGTCCCCAGACCCAGCACGAGACCGAGCCCGTCGAGACGGACGCCCCGCCACACCTCGACGACGCAGGCGAGCCCGCCGACCGCCAGGACGGCGCCGACCGCGGCGGCGCGCGGCAACCGTGCCCGCCGTACCAGCCGCACCCAGGCCAGGACCAGGACCGGCGAGGCGTACTCCAGCAGCACCGCCACCCCCACCGGCAGCCGGGCGATCGTCCCGTAGTAGAAGGCCTGCACCGCGGCGAAGCCGACCAGGCTGTAGGCGGCGACGAAACGCAGCCGGTGCCGGGGAACGACGAGGACGGACGGCCTGACCAGAGCGGTGGCGACGAGCAGCACGATCGCCGCCCCGGCGAGTCTCGTCCACACCGCCTGCAGAGGCGACAGTCCCGCGTCGATGAGCGACTTGGCCAGAGGTCCGGAGAAGCCGAAACAGATCGCTGAGACGGCCGCGAGGACCAGACCCTTGGTAACCGGACGGGGCATCCTCATCCCCTCCTCTCTCCCTTTATCTCAACACCGCCATACCCATTTTGATGGTGTTAACCAGGAACAGAAAGGGAAAATCGCCGCCAACAAAGACAGCAGACGCCGGGTCGACAGGACAAGGTGTAAGGCGACCACCGTTCACACTTACAGTCTGATCGGATACTCTCAGTATGTGCTCCCTACCATCGCCGACGTCCTCGCCCTGGACACCGTCCGCCGAGGCAACCCCCGGATCGTCGCGGGAGCCGACCGGCTGGACACCAGGGTGCGCTGGGTCCACGTAGGCGAGGTCACCGACATCGCCCACCTGCTGCGCGGTGGCGAGCTGGTGCTCACCACCGGCATCGCGCTCCCCGACGCCCCCGAGAAGCTGGCCGACTACGTCGCGGCGCTGGCCGCCGTGGGCGCGTCCGGGCTGATCGTGGAGCTGGGCCGCAAGTTCATCAGGGAACTGCCCCGGTGCGTGATCAACGCCGCCGAGGAACACGGCCTCCCACTGATCACGCTGGCCCGCGAGACCCCCTTCGTGCAGATCACCGAGTCGGTGCACGCCAGGATCATCGACATCCAGCTGGAGGAGCTGCGCGCCTCCGAGCAACTCCACGAGGTCTTCACCGAACTGTCGGTCGAGGGCGCCTCCCCCGCCGAGGTGCTCAGCCAGGTCGCGCGACTGTCGGGGCGGCCGGTGCTGCTGGAGAACCTCGCCCACCAGGTGCTGGCCTGCGAGACGGCCGGCCGCGACACCGGGACGCTGCTGGCGAGCTGGGAGACCCGCTCCCGGGCCGTGGCGCCGGAGGAGCGGACCGCCTACGACTCGGCCTCCGGCTGGCTGGTCACCATGGTCGGCGCGCGAGGCCAGGACTGGGGCAGGCTGATCCTGCTCTGCGACGGCGAGCCCGGCCCACGCGACATCGTGCTCGCCGAACGCGCCGCGACCACCCTTGCCCTCGGCCGCCTGCTGGAGCGTCACCAGGAGTCGCTGGAACGCCAGGCCCACGGCACGATCATCACCGGCATCCTGACCCACGCCTACGCCGACCCCGAGGAGGCCGCGGCCCGCGCCCGGGCGGTCGGGGTGCCGCTGACCGGCCGCAAGCTCATCAGCGTGGTGCTCCGCGTGGCCGAGCAGTCGGAGAACCCGCTGGACAGCCAGGAGCAGCTCGCCAGACTCGGCGAGCTGGCCGACGCGGCCGCCGCCGCCTGCCGTGACGCCCGCCTCCCCGCCCTGGTCGGCGCCCTGGACCAGAACCGCGTCGGCGTCCTGCTGCCGCTGCCCCCGCGCACCTTCGCCGAACCCGCGCTGACCGCGCTCGCCGACCGCCTGCGGGGGGCCTTCGCCGCCCCGTTCGTCCTCGCCGCCGGATCGGTGGTCGAATCCCTGCGTGACGTACGGCGGAGCTTCCTGGAGGCCGAACAGGTCGCGGACGTGGCGGTCAGGCAGCCCGACGGCCGGGCCTTCTACCGCCTTCCCGACCTACGCCTGCGCGGCCTGCTCCACCTGTTGAGAGACGACGCCCGCCTGCAGACCTTCGCCGAACGCGAGCTCGGCCCCCTGCTGGCTCACGACGCCCAGCGCGGCGGCGACCTGGCCAGGATCCTCCGGATCTACCTGGACTCCGGCCGCAACAAGGCGGTGGCCGCCCAGAAGGCCCACCTGTCGCGGCCGGCCTTCTACGACCGGCTCCGCAGGCTGGAACGCATCCTCGACACCGACCTGGACGATGTCGAGTCCTGCCTCTCCCTCCACGTCGCCCTCCTGGCGCTGGAGTCCTTCCGGAGAGACAACCCCCGCACCTGAAAGGTCCCCATGCCCGACATCCTCGTCCCCGAGACCGCCGACCTGGCCCGCATGGTCGCCGCCGCCGGGATCTTCGCCGTCCCCACCGGCGAGGTACGGCTGTCACCCGACGAGCTGGACCCCGCCCAGATCCTCGCCGGCTCACCGCAGATCTCCTCGGCCGAGCTCTGGTCCTCCCCCGACGGCTCGCAGACCCGGGGCATCTGGGAGATCACGCCGGGCACGGTGATCGACGTCGAGTGCGACGAGATCTTCGTGGTCCTGTCCGGCCGGGCCACCGTGGAGGTCGACGGCGGCGCCACCGTCGAACTCGTCCCGGGATCGGTCTGCCTGCTCGCCGAGGGCACCAGGACCACCTGGATCGTCCACGAGACCCTGCGCAAGGTGTATCACTGCATGTCCTGACGGGAAGTGCGGCGCAAGCCGTACGGACCCAGATTCCGTACGGCTTGCGCCCGTCTTGGTGCGCCCGCCTACCCGTCTCGATCGGACGGGAGGTCGACGTGAGCGGTGTCGTCCGCGCAGACGTAGAGATCCCAGCGGCGCGGTCGCACCATGATCACGCCAAGGATGAACCCGAGCACCACGCTTGCGATGATCACAATGAGAATGTTCAGCCCCATGACGGCTGCCTCTCGGAAAGATGTGCCGCTTGAACTGAGGGAATGCGGCCTACTGAACCGTAGCGCCGCCTGGCCGGCACCGCAGGGAAACGAGGCCGACTAACCCGTATTGACCAGCGCGGTTGACCCGATGGAGGCAGTTCCGGGCTACTCGAATTCCGTCGTTCCGCATATGACGGCGTCCGGGCGACAACACTTTCTTGGGATGTTTGGCGTGTTTCGCTCCCCTCGGCAGGAAGATCTCGGCACGATGGTGCACCGAAGTATGGTCACCAACGGGGAGAGAGAGACATACATGTCGCGACGTATCATCGTCGGGCTTTCAGCCATAGCGCTTACCATCACGGCGATTCCCGCACAGGCCGATCGGGCGAACGCGACCTTTCCCACCTCGGCGTTCCCGCTCGGCCAGAGCGGGGCACCGATCAAGAACCAGCGTAGTGTGGCCCCCGGAGTCGACCTTTTCAGCGTGATGTACGGCACGTCCACCCAGGGGTGGACCGTGACGGTGCTGATGCCCAACGGGCACGACGACGGCAAGCTGACCACCGCCCAGGCTAAGGCGGAGGAGGTCACGGCGGCGGGATTCACCCCCAGCGTGCAGAAGATCGTGCAGCCCGCCGCCGCGGACGCCCCGGCCGTGGAGCGATACCTCGTCCGCGTCGGCCTGTGGACGTTCAAGGAGCGCGCCAAGGCCGACAAGGTGGTCAAGGAGCTCAAGGAGTTCGACATCCGGGCCAAGACCGACTACCTCGGTGACGACGGCCTGGAGACCACCGGCCCCTGGGACATGCGCGTGGTGATGGTGGACCCGCGGGTCTTCCGGGGGTCCTTCAAGAGCAGCGTCGGGACCAGCGTCGCCAAGCGCGAGACCACCACTTCGATGTCCAAGCTGACCAAGGCCATCGCCGGCGTCAACGGCGGTTTCTTCAACATCCACACGCCCAAGGCACTCCAGGGCGACCCGATGGGCATCTCGGTGGTGGGCGGCAGGCTTCTCAGCGAGGCGGTGCCCGGCCGCAGCGGCCTGGTCATCAGCGGTCGCAAGGTCCGGATCACCGAACTGAAGACGGTGATCACCGCGATCCCCGCTGACGGGGCGAAGACCGAGATCAAGGGCGTCAACCGGGCCGCCGGAGCGGACGAACTCGTGCTCTACACCGAGGAGTTCGGCACCAAGACGGCAGCCGACGGCGGGGCCGAGATCGTGGTCGACGCCCAGGGGAGGATCGTCAAGGCCCGCGCGGCCGGCGGCGTCGTCTCACGCGGCACCTACGTGCTGCACGGCACCGGTGTCATGGCGACCTGGCTCCTGGACCACGCCCAGGAGACCTCCGTCATGAAGCTGGACACCAAGGTCATCGACCTGCGGACGGACCGGGCCGTGCCGCTCACCCCCGAGACGTACATCATGGGCGGCGGTGTCGGGCTCGTCAGGAACGGCCGGGTGCGGATCAGCGCCAAGGCCGACGGGCACGCATCGGTTGTCATGATGCTCCGCCGCCACCCGCGCACGATGGTCGGCGTCACGAAGTCCGGGGGCCTGATCCTGGCGACGGTGGACGGCCGCAACCCGGGCGTCACCGTGGGAGCCTCCATGGTGGAGGCGGCTCAGCTGATGCGCTGGCTGGGCGCCAAGCAGGCCATCAACTTCGATGGCGGCGGCTCGACCGCGATGGTCGTCGGCCACAAGGTGATCAACCGGCCCTCCGACGGCAGCGAGCGGACCGTGGGCGACGGTCTGTTCATCACGCCCTGATCCTCGGTCCCCACCGCTCCGGCAGCGCCCTGACTCCCACGGGAGTCAGGGCGTTCTTCGTCGGAGAGCCTTGTCGGAGGGCCTTCTAGGGAGCAGGGCAGGGGAGCAGAAAGGGTCTGGAAAACAGAAAAGGCCACCCCGAAGGGTGGCCTTTCCTATAAAGATTGTCCGGCGGCGACCTACTCTCCCACACCGTCCCCGGTGCAGTACCATCGGCGCTGAAGAGCTTAACTTCCGGGTTCGGAATGTAACCGGGTGTTTCCCCTTCGCCATAACCGCCGTAACACTGTGAAACTGTCAAACACACACGGTGCTTGCTGTTTCAGAATCGCATAGTGGACGCGGGCAAGAACCTTGGTTTCGCGCTGCTCCGGACCCGGCGAAGGGACAGAGCGCTGCAGAAACCAAGCTTATGCT